>CAMLFX010000010.1 GCA_946479435.1 uncultured Sphingobacteriales bacterium | reverse complement strand
TTTGAACAAATGGAAACAAAGTTCCCCGACCAACCTTCTGCTACATACTGGAGAGGCCGTGTAGGTGCTGCAGTTGACAACGAAGGTAAACAAGGTACAGCTGTTCCTTTCTATACTAAATGGCTTGAAAAAGTAGGCCCAGACTATGATAAGAAAAACGACCTGATGCAGGCTTATCAATACATGCTGTTGTATTATTACAATGCTAATGATAAAGCTAACCAAAAGAAATACGAAGATCTGGTGTTATCAATAGAACCTAATAACGACCTGGTTAAGCAGATACAAGCTGCGCAAGCGAAAGGGAAATAATTAGACAGATAATTAAAATAAAGGAAGCCACTCAATTCGGGTGGCTTCCTTTATTATGTCTTCGGGCATTTTTTAAAGTATCAGGATGCAGGGGTTAGCAAATTTTCTTTGTACTTTAACTGGTTGGAGTGAAGAGATGTTTCTGATGCTTGTTTAATAACATAGTAACCCCAGTATATAAAGCACAGGCCTATAAATTCGGTAACATACAATACCTCTACATATCCAAATTTTGTAAAGGAGCCACCTATACCAGGCAGCAATCCACCTATGGCTATAAGTAAATTGCCATAAAACCTGCTTTTAAAGTGTTTTTGTTTATAGTAGATGTACGCTGAATATACCGCGCCGCCTACCAGGAAAATAAACGCATATATATTGATAAATGGAGTGATTAACCTGATAAATGACCATTGTAAAATTTCCCCATTTAGCCTTACATCCGTGCCTTTTACTTCATGCAATGGAGAGCATATAACTAATATAGAGGTGATAATGATTACAGTTATCAATATTGCGCTGAGTGTGTTTGCTTTCTTTCTTTTCATTAAAAGATACACGCTGCCCTGCGCCAGTGGGGCACCACCTAATAGCGCACCAAATATATACCAGGCTTTAAAATTGGCCCCGCTATAGCCTGCAAGGGTATTAATACTTTCGGTAACAGTACCGGCACCATAAAATAGAACACCAAGCATCCACCAGAACAAATAAAGTGTTTGTCTTTGCCGGTTCCAATGTCGGAAGAGGATGCTGAAAAATATGGCAGAAAAAACTGTGGTTGCTATAGGAATGTAATGTACCCAACTCATAGCTGCAAAAGTACACATGGTGCTTTTTATAGCATACTTCAATTGTCATAGGAATGCCATAATGGAATCGATCTATTTACTAAGTAGCTATCTCCTGATAATTACTTCTACTCTCCTGTTCTCCGTCCGGCCCTCTTCGGTATCATTAGTAGCCACAGGGTCGGCCTCTCCCCAACCTTGTGAACTGATAGCGGAGCTATCAACACCCATAGCCATGATAGCATCAGACACAAGTTTTGCACGTTCATAAGATAGCTGTTCATTGATCATTGGTGTGCCTGTATTGTCTGTATAACCTTGCACCAATATCATCATGTTAGGTTGTTGCAGATAAGGTTTTATCAGGAGTTCAAGGATGGCTCGGTCAGAATCAGATACAGCGGCTACATTTCTCGGGAAATGTATGGTGACAAGGGTAGTGTCGGTTACAGGTGCCTCGTACCCCTGGGGTAGTAAGGGAATATTGTAGCTTATAGCCTCCATAGCACTTATGTTTCTAAACCGGAGGGTATCGGTCATAGCAAGATACCCTATACGGTCGGCGTTGTAAGTATAGTTACGTCCTACGGGTAGTGTTATCATATAACTGCCATCACCCCTGTTCGATACATAATGGTATAATTGCTCACCGGTGTTTGCATCGCTTATATAAATACTTGCATAGTTCAACCTGTCCTTGGTCATGCTATCGTAGGTATAACCTTTCAGCACGGCTATAGGTACGGGTTGCAGCATTGGTGGCATTGATAATTCATATATATCATAATTGCCGGCCACGCTATCTCTGTCAGATGATAAATATGCGCGGTGTCCATCAACAGTTAGAGATATACTGCTTTCATTAGCTGTAGTATTAATAGGGTAACCCAGGTTCTCAGTCTTACTCCAGGTAGTATCACCCGTTCGCCGGCAGAAATATAGGTCATTTCCACCCATGCCTACATGCCCGTCGCTGGCAAAATAAAGCGTGTTATTATCGGCATGTAAAAAAGGTGCAGTTTCATCTCCTGTTGTATTGATGCCCGGGCCAAGGTTACGCGGCTCTTGCCATAACCCGTTTTCAAACCTTGATACCCATATATCCAACCCACCATATCCATCTGGCCTGTCGCTTACATAATACAATTCCCTGTTGTCTGAAGACAGGCAAGGCATACCTTCATAGGCAGGTGTATTAATTGTAGCACCAAAGCTTTGTGGTATCGACCATACGCTATCGGCTGTATAAGCCATAAAAAGATCGCAACCGCCGCGATCCCATCCATTGTCGCTGCGGTTATCGCAACGGCTGAAGAAAAGGTAGTGCCCATCAGCAGATATCATTTGCGCCGACTCATGACTGCTGGTATTGGGGGGACTACCCATATTACGTGCATAAAACCACCCCCCGCAACTGTCTTTCCTGCTACGAAAAAAATCATCGTCAATTCCATTTACTCTTCGTGTAAAATATAAGGTTTGACTGTCAGCCGATATATAAGGGTGTGTTTCTGCGAAAGGCGTATTCACGCTGATACCCATATTGTGTATAGTATCATAAAATGGTTGGTTCATACTTTTTTGCATGAACATTGCCTGCGCCGATAAAGCTTTCCAGTCATCTCCAGCTTTACCCGGCTGTGTACTGTTTAATACATTGAGTGCCTTTGACGATTGATAGTTATATAACAAACACCTGGCCAATGGCTTGGCAAATGCCTGTGTTCCATTCCGTGTGCTACTGCTTGCCTGTCGAAATATTTTTATGGCATCTGCATATTTACGTTCGGTAAAATACCATTCGCCTAGTACGCTATAGGCTTCGGTATATGCCGGGTAATTGCTAATGGCCTTCTGCATTTCCTTGCACGCTGCCTCATTTTGTTTTTGCTGCCTGAGCCGCATTGCTTTATCAAAACTGGATTGCGCTGATACTGGTACCTGTGCCATAGCAGGCACCGATATCAATAAACAGGCAACAATAAAGAATTGCTTCAGGTACATGAAACCGAAAAATACGCAAAAATTAGTACCCTAGGTGTTCCTGTATAAATACGAACTTTGTATATTCCGTAAGTGTTTTTAACGATAATATGACTACAAAGATAATTTGTCCTAACTGTGCGAATGAATTTGAACCTAATGACGCTATACGCGATGAGGTACAAAAAGAGCTGCGTGCCCAGATGATGGATTGGCAGAAGAAAAAAGATGATGAATACAAGAAAAAAGAAGGGGACTATCAACGCCAGTTGCAGTTGAAGGAAGAAGAAACGCTTCGCCTGATAACAGAAGAACGTCAAAAAATATCGGTACAAATAGAGCAGCAGGTACGTAAGCAAGTAGAGGGCGATTACGAAGTGCAACTGAAAATGCTGAAGGAGATGGATGCTGATAAAGAAGAAAAACTGAGGCTGGCACGCGAAAAAGAATTGGATTTTATACGTAAAGAACAGGAAATATTAAGCAAGGAAAAGGAACTGGATCTTAAACTGCAGCAAATGCTGCTGGAAGAGCGCAACAAGCTCACCGATCTGATACGTAGAGAAGAAGATGAACGCAACCGTGTTAAAGAACTGGAGCACCAGATGCGCATTAAAGAGTATGAGAAGAAAATAGACGACCAGAATAAGCTGGTAGAAGAAATGCGCCGAAAAGCAGAACAAGGCTCCATGCAGTTGCAGGGCGAAGTACAGGAATTGGCTTTAGAAGAATTGCTGCGCAATACATTTCCTTTCGACCTGGTAGGTGAAGTGGGTAAAGGTGTGCGTGGTGCCGATTGCATACAACAGGTACGCAACCAGTTTGGCCAGGAATGTGGTAAGATCATTTATGAGAGTAAACGCACTAAAGACTTTAGCATAGAGTGGATAGAAAAGCTGAAAGCCGACATGCGTAGCCTTGGGGCCGATGTGGCGGTTATTGTTACACAGGCAATGCCAAAGGATATGGAAGGCTTTGGTGAGCGCGATGGTGTATGGATATGTTCTTTTAAAGAAGTGCGTGCTTTGGCTTATGTATTGCGCGACCTGATAATACGCGTGTACACTGCGGGCAAAAGCCAGGATAATAAAGGTGATAAAATGACACTTCTGTATAACTACCTGATAGGTTCTGAATTTTCTGAGCAATGGAAGGCAATACGTGAAGGCTTTATGAGCATGCGCATCAGCATACAAAAAGAGCGCGACCAGATGGAGAAACTGTGGAAAGTACGCGAAAAGCAACTGGAAAAAGTATTGCTCAATGCCGCACACATAAAAGGGTCTATAGAAGGCATAGCGGGTATGGAAGAGGTAGACCTCAACCTGATAGAAGATAGTGATGAGCATCTGCTTGAATAAATAAAGGCTGCATTAGTGCAGCCTTTATTCTTATTAGTCTATTGTAAATAGATATTATACCAAAGCAATATCAAAGTTCACCAGGTCAACAAAAGCATCCATACGGGCTTCTATATCTTCCTTCGTTATTTCCTGCATACGGGTTGGGCCAAATTTCTCTACACAGAAAGAAGCCATAGCCGAACCAACGATAATAGCGGTTTTCATATTCTCGAAAGAAATGTCTTTCGTTTTAGCTATATGCCCTATGAAACCACCTGCAAATGTATCGCCTGCGCCGGTAGGGTCAAATACATCTTCCAATGGCAAAGCTGGGGCAAAGAATACCTCTTTGTTATGAAACAGGAGCGCACCATGTTCGCCTTTTTTTATAATAACATATTTAGGCCCCATTGCCTGTATTTTCTGTGCAGCTTTCACCAGCGAATATTCACCGCTTAGCTGGCGCGCTTCGCCATCATTCACCATCAGTACGTCAACCATTTTTAGTACTTGTTCCAGTTCAGGCATCGCTATTTCCATCCAGAAGTTCATAGTATCCATTACTACTAACTTAGGGCGCGTTTTTAGCTGGTTGATGACACTTATTTGCACTGCAGGGCTTAGGTTGCCCAGCATCAGGAATTCACAATCCTGGTAGCTGTCGGGTATTTGGGGGTTGAATTGCGCCAGTACGTTCAGGTCAGTTACCAGCGTGTCGCGCGTATTCATATCCATGTGGTAGCGGCCACTCCAGAAGAAGCTTTTACCATCTTTCACCACTTCAACACCTTCAAAATTCATTCCGCGTGCAGTCATTTTATCTATCTCTTCCTGCGGAAAATCACCACCTATTATAGATACTTGTTTGATGGGCTGTGTAAGGTTGCTTGCAGCATAACCTGCATACATGGCCGATCCGCCAATTATCCTATCCACTTTGCCAAATGGCGTTTCCAGCGCATCGAAGGCGATAGTGCCTACTACTACTAAAGACATAATTTTTTTATGATTTGTGGCAAAGGTAGCAGATTTGAGATTTTATTCAGCTTTCCGCTATTTTTACTATATGAAAGCCATGATCTTCGCCGCGGGCCTCGGCACACGCCTGAAGCCTTTTACCGACCACCACCCCAAAGCACTGGCAGAAGTGAATGGCAAAACCCTGCTGGAACATACCATTAAATACCTGCAACGTTTCGGTATTGAAGATGTAATTGTTAACGTACATCACTTCGCGCAACAAATAGAAGATGTTATTGAGGAAAATGGTGGCTTTGGTAGTTGGGTTACAATATCTGACGAGCGCGATGTGGTTTTAGAAACAGGCGGTGGACTAAAAAAAGCAGCACATTATTTTGAAGGTGAGGAAGCATTTGTGGTAATAAATGTGGACGTGCTGACCAACCTCGACCTAGGCAGGATGATAGCAGCGCATAAAGAATCAAATGCAATAGCAACCCTCGCAGTGATGAAGCGCGATTCATCGCGCCAGCTTTTATTCGATGATCAGATGGCCCTTTGTGGTTGGCAGAATAATACTACGGGTCAACAACGCATTTCACGCGATAGTGCAATAACGCAGCCATTTGCATTCAGCGGCATACAGGTGCTATCGCCTAAAATATTAGATATGCCTTTCGAAGGTAAATTCTCGATGATAGATGTCTATCTACACTTTGCAAAATCAGAAATCATCAAAGGCTTCGATCATACCGGTAATGTATTTATAGATGTGGGTAAACCGGAGAGCCTTGAGAAAGCAGCTTATTTATTTGAATAAGTAAGGCTGCATTAGCAGCCTTACTATGATGAAATATTATTCTATTATTGCCAGTTTGCTTTTATAGCTGCTGTTTCCATCGGTTAATGAAACTATATAGTTACCTGCAGGCAAGTTGGTTGTTATGTTTATAGTACTTGCGGGTTGTGCATATACTATTCTGCCGGTCATGTCCATAATGCGAACTGTAGCATTGTTCATTCGTAAATCTTTAGGCATATAAGCTATCCTGAAGCTACCGTTCGACGGGTTTGGCGCAATGTTAAATGTATTTTCTGTTTTTGAAATACTCTTAACATCAGTTGGGAAATAGTAGCCATATTTATAGTCGAAATCGAAATACACATCATCCGGATCCATGCCCGGAGATGTATTGGGTGATACATTCTTCACATTAGTGATCTTTATAGCTACATAAAGATCCAGATTTCTGATTTTTGCCAGGTACACTTTATTAGCTACTACTTCTGCTATCTCTTTACTTGTACTTGCGGGCATAGCGTCTTTGATATAAGATACATTACTGGCTGAATCATATTCAAAACTTGCAGGCGCTTCTGCATATACTGTTATATCATTACCTTTTATTGATCCACCCCATATCGAGCTGGTAGCAGAAGTAAAACCAAAGGGTGTATTGAAACCTCCATTGTGCTCTACCATATCAATATTGGCCTGTTCTGCTGCAGTCCAGCCTCCCATGGTTGATGGATTGAAACTGTCATAATAATCATTGTTGACAAAATCGTAGCCCGATTGTGAACCATTGGCACCATAACCATAAGGCATATTTTGGTTTATGCTTGAGCTGTGGTGCTCATATATACGGATGTTTGTTTTTTCTGCTGTTGGCTGTGCCAGGCAAGCAAAAGGTAAGAGTGTAGCTAATAACAAGGTAAATTTTTGCATAATATTTCTTAAGTTTTTGAAATAGAAAAGACCACATGTATTTACTGTGCGTTGGGTTATGTTTTGTTGAGTTATTGATATGAATATTAACCATTGGTTAGGTTTATTTGTTGACTATTAATGATATGGTATGACACTTACAACTTATGGTTATTCGAAAAAAACGATGCGCTAGGAAAAATAAAAGCCCAGCATTAAGCCGGGCTTTTAACTATTTATTAATAGCTAGTTATTTCAATCCCATCTCCACCAACCTGTCTTTTACAAAGCTGCCCAGCTCTGCCACATAAGCTGGCGAGAAATCAAACTTAATACCTGCTGTATCGTACAATTCTTTTAGTGTTTTAGTATAACCCAGGCTAAGTGCTTTTTTATAATTCTCTAAAGCCTGTTCTTTATTGTTACGGTACTGGCGCCACATGGCTATTGCACCCAATTGTGCTATGCCGTATTCTATATAATAGAATGGTACTTCGTACAGGTGCAGTTGTTTTTGCCAGAAGTAAGAACGGTATTCTTCAAAGCCAGTCCAATCGGTAACGCCTGTTGAGAATTCATTCAGTATGTTCATCCATTCTGCTCTTCTTTGTTCTTCTGTATGGCCGGGGTGTGTGTATAACCAGTGCTGAAATTTATCTATTGTAGCTATCCAAGGCAATACACTTATCACGCGTTCCATTTCATCCATTTGCGCGCGGTGCAGTTCGGTTTTATCGCTGAAGAAAACATCCCAATGTTCCATCGAGAATAACTCCATGCTCATGCTCGCCAACTCCGCAATTTCCATAGGGTATTCTTTGAATGCAGACAATGGCAATTCGTGCGACAGGAATGAATGCACAGCATGGCCACCTTCATGCATCATTGTTATCAGGTCGCCCACAGTACCTGCAGCATTCATAAATATAAAGGGTACACCTGTTTCTGCCAGCGGACAGTTATAACCGCCAGGTGCTTTGCCCTTACGGCTTTCCAGGTCCATACGGTTCATGTTCACCATAGTGGTGAGGCAACCGCTGAAATAGGAGCCTAGTTTGTCAAATACATCTATCGCTTTATCCGAAAGTTCTTTACCTGTTTCAAATGGGCGAAGTGGTTGCGTACCTACAGGTTCCGCATCACCATCCCATGGGCGCATCACATCTAACCCCAAACGTTGCTTGCGGTTTTCAATCAGTATTTTTTGCAATGGCAGTATATGCTCCTTCACTGCTTCATGAAACTTAAAACAATCTTCAGGTGTATAATCAAAACGGCCCAACTCCTTGAATTTATAGTCGCGGTAGTTTTCAAAACCTGCGTTCAGGGCCATCTGGTGGCGTAGCTTTAGCAACTTATCAAAGAGTTCGTTAAGTTGCTCTTTATCTTGCAGGCGGCGTTCGGCTACTTTTCGGAAAACTTTTTCGCGCAGATCGCGATCGGGGCTTTGCAAAAATTTCGCAGCTTGTTGCAACGTGTATTCTTTGCCATCTACCTCAATGCCCATCTTGCCTGATATAACACCATACTGTTGTGCCAGTACACTTGCCTCTGCTTGCAGCGGTACATTTTCTTCGCGGTATAATTCAGTTGCATTTTTTACACTGCGCAGGTATGGGAAGTAACTGTTCTTGTCCAGCTCATTTACATGGGGGTTGTCCAGCAATTTTTTATTCAGCTCGAAAAAGTAAGGTTTCATTTGTGGTTCTATCTCCATACAGAAATAGGTAAATGCATCCTCGTATTCTTTTTGCGTGGTATCGCAGGTCATTTTTATTTGTCGCCAGCTTGCATCTTCACTTATCACTGCTTCCAGTTCGCTCACATCAGCCAGCCATTTTTCCAGGTCAGCCTTATTTTCAAGTTTCCTGTTCTTCAAATCTTCAAAATAGGGTTGTAAAGCCTCCCATGTGGTCAGTTTAAAATCTTCCGGCAGAAATGATCTTTTAATTTTCTCTATCGGTGTTGCAATTACAGTCATCTGTATGTATTTATTAATTTATCAATGCAAAATAACGCTCACAATGGTACTTAAAAACCATGCACAATCAATTTATTGTTTTATTGAATATTAAATTAATTTAAATTGTTTTAATGTTGGATTGAATATATAATAATTCAATTAGTAAAAATTATATCTTTTGTAATATTATGTTTATCAATTTGTTATTCATAAAATATTCATAGCAAAAAGCTGTCAATTTAAAAATGAATGCTACTGTTGGCTAAATCTATTTTTTAGATTTCGGGGGGATTATTACTTTTGTATCAAGTTGTGAATTTAATGGGTTAGTAAGTAAGAGCCGCCGGATTCCTCCGATGGCTCTTTTTCTTTTCTGCTATCTTAGCTTACTTATGGCCAAAACGAAAACAGCATATTTCTGTCAGCAATGTGGTTTAGAAACTCCTAAATGGACCGGTAAATGCCCTTCTTGTGGTACCTGGAATTCATTGGTGGAAGAAGTGATTCAGCGTGATGATAAAAAGAATACTGCTATTTGGGAAGACGATGATCACAAAAAAGCAAAAAGCAAATCGCACAGGCTTTCTGAGGTAGAAACACAGGAAGAAGTAAGAATGCAAACCCCCGATGCGGAACTGAACCGTGTACTGGGCGGCGGTATGGTACCGGGCTCGGTAATATTAGTTGCAGGAGAACCGGGCATTGGTAAGTCCACACTGTTCCTGCAATGCGCCATGCTCTGGAAGAATATCACCATATTATATGTATCGGGCGAGGAGAGTGCACAGCAAATAAAAATGCGTGCTGAACGGTTAGGAGTGGAGAACGACAACCTCTTCCTTTTAACAGCCACGGATACCAATACCATCTTCCAGGAAGTAAAGAAAATTAAGCCCCAGCTAATAATAATAGACTCCATACAAACGCTGGAATCACCTTATGTAGAATCGCCGGCAGGTAGTGTATCGCAGGTGCGCGAATGTGCTGCTGAATTACAACGCTTTGCCAAGGCTACACATATACCCGTTTGTATTATAGGCCATATCACTAAAGAAGGGTCTATTGCAGGCCCCAAAGTATTGGAGCACATGGTAGATACCGTTCTGCAATTTGAGGGCGACCGCCATTATGCTTACCGTATCCTGCGTACCATCAAAAACCGCTTTGGCTCTACCTCCGAACTGGGTATCTATGAAATGCTAACCACGGGTATGCGCCCGGTTAGCAACCCATCTGAAATATTACTCTCTCAGCACGATGAGCCATTGAGTGGCATCGCAATAGCCTCCACAATGGAAGGCTTGCGTCCGCTGATGATAGAAGTACAGGCATTGGTAACGCAAGCCGTGTATGGTACTCCACAGCGCACCGTAAGCGGTATGGACCTGCGCAGGTTACAACTGCTGCTTGCAGTATTGGAAAAACGGGGTGGTTTCCATTTTGGCACTAAAGATGTATTTGTCAATATTGCCGGCGGTTTAAAGATCGAAGATCCTTCCATTGAACTGGCGGTAGTTTGCTCATTGCTTTCCTCTTACGAGGATAAGGCATTACCATCAAATATGTGCCTGGTGGGCGAAATAGGCCTATCAGGCGAGATACGTGCCGTGAACCGCATCGATCAGCGTATAGCGGAAGCCGACAAGCTGGGTATGGATGTCATTTTCATACCAAAAGCCAATGCCAAAGGCCTTAATAAAGACAATTACAAGATTGAGATAAAGACGGTGAACAAGGTTGAAGATGTATACCGAATGCTGTTCTAAGTTATGTTGAAAGACCTCTCACATGGCCTCACCCATTTGGTTTACCCACGTCTTTGCGAAGGTTGCAGTAAACCCTTGCTGGCCGAAGAGGAAGTGCTTTGCCTCAATTGTAATGTCTATTACCTGCCGCGTACTGCTTACCACCATATAGCCGATAATGAGACTGCTATGCGCTTTACAGGCCGCGTGCTCGTAGTAAAGGCTACTTCGTTTGCTTATTTCACAGTGGAAGGTTTATTGCAACACTTACTACATGGACTTAAATACCAGGGCAAAGAATATATCGGTACCTATTTAGGTAAGCAACTGGGCTATGATCTGCAACAGCTTAACTGGGCTTCGGGTATCGACTACATCATTCCCATACCGCTACATAAAGACAAACAAAACTTGCGTGGCTATAACCAGACCGAGCTGATTGCCAACGGGATGAGTGAAGTTTTACAAATACCTGTTGATACAAGCACACTTTACCGCACCCGCAATACTGAAAGCCAGACCCAAAAGTCGAGGGAGGAGCGTATGGAAAATATGCAGGGGGCTTTTGGCGTGAGCAATGAAAATAATCTTACCGGCAGGCATATACTGCTTATTGATGATGTATTGACCACAGGTGCTACGCTGGAGGCAGCTGCACAGGCATTATTAGCTATTCCGGGTATTCAGGTTAGCATTGCCACAATAGGTGTTGCATCCTGATTTTTTTATATTTATGGGCTTTCTTTTGTACGAATATTGCTTTTTAGTGTTATTCACACTAATTTGATGCTGTTTTTGGGGCTAGTCTATCTGCCTCAATGCCAAAATATATACTATAATTATGAAGAAACAGCTCTTACTCACTTCATTGCTGCTATCATCTGTCATGGCATTTGGTGCGGGTTACCAGCTTAATTTGCAGGGCCTTAGGCAACTGGCTATGGGCGGTAGTGGTACTGCCATCGCATGGGATGCATCGTCGATTTTCTATAACCCCGGTGCCCTGGCGCAACTTGAAAATATTCAGGTGAGCGCAAGCGCATTGGCTATCATACCTTCTACACAGTATGTACAATCGCCGGGCAGCTATTCGGCAACTACACAGCAGCAGGTGTTTACACCATTCAACGTGTACATTGCCGGCCCCGTAGCTTACAAAAGCCGTGTAAATATTGGCCTGGGTATATATACACCATTTGGCAGCGGTACTAAATGGGATCAGGATTGGATTGGCCGCTACATGACCACCAACATCAAGCTGCAAAGTATATTTCTGCAACCAACTGCCAGTGTATATATCAACGATTGGCTATCGGTAGGTGGTGGTTTTATTTACGCCTTTGGTAATGTAGCTATCGATCGCAACATACCATTGCAAAACATGAATGCGTTAGATAGTAAGGTGGAATTAAGCGGCGACGCGCAGGGTGTTGGGTTTAACATCGGCGCGCAGTTCACACCGGGTGAAGCATGGTCTTTTGGTGTAACCTACCGTTCACGCGTTAATATGAAAGTGAAAAACGGCGATGCTCTGTTCAGCGCTCCTGCTTCATTACAAAATTCTTTCCCTGTTAACTCATTCAAATCCACACTTCCTTTGCCTGAAGTTATATCGGTAGGCGCAGGCTATAAAGTGAACGACAGGCTTACATTGCAGGCCGATCTTAACTATGTTGGCTGGAAAGCATACGATAGCCTGATAATAGATTTTGCACAAAATACCGATGCTGTACATGATAGCCGCGACGAGCGAAACTATAAAAATACACTTGCCTTGCGTGTAGGTGGCAATTATAAAATAAGCGATAAAGTTGCTGTTATGCTGGGTGCCGCTTACGATCCTTCTCCGGTAAGAGATGGTATTGTAACCCCGGATCTTCCTGATGCAAACCGCTGGGTAGGTACAGGTGGTTTTACCTTCAAGCCAACAGCGCATTTTACTATTTTAGGCGCTATAGAATATGTATCGTCTCAGAAACGTACTGCAAGCTGGGATGCGCAAGGCTTTAGCGGCATCTATCAAACTAAAGCAATAACTCCGGGTATCGGTATCACTTACGATTTCTAATATCATTAAAACGCAGACAACGACATGAAGAAAATATATATACTCGGTTTATTGGCTTGCAGTTTTGCAGCTTGCAAACCAAATATAGAACCGGAGAAACCACAGGCGGGCAGTGCTGATTTTACGCGTTATCTCGCAGTGGGCAACTCGCTTACTGCAGGCTTTTCAGATGGTACTTTGTATCGCGATGGCCAGATCAATTCATATCCGGCAATGCTGGCCGGCCAGTTTGCAGAAGTAGGCGGCGGTAACTTCAGGCAGCCACTGTTGCCTGGCAATGATGGTTATCCTACCCCTAAGCGCCAATTAGCTATTACAAAAGGTATGTGCGATGCGCAACCCCTGATGTTGCCAATACTTTACCCCGGCGCTCCCGATACTGTGGGCAGCACTGTAAATATTGCCGATGGAGGGCCTTACAACAACACTGGTATCCCCGGTATTCGTTGTATCGACTTTATCTTCCCCGGTTATGGCGCATTCAATATGTATGCACGCCGTTTCTTCGAAAAACCTGCTACCAGCAGGCCTATCGATGAGGTGATAAAAGTCAATCCTACATTCTTTACCTGTTGGGTAGGTAGTAACGATGTATTGAATTATGTAACCAGTGGCGGTGGCAGTACTGGTGGTCGTTTCTCCGACCCGTTTGTATTTACCGCAGCTTATGATACTGTTTTAAGCCAGCTTACTTACCGTGGTGCTAAAGGAGTAGCTATCAATATTCCTGATGTACTTGCTACGCCATTCTGTACTACCGTACCTGAACGTGGCCTTAACCTAACAAAAAGGCAAGCAGACGACCTGAACCTTTATTATGCTAATACCGGCCTTCGCTTTGTGGAAGGCGCCAACCATTATGTAATACAGGATGGCCCAAAATTCCGCCAGATGAGAGAAGGCGAATATATTCTGCTTACTATTCCGCGCGATTCGCTTAGCTGTGCTAATTGGGGCAGTATAAAACCAATACCTGAACAATTTGTTTTAACACTTGCTGAGGCAGATTCGGTAAGGATGATGACCAATGAATTTAATACCATCATCAAAAACACGGCTACTGCAAAAAATCTTCCTACGGTTGATATGTTCAATTATATAAGAACGCTGCAAAGTGGTGTTACTTACAACGGTGTTAGCTATACTGCAACATTTGTAAGTGGTGGTGCTTTTTCTTTAGATGGTTTGCATCTTACACAAAGAGGCTATGCTCTGGCAGCAAACTATATCATTAGCACTATCAATAGCTTTTATGGTTCCAGCGTACCAATGGTAGATGCCAACAAATATAAAGGTGTTCTATTCCCATAATTATAACTGAAACTCTTAAATACTAAAGGCCCGCAATTGCGGGCCTTTTCAGTTGTTGTGGTTAATTGTTATGGTCTAACTATTTATAATCCGCCAAAGCGTATGCCTATGCTGAAAGGATGTTGGTCAAGTGCCGTTTCATGCAGTGCAGTTAGCTGGTAGCTGGCAAACAAACGAAAGTAATCATCCAGGCCAATTTCACCCGTAATGCAGGTGTTGAAATTGTTGAGGTTAAACTGGTCGTGGTTTTTATCCTTACCTCTTTCTGCCGATACTTGCTTCGTCCAGCTATCTATACGGTAGCCTGCGCTTATACCTACACCATATACCAGCCACGCTTTTTCAGCCAGTTTCGTTTTGAAGGTAGCCATCAAAGGCACGGTCAGGTAAGTAAGGCCTAATTTATTTTTAGTAAATCCTACAGAGTCCTCTAATATAACCGCAGGCTGGCTATTGTTTACATAGCTTATATTTTTGTTGAAGCGGAAATTATACATCTGTAAACCAACGCCCAGGCCTAGGTATATTTTCTGCCTGTCTGTTTTCAGTACTCTCCATTTACCCATCACAGGTATTATGTTTACGTTTATCGATTTGCCCGTACGCATAGTAAACAGGTTTTCGTTTTGCATGTTGGCTGGTACCTGCAGAAAGTTTTGCGCAGCGGCCGATGTATAGTCGGTTTTATCATGCAGGCTGTTGACGCCTATATCAATCATAGCTACCTCTATGCTGAATTTTTTCTCTTGTTTCTTTTCCGATTTTTCATCACCCTCATATTTGTCAATACGTATACCATCAGTACTGATAGTCAGTTTATCGGTTTTTTTATCTGTTTTCTCTTGTGCAAAAGCAGTACTGCTTAGTAATGTAGCCGCCAGCAATAAATAAGTGAGTTTCATATAATGGTTATGTTTTAAAGTCTTACAATTAAAAATTCTCGTTTACCAATTTTCAGGGCTACATCCGTATCCTGAATTTTTCTTCTTATTTTTTTTACCTTTTCTATTTTATTGTCAAAGGCCAGTGCTATTGCCCTTGCGCCTTCCAGTCGGTCGCGGTTGCCAATCACATCTAATAGTGTATTGTCTTTTTCGCGGATTACCGGGGTGTTATCTATTGGTTGTTGTTCTTCTTCGTTTTTTACAATTACGGGCGGTTGCTTTACTATTTGTTTTTGATGGGTTACAATTGTTTTCGGCTCTTCGCTAACCACAGGCTTTGTATCATTTTGTTGGGCTACAAATGTCTTTTGCTGTTGTGTGTTAGTTGCAGGTTGTTGCTTTTTATGTTCGGCTACCATTGCGGGCTGTTGCTTTGGTGCCGGTTTCACAACAATAGGGTCTACAGGTGTTGAATGGAACTCTTCGGTATCAGCAGGTTGTACAGGCTGCTGATCAGTAGGCTTTGTTATAGGTGTATTATTAACAATGACAGGCTCATTGGTTGTTTCGTTATTGTTGTTCCTCAAAATGAAAAATACCATCATCGCTACACAGGCCGCTGCTGCGGTATACAACCAGCGCTTATCTAAAGCAATGGTACGTTTGGCAGGCGCCTTTTTCATCAGTTGTTCCTTCCCTTTAAATACCTGCGTAGTATCAGGCATTATTCTCGCAGCAGCATATAGCTTCAGTTCTTCCTTCAGTTGCGGGTGCTCTTCCACAAAAGCAAGCAGGGCTTTTTCTTCAGCTTCGTTCAGCTCCCCATCTGCATATAGCAGCATATACTCCTCGTAATTTTCCATATTCACCATAGCTACTCGTTTTTATAATATATTTTCTACACTTACCAGGTAATCCTTCAATGTTTTGCGCGCGCGGTGCAGGTATACCTTCACCTGTGTTTCCGTCAGTCCTGTTATTTGCGCTATTTCTTCATAGCGGTATCCTTCGTAGTCTTTCAGCAGTACCAGTGCTTTCTGTTGTTCGTCCAGCCTGTCCAGCGCCCGGTCAAGCACCTTTTTCAGGTCTGCCTGTCCCTGTGTTGTTGTGCCATTGTGCTCTATCTCTTCCTTATAGGTCACCCGCGATTTCTTCCGGAAATTATCAACGGATTGCCTGTATGCCACCTGGAAGAGGAAGGCTTTAGCTTTATCGGGCATTACGTCCTGCCTTTTTTGCCAAAGTACCTCAAAGCTGCCCTGAACCACATCCCTTGCGTCCTCTACATTGCCCGTACATTTGTACGAGAACCTGTAGAGGGCATCAGCCCATTGCTTTACGCAGGTATTGTAATCAGTAAGCTCCATTCAGTATATAAATCGGGGTATGCGGCAAAAAGTTACAAGAATTTTAAAAAATTTTTTCGCCGGGGAGGTGCATCATATATAATATAGGTGCACTGCGCGGGAAACATCGTACCTTTGCCGCTTACGTATCAACAAGAATGAGACAAAAACCATCAGGCGGCAGGCGCACAGATTCAGGCAAACCACCGAGAAAAGGAACCGGCAACTCAGGCCGTCCATCGGGCGACAGGAAGCCATTCAGAAGTAACGATAGAGATAACGACAGGCCTGCCCGTGATAAAAGAGATTTTGATGGCGGAGACCGCCCGAAACGCTCGTTTGGCGGCGATGATAATAAAGGTTCTTTCAGCAGCCCGAACAGGGGTGCAGCGGGTAGCGACCGTAACAAACGTCCATATTCAGGCAGGGATACAGGCGGTGCAAGCAGCGGCGATGGCGGGTATAAAAAACGTCCGTATTCGGGCAGAGATGGCGGTGGCAGCGGGTCATCTGATGGTGGCGCCCGCAGCAAACGTCCGTATTCAGGCCGCGAAGGCGACCGCCCAAGAGGCAATTTCGATGAACCTAAGCGTTCTTTCGATAAGCCACGTGGTGGCAAATCTTTCGGTGACAGCAGCGACCGCCCGAAACGTTCTTTCGATAAACCCCAAGGTGAAAGAAAATCGTTTGGCGATAATGACCGTCCAAAACGCAATTTCGATAGTGAAGACCGCCCTAAGCGTTCGTATGATAAACCGCAGGGTGACAGAAAGCCTTATGGTGACAGCGATCGTCCGAAACGCAATTTTGATAAACCGCAGGGTGACAGGAAACCTTACGGCGATAGTGACCGCCCGAAACGCAGTTTCGACAAGCCACAAGGTGAAAGAAAATCTTATGGCGATAGCAGCGACCGTCCGAAAAGGGATGCTTATGGCAAACCTATGAGCGATGGCGATCGTCCAAAACGTTCGTTCGATAAAGATGGCGGCAAGAAAAGTTTCGACAAATCTGATCGCGGTGGCAGATCTTTCGATAAGGACGACCGTCCTAAAAAAAAATTCGACAAAGAAGGTAACGAGATACACCCGTTCGATAGCCACCTGAACCGTGCCTTCAACGACCAGGGTAATAAAAAAGATAAACCGGAAAGAGAGCAGTTTGAAGATCAGTCTTTCGAAATAAAGAGTGATGATAAAATGGGCGAAGACACTTTCGATAAACCCTTCCCATTAGGTAATCGTAAAGTAAGCGGCCCTTTCCGTAAACAATACGAGAAAGAAAAGAAAGAAGGCTATAACAAGAACGAAGAAGCGTACAAAAGCAAAAGGCGCCCGGAAGCTGAGGACGAGAAGGAAATGACCCTGAACAAATACATTGCGCACAGCGGCAAATGCAGCCGTCGCGATGCAGCCGAAATGGTAAAGCAAGGTAAGGTGAAAGTGAATGGCGAACTGGCTTTAGATCCCGGTTACCGCGTACAGTCTTTCGATGTGGTAACAATAGCAGGTAAAAAACTGACCCCGAAAAGAGACAGGGTATATGTACTGCTGAACAAACCTAAAGATTATATAACAACCAACGATGACCCGGAAGGACGCAGGACCGTAATGGATCTTGTGAGCGATAATGAATTAGGCCGCTTGTTCCCGGTGGGTCGCTTGGATAGAAATACTACAGGTCTGTTGCTGATGACAAACGATGGTGATCTTGCACAAAAACTATCGCACCCTAGTTACGACATAAAGAAAGTTTATCAGGCAACGCTTGATAAGCCGCTTACCAAAGCTGATTTCGAAAAGATAGCTACCGGCTTAACGCTGGAAGATGGCGAAGTGAAAGTAGATGCCATTGCTTACCTGGATGAGAAGAATGAAATTGGCCTTGAGATACATAGCGGTCGCAACCGGATTGTAAGGCGCATATTCGAATCGCTGGGTTATACTGTAGAAAAGCTGGATCGCGTAATGTATGCGGGGCTTACCAAGAAAAACCTGCCACGTGGTAAATGGCGCCAGCTGAACGAGAAAGAAGTAATATTATTAAAACACTTTAAAGGATAGTTAGTGCTGCTCACCGCTTCCCGCATTCATGATGGTTACAAATGGCTGCTGGAAGGCACCGTTATTGAAACAGACGATAAAGGCAGCATAGTAGCAATATATCCAAAAGATACAGTAACAGGCGCTACACACTACGAAGGTGTGTTAGCGCCTGGTTTCGTTAATGCACATTGCCACCTCGAGCTTTCGCACATGAAGGGTTTGATAGCTGAGCATACAGGGCTTATCGGCTTTCTGCAACAGGTTATGTTTAAACGCAATGGCTTTACGGAAGAACAAAAAGACGAAGCCCGCAGGCAGGAGTTTGCAACTATGCTGGAGAACGGCATTGTAGCAATCGGCGATATATCGAACACCAATGATACCGTAGAGCAACGTGCAGAAGGCAAAATGCACTTCCACAGTTTTGTCGAAGCACTGGGCTTTAATGAAAACCCGCAAAAGCAATTCGATTACGCAGTAAGTGTAAAAGACAAATTTGCGGCGCAAACAAGCACATCAAAAATATTAAGGCAATCGATAGTGCCACATGCACCATACTCTGTATCGCATGTGTTATTCAGCCTGATAGATAAGCACGATAAGAATGCATTGCTATCCATACACAACCAGGAATGCCGCGATGAAGATGAATACTATTTGCTGAAACAAGGTGGCGTGCAAACCCTATTGGGAGCTCTGGGAATCAATGATGATTTCTTCAAGCCATCCGGCAAGTCATCTATCCAAACCTACCTCGATTGGTTATCACCTTCGCACCCGTTCCTGTTCATTCATAACACCTTCACAAAAGAGAACGATGTGCAGGTAGTGCAAACATTATTGCCTAACGTACATTGGTGCCTCTGCCCCAACGCAAACCTTTATATAGAAAATACACTACCCGATATTGCTATGCTGATGCGCAGCAAAGCGAACATTTGTGTAGGTACTGATAGTCTTTCCTCCAATCACCAGCTATGCATTATGTCAGAGCTGTATACCATCAAGCAAAACATGCCTGCTATTGATTGGGGAGTACTGCTAAACTGGGCTACAGCTAATGGTGCACAAGCATTGCAGATGCAGGATATAGTAGGTAGTATAGCAATTGGCAAGCAACCGGGGATATTACAAATACAAGGAATAGATAGCGACGAAAAACCTGCCGTAAAACGTATTATATAAATAAAGCCTGCAGATCCTGCAGGCTTTATTGTTTATGAGATTCGCGACTAATACTATTTAGTCATTGGTTCTTCTTTCGATAAGTTGAACTCGCGCGTTACTTCTGTTTCAGGGCCCGATACTTTGTTGCCGTCTTTATCAACCAAAGTCAGCGTTATGCTCGATTTACCCATTGGCATATTTTTCAGGAATTGTGCTTTCCAGTCGGTAACTGTAAAAGTAGTATCTACGCCATCGCCTGTTACATGTGCTTTCACTTTATAGCCATCAGCCGATAAGCTGCTATTCCATACATAGAAATCGAACAGCAGGTTTTCAGTGTCTTTGCCCAGGTAGTCGCCTTTAGGGCGGCTGTAGAATACCATTGGCGTTTTAGGCGTTTCTGTTTTTTGCAGTTTGCCATCAGTCAGCTTAAAGCTATAAACCTGTGCAGCACCTTTGCTCTTAATAGATTCGTGGTATGAGCGCGATAGGAAAACCAACAGATTATGTTCACCGTTCTTGGGCAGTACCATTTCATGCTTAGGCTCGTAGAGCGCTATGTATGGCTGATTATCCAATATAAAGTGTATGTGTTGCCCTTTGTCAGAGTTATTGCACAATTTGCCCGCGGCATCGTCGGTTTGTTTCTTCAGTTCATAGTTCTTAACGTTGAAGTTGAAGGTCACTTTTACAGAATCTGCACCTTGAGGAGCAGCTGTTACATTACCAATACTCAATTGAGCATTAGGAAATTCGGGTGATTGGCTTACCGCAGCTAGTTCCAGCGGAGCCGTTACAGTTGTTGTTGTTACCGTAGTGGTATCTGTTACTTTTTCTGTGTTTTCACCGCTATTCTGGCACGATGCCATGAATAGGGTAGCACAAAAGGCAGCAGGGATCAATGTTTTTATGTTAGCCATGGTCTCAAAATTTTAGTCAAATCTAAGGCTATTGAATTAACGGGACAAAAAGCAGATTTTCAGAAAATTTTAAGTAATTGGTATTGACATATAAATAATGGAACAACTACATTTGTTTGCTGGTAAAGCTGGGACCGCATTACTAATACATTATGTAATGCGTCAGTATTGCTATAAAAAAATTGATTTTGCATAAATGACTACCGCAGAGATACTTAAAAACGTAAGGCGGATAGAAATAAAAACAAAAGGGTTAAGCAACCATATTTTTGCAGGTGAATATCATTCCGCCTTCAAGGGCAGGGGTATGTCTTTTAGCGAGGTGCGCGAATATGCCCACGGCGATGATGTGAAAAATATCGACTGGAATGTAACTGCCCGCTTTTCACATCCCTTCGTAAAGGTATTTGAAGAAGAGCGCGAGCTTACGGTTATGCTGCTAGTTGATGTAAGTGGCAGTTCATTGTTTGGTACGCACCAACGTTCGAAAAGAGAATTGATCACAGAACTGGCAGCAGTAATAGCATTTGCAGCCATTACCAATAACGATAAAGTAGGTGTTATCTTTTTTAGCGATAAAGTAGAAAAATACATACCGCCTAAAAAAGGCCGCAGCCATGTATTACGTATTATACGCGAATTGATAACGCTGGAGCCTTCAGAAGGTTCGGGTACTACTAACATACAGGTAGCGCTAGATAGTTTTAACCATATACTCAAGAAGAAGACCATCAGTTTCCTGCTCAGCGATTTTATTAGTCACCCGTACAACCAAAGCCTGCAACTGGCAGCGCGTAAGCACGATTTTGTAGGCATACAGGTGTTCGATAAGTTCGACCGAGAACTGCCTGCAGCAGGCCTGATACAGGTGGTGGATGCAGAAACACGCCAGCAGGCATGGCTGGATACCGACGATGTAACTGTGCGCAATGCATACACGTACACATTCGATAATCACCAGAAATACTGCGTGCAAACCTTCCGTAAAAGCGGTGCATCGCTGTTGCATATCCGTACCGATCAGGATTATGTTAAATCACTACAAACTTTCTTTAAAGCCAGGTAATTTTACATGAACGAAAGCGTATCGAAATATTTTTATCTTTTCTTCATTCTGCTGTTTAGTGCAGCTACCGTACGTGCGCAGGATGCATCAGTTACCACTCGCCTCGATACTAAACGCATTACCGTTGGCGACCAGGCAAGGTTGTTCCTGGAGGTAACAAATAAAGCCGGTTCAGGCAAAGTACAGTGGGCGGAGATACCCGATACATTCAATAAACTGGAAGTTGTTGAAAAAGGCAGAATAGATACTATAGCCAAAGGCACTATGGTAACCTATAAGCAACGCCTGCTGGTTACCGGTTTCGATTCCGGTGCATATACCATACCCGCATTTGTTTTCCCCATAATACCCAATAACGGTATTGCCTATGCTGTTCGGTCCGATTCCGTACAATTATTGGTACAAACAGTAGCGGTAGATACTACCAAAGGTTTTAGGGATATTAAAGGTATTATAGCTGTAAAAGCTACATGGAAAGATTATATATGGTATATACTGGGCGCACTGGCGTTCATTATTCTTGTAATAGTGATCGTTACTTATTTCATTCGCAATAAAAAAGCGCCAAAGCCTGTTGTAGTGCCTGCAGGCCCTGTAGAAACATTGCAGGAAAAAACCTTACGCCTGCTTGCCGAACTTGATGCACAGCAGCTATGGCAGAAGGGGCAAGTGAAAGAATACTACACCGCTCTTACCGAAATATTGCGCGAATATATAGAAGCAAGGTATCGCAAACCTGCGATGGAGCTGACTACAGATGAACTATTGGCGAGTGCACGCAGGCACCATGAAATGAAAGATCATGTATCCTTGCTGTTCGATATTTTGTACAATGCCGATATGGCGAAGTTTGCCAAAGCGCAACCCTTGCCACAAGAACATGTTATGGCTATGGCCAATACCATGAAATTTGTAAACCTTACCAAACCCGAAACAGTTGCACAATAGTATATGAAAGCATTACTCGACTGGAAATATCTAAGCTTTGCGCAACCATGGTTCTTCCTGTTGTTGTTGGTAATCCCTTTCATGATATGGTGGCAATGGAAGAAGAAAAGGAACGATAGCCCCGCCTTCAGGCTTACTACGCTTATGGGCGTAAATACGCTAAAACCAGGCACGAAAGTTAAGCTGCGCCCGGTATTATTTGTACTTCGCCTGCTGGCTTTGATCTTTGTTATTACAGCACTTGCAAGGCCGCAATCAAGCAATACAACAGAATCTATAGATAGTGAAGGTATCGATATCGTTTTGTCTATCGATGTATCGGGTAGTATGCTGGCGGAAGATCTGAAGCCAAACCGTATAGAGGCCGCCAAGCGCGTAGCTATCGATTTTGTGGATCAGCGCCCTACCGACCGTATAGGCTTGGTAATATTCTCGGGCGAGAGCTTTACGCAATGTCCTATCACTATTGACCATAACGTATTGAAAGAGCAAATAAGCCAGATAAAAAGTGGCGTACTGGTAGATGGTACTGCCATAGGCATGGGCCTTGCCACGGGTGTTGACAGGTTGCGCAATGCAACCGGTAAAAGCCGTGTGCTGATACTCTTAACAGATGGTGTAAACAATACCGGTCTTATAGACCCCAGCACTGCGCTGGAGATAGCGAAAGCTTATAAGGTACGTGTATATACTATTGGTGTGGGTACGCAAGGCGAAGCGCCTTACCCGGTAAAAACACCTTTTGGTATGCAAAAGCAAATGATGCCGGTACAGATAGATGAAGCGCTGTTACGGAATATATCCAAGCAAACAGGTGGTGAATATTATAGGGCAACCGACAATAAATCGTTGGCAGATATTTATACTCGTATCAACAGGCTTGAAAAAACAAAGATCGATATCAGTACTTATAAGCAATATACTGAACTGTTTTTCCCGCTTGCACTGGCGGCATTAGTGTGCCTCTTACTTGAAATGGTTTTGCGCTATACCTACTTCAGGAGTATAACCTGATCCTGTTTAATTAAAATATCTCCTAATTTTCCTGCGACCCTGAACACTTGGTCTTTGTCAGCAGTCTTCGTTTTCCGTTTGTTGACGCTTGGGAGTATCATTGTTCTTACTAACATAAATTTACTAACTTACTGTACACAACAGTTTGGTATTAGGCGAATGTTGGACAGTACTACCCCTCAGCGAAAAATTATTCATATCGATATGGATGCGTTCTATGCATCTGTAGAGCAGCGCGATAACCCTGAATATATGGGTAAGGCCATTGCCGTAGGCGGTTCGCCGCAAGGCCGGGGGGTGGTAGCCACAGCCAGTTACGAAGCGCGTAAGTTCGGCATACGTTCTGCCATGTCTTCACGTCGTGCCTTAGAGCTTTACCCCGATATTATTTTCGTTCGCCCAAGGTTCGATGTGTACAAGGAAGTGTCCCAGCACATCCGCCGCATTTTTCAGCGATATACCGATAAGATAGAACCACTCTCGCTCGATGAGGCATTCCTCGATGTTACTAACGATAAGTTGGATATAGGCTCCGCAATCGACATTGCTAAAGAAATAAAGCAGGCTATAAAAAGCGAATTGAATCTTACCGCCTCTGCAGGTGTTTCCGTCAATAAGTTCATCGCAAAAATTGCTTCCGATATGAACAAGCCCGACGGGCTTACATTTATTGGGCCTTCGTCAGTTGAAACATTTATGGAGCAGCTGCCTGTTGAAAAATTTTATGGCGTGGGTAAAGTGACTGCCGATAAAATGAAGAGCATGGGTTTGCATACGGGGGCCGACCTTAAGAAACTATCTAACGATGAGATGGTGCAGCATTTCGGCAAAGCCGGAAGGTTCTATTTTAATATTGTGCGTGGCATCGATAACAGGGAAGTACAAACTGAACGCGAGATAAAATCGGTAGGTGCGGAAGATACCTTCCCTTACGATCTTAGCGATATAAATGAAATGAACGATGAACTGGATAAAATAGCCCAGCTTGTGTACAATCGCCTGGAGCGTTATGAATTGAAAGGCCGTACCATCACACTCAAAATAAAATACCACGATTTTAAGCTCATCACACGCAGCCAGTCATTCCTATTTCCTACTAACGATGTGCAGACTATTGCAGATACTGCGAAAATGCTATTAGGGCAAACCGACCTTACCCTTAAGAAAGTAAGGCTGCTGGGCATCACGCTCTCCAACTTTGGCGAAGCCACAGCAAAGGAGCGCCGCCGCGAAAATCCCGGTCAGCTCAGGTTGTTCGATTAATTATTTCATTGCTTCCTTCTCTTTCTGCAACTGGAAGAGCTTATCGCGCAGGCGGGCAGCTTCCATAAAGTCCAATTCCTTGGCGCTTTTTTCCATCATCTTCTTGGTTTGATTTATCAGCTTATCCAGTTGTGCTATGTTCTTATACTCCACTTCATCTTCTGCAGCCATACTTACGCCATCTTTTATAGCGTATGGGTCTTCTTCTTTGTAGCCTTTTATATCCAGCACCGAAGTCTGCTTCATGATCTCCTCTTTCGATTTGAAGACCCCCTTAGGTACTATGCCATGCGCTTCGTTGTATTTCAATTGCTTTTCACGGCGGCGGTTAGTTTCATCTATCGTGCGCTGCATGCTATCAGTCATCTTATCAGCATAGAAGATAACAAGGCCATCCACATTACGCGCGGCACGCCCCGCCATCTGCGTCAGCGAACGCTCATCGCGCAGGAAGCCTTCCTTATCAGCATCCAGTATCGCCATCAGCGATACCTCGGGCAGATCAAGCCCTTCCCTAAGCAGGTTCACACCCACCAATACATCTATATTACCTAAGCGTAAGTCGCGCAAAATCTCCACCCTTTCCAGCGTGTCAACTTCACTGTGTATATACCTCGAATTGACATTGATCCTTTTCAGGTATTTATCCAGTTCTTCGGCCATGCGTTTGGTAAGCGTGGTCACCAGCACACGGTCGCCTTTCTTTACACGGTAGTCTATCTCATCCAGCAGGTCATCTATCTGGTTAATGCTAGGCCTTATTTGTATGGGCGGGTCAAGTAGCCCCGTAGGCCTTACTACCTGCTCTGTTACTACACCCCCTGTCTGTTCCAGCTCATATTTGCCCGGCGTGGCGCTTACAAATACTACTTGGTTCAGCAGGCTTTCAAACTCATGAAAATTCAACGGCCTGTTATCCAGCGCCGATGGCAGCCTGAACCCAAAATCAACCAGGTTCAACTTGCGCGAACGGTCACCGCCATACATACCGCTTATCTGTGGTATGGTTACGTGGCTCTCATCCACGATCAGTAAAAAGTCATCGCTAAAATAATCCAGCAAACAGAAGGGTCTTGTACCGGGGTTACGCCTGTCCAGGAAACGGGAGTAGTTTTCTATACCGGGACAGAAGCCAAGTTCCTGTATCATCTCCAGGTCGTAGTTCACGCGTTCTTTTATGCGCTGTGCTTCCAGCGGTTTGTTGATGCGTTTAAAATACTCTTCCTGTGCATGCAGTTCATCCTGTATCTCGTGGATGATCTGGCTCATCAGGTTTCTAGGTGCTAAGTAGAGGTTGGCCGGGAATATCGCCGCATTTTCCATCACACCTATGCGCTTCCCCGTATCTGTTTCAAAGCTCTCTATCTCTTCCACCTCATCGCCAAAGAAGGTAATGCGGTAACCATAGTCAACATAAGGCAGATTGATATCCACCGTATCGCCATTTACACGGAAGGTACCACGGGTAAAATCCCCCTGGCTGCGCATGTATTGCGCATTCACCAGGTTGTGGAGGAAGGGGTTGCGGCCTATATTATCGCCGCGGTTAAAGCGGATGATACCATTGGCATATTCGGTAGGGTTACCCATACCATATATACAGCTCACCGATGCTACCACAATAATATCCCTCCTGCCACTCAGCAGGCTGCTCGTGGCACGCAGACGCAGCTTCTCCAGTTCCTCGTTTATCGAAAGGTCTTTCTCTATATAAGTGTTCGATGTGGGTATGTACGCCTCGGGCTGGTAATAGTCGTAGTACGATACGAAATACTCCACAGCATTGTCGGGGAAAAACTGCCTGAATTCCCCATACAGTTGCGCCACAAGTGTTTTGTTGTGCGTCAGTACAAGGGTGGGTTTTTTTACCTCTTGTATTACGTTGGCCATGGTAAAGGTCTTGCCCGAGCCGGTTACACCCAGCAGTGTCTGGAATTGTTCCCCCTCATTTATACCCTTTACCAATTCTTTTATAGCCTGTGGCTGGTCGCCGGCAGGCGGGTAGGGCCTGTTTATCTTAAACATACCTTACGAAGTTACAGAATCTCCCCAGCTCAATTTCTTAATTGTCATTTAACAATTCCATCTTCAATCATGGCACGGTTTTCATTCCACAATTTGTGTAGGGCATAAGCCTGAAATAACTATTTAAAAATTGACAAAATGAAAACATCACGCTTATTACTGATAGCCGCAGCCGGTGGCGCTATTGCCTTGCTGCTTACTACTAAAAAAGGTAAAAAAATTACTTCCGACCTGGCCGATAACGCCGGTGAATGGAAAGACGCTTTTCTGAAACTCGCTACTGAATACGGCGATAAAGTTGCTAAGTTCGGCGGCAACAAACTGCACAGCCTGAAAAACCTGGTAAGCAATGAAATAGAAGGCCTTAGCGACGAAGCCCGCGAAAAAATATCTGCAATACTTGACGAAGGCGCAAACAGCGCTAAGAAAGTAAAGAGCAAAGTAGGCAGCCAGCTTTCTTAAGCCGGGCGCTGATGTATATAAAGTTTGGAATGTTTTTTTAACAAGCCCCCGCCCTGTAAGGCGGGGATTTCTTTTGCCAATATGTGGCGGCACAATATTCGCATGTTTCTTGTAGCAACAATATTCTACACAGCATGTTAGTCACACAAATAGCATGGCTCCTTATATTGGCTATACCCATAGCCTGCATCGCCTGGACGGTGACCCACGAAGAGGTCTTCCGCGAGGTACATGACTTTTGCGTGCGCTGCAGCAAAGAGCGCAAAACACTTCTCGAACGCAAGTTCTTCTACCTTTTTACCTGCGAGTACTGCTTCAGCCACTACGTTACCATCCTTTTCCTCATCATTACCAAATACACATTGCTCTTTACCGACTGGCGCGGCTACCTCATTGCCGGTTTCTCACTGGTATGGGTGGCCAATATATACATGAGTTTTTACGCCCGTGTACGTGTACACCTCAAAGCCGAACGCGCCGAAGCCACCCTGAAAGAAGAAGAAGTAAAAGAGAAAGAAGTAGAGCTGAAAGAGAAGGGTGTTGAATAATTCTATCACCTAGGTAGTGGAATAGATATACATAAAGTAGATGGTGAAAACACCATCTACTTTTAATGCCTGGAGAAATTAGTTCTTTATTAATTGTTCTGTATCTGCCAAAATATTATCACAAATTAGTCTTACAGTATAATTGCCTGTAGGTAGTCCGCCAATATTTAGTGTTGCACTATTAAGTGATTTATTGATGCTGTATGTTTGATAAATGGACGGATTGGATATATTGGTTATTCTTATCTGAGCAGTTGAAACTGTATTAATAACATGATAGCCTACTGTTACGCTGCCACTTGCAGGGTTAGGGGAAATTGATGTTATGTAATTCGGGCTTACTGTTACAAGTACGTTGTCATAATCTTTATACCCATCTGTATTTGAGGTTACCTCCAATATATAGTTTGTAGTAGCGGTAGGATGTACCGTAATATTTGCGCCACTATCTACGAATGTAGTATCTGCTGTATACCATTTATAAGTTACAGGTTCACTGAACGTAGTAGAATGCAAAACAAATGTGGTTCCATCGCTTCCTGATGGCTCAGTATAGCTGGCGTCTGCACTAAACATATCGCTGCGTTCAGGCTTCTCAACTATAAACCGTTCGCCACCAATTATAGTATCTCCTGTACTATCTGTTTCTATAAGGTCAAGGTTAAATTCAGTTTGTGTGGTAGCTGGTGCTTCCGTTAAAAAGTTTACCTGCACGGCTGTTAAATAGGTCTGTGCGTTATCTAATGTCAGGTTTTGCAGTACTATATCCGGACCGGTTGCTAAAAGTGTTCTAACTGCATTTTTCTTGATGCGGAACCCACTACCCAACGCGCCGCCAGCCTGCCATTTAGCCCATGTAGGGCTATCTAGTGAAAAACTCACCTCTGCTTTGTTATATAAAGCTTCTGATGCTGAAGAGCTTAATTTCAACCTGACCAGCGGGCTATGAGGTAACGGGGGAGGAGCAATGCCTACAGCAAAAGCACCACCATAGCTCATGATGGTTATATTTTTCATAGCTATGTTATTATTCCAAGGAACAAAAATATTTGACCCCGAAAGGGAATACAATGGGTCAGTTCCATCTGGCGTTATACGCCCTAATAGGCAAAAATGCCAAGCAGCTACACCACTAAAACGACCTGTAAGACCTACATAATTTGCAGGGTTAGGTAACGTCCAGCTATGGCTAAGTATTACTTCACAGCCCGGTTGTATTACAGGTATTGGAATGGGAATTGTGGCAATACTTCCACCAAGTTGTGGACTACCACTTGTACTCGTCCAATCGCCAGTCCATGTCAATGAAGTACTGGCTTTTGACCAATATAATTCAAGAGTTTCATTACCCAAAGAAGGTGCACCCCCTTTGTTTCTAACCCGTACATATACTGTAACATTATTAGATCCGCTAGGATTATAAACTGGGCTTTGATGAGTAGTAAGGCCATCGCTATTATTCCTGATCCATATGTCTTCGCTTAACCAGAAGTAGCTTCCTGATCTAGTAGCTGGATTGGGCTCTTCTCCAAGATCGCCGACATTGTCTTTTATATAGAGGTCTTTGTTTGGTTTGTTTAAGCTTGGCGTTGTTGCTAATTCTAGTGCAGCACCTGCATCCAGTAACCCATACCCAAGCTCTTCAGTCCATGAACCGCATGGCCTTTGAGGGGTTCTGGAATAAACATATGGGTTGTTTGCGCGAATTTTTTGCGTGGTATTTTCGATAATAGTTCTTACATCATCTCCCGAAAGGTTAGGGTTTTTTGCAAGTATTAATGCCGCAACACCTGCGGCTTGAGGCGCAGCGTAAGAAGTTCCACTTTCATACCCGAAAATATTTGCTACAGACCCAACTAGTACATCATGCCCGGGGGCTACAATGTCTAACTCAGGCCCATACGAAGATTTACCAGCATCGCGCATCCCATCGGATTTGATGCTACCAACAGTTAGCATTTGAGATAGACTGCTAACATTCTGTGGGTAATCCATTGAATTTCCATCATTTCCTGCACAAAATACTACAACACAGCCCTTGCCATTTCTACCATTATTCATTGCATTAAATAATGCATCATCTAAAATAGGGCTTGGTAAATTAACTGATGTAGATTGATTTTGGGCACCCCATGAGCAATTAAAAATATCAGCCCCATTGTTAACAGCCCAAGATATACCATTGCCAATATTCGCTCCGCTATTTATGTCATTTTGATATTGCATATCATGCACAACATTCATAAGGCTGGAATTAGGCGCTATTCCAGCCATGCCAACATAATTTCCCTGATATATATTATTATGAGGTGCGATAATAATTGAAGAAGTATATTCTCCGTGATCACCATTAAAAACAACCTGCTGAGGAGTAGGATTATGTATGCCGGTTTTCGCATCGTAATAATCAATATTCTCTGGATATTCTAACCCTCTTCCCATGCTATGATCTATGTCTACAGGAATACCTGCGTCGACAATTGCAACTTTGATAGAGGCATCGCCCAATGTGCCATATGTTGAATTTGACCATGCATCACAAGCGTTGATGCCATACACAGGAGGAGTTAGCGTAGTGTTGGTTTTATCTAATCCCCACTGACTTCCATGATATGGATCGTTTATGCCGCTGCAAGATGCAAGCTTGAAATGTAATATAAAGCCAGGGTCAATGTCAGCAAATGCTCCTGTTTCGTAAAAATAGTTGGACATTTCCAGTGAGTTGCCATCAGAATTTTCATCCACTTTTAGTTTATACCACAAAGGCATCTCTGATAGATGGCCCAATAATATTGTATGTGTGCTGCTTGCATAATCTTCCAATATACCTTCATCATCAGCATCTTTTAATTTTACATAGAAATAATGTGATAGCTCAGTAGTAGGCGTATCGGTACCAACTGATGCACCCACTATTAAGTTATCATTATTTTTAAGATTACTTCTGAGTGTGTTGTAACCGGATAAAGTAGGATTTGCATTATTGATGCGTACTACCTTCCAATATTGTGTCGCATACCCTGAATCCGTTACCGTACCACCGTAAACCGAATCGATGGTGTACCCATAATTACCAAATACAGTGTTCAGATTTACATTGCTGCTGGCTGCTATGTAAAATGTCTTGTAATTGATACTAAGAGGTACTTGTTTGCCTTTGTAGTAATACAGGTTGTTTTTTAATTCCTGTGCATGTGTGCAAGTGATTGCAAAGAATGCAATCACTGCTAAGAGTGCTTTTTTCATTATTAATAGAGTTTATTGTGAAATAAAAATAATATTATTTCTTCTATTATGCAATACGCTCCATAAATCAGCAACAAATGTTTTAATGTTTAATTGTTTTTGACGTATATTTGCTATGATAAAATTACATCGAAAAAGGTGATTTTACATTAAAAAAACATATAGGTGTTGTTCAATTTTGCTACGAAGGCACTTGCTACAATTCAGCCCTCAAAGCAGCTACAGGGAGTGGTTTCAGCCCTCAAATGCCGCACAGAATTTTTTTTATTTTTTTATTTTTTCAACAAAATTGAACAACAGATACAAAATTCTATCAAGTGTTTCCCTTAAGTTTGGCTCATGGAACCTACCTTCTTCGCCACCCCCGCTGCCTTCCGCCAATGGCTGCACAAGCACCACGCCAAAGAGCCTGAGCTGGTAGTAGGCTTCTGGAAGAAGGGCACCGGCAAACGCTCCATCACATGGAGCGAAGCGGTTGACCAAGCCCTCTGCTATGGCTGGATCGATAGCCGCGGCCTGTCACTTGGCATGGAGGCACACCAGGTACGCTTCACACCCCGCCGCCCCGGCAGCGTATGGAGCACCATCAACATCAACAAGGTGAAGGCCCTTACCGAACAAGGCCTCATGCAGCCCGCAGGCATAGCCGCCTACCAGCAGCGCAAAGAGAGCAAGAGCCACATCTACGCCCACGAACAAGGCGAGCTCACCATGCCCAAAGACATGGAGCGTCAACTCAAAGCCAACAAGACCGCATGGAAGAACTACCAGGCAATGCCGCCCGGCTATCGCAAGAACGTTACCTGGTGGCTGGTAAGCGCCAAGCAGGAGGCCACCCAACAGAAGCGCCTCGCCGAGCTCATAGCCGATTCGGAAGCAGGCCTCAAGGTGAAGCACCTCAGGCCACTAACACCTAAGAAGCAGCCCTAGTAGAAGTTGTAGTCCCTCCTCACGAAGTTGAGGCGGAAGCCACCATATAGGTAGGCGTTGTTCTGGGTAGGGTACAGGCCATCCTGCCACGCAAAGCGGCGGTAGGTAGCCCCCAGGTCTATGAAGAGGTTCTCCTTCAGTTCGTAGCTGGCGTTCAGGTTCAGTGTAGCGCATTGGGTCTTCACGCCTGCTATCAGCCCATAGCCGTAGTTGCGGGTGCTGCCCGGCAGCGTAGTACGCGTATCATAGTCCTTCATGATGGTGTTGCCAAAGTTGGCGCTGCCGGTATCGGCGCCCTTCTGGTAGTACATACCCTTCAGGCTCAGGAAGAGGTTCTTCACAGGTTGGTAGCGTACTACGCCCAATACCTCTGCAAAGCTCGCGCCCAAGGGGTGCGCCAGCGGCTGGTTGTAGTGCGTATAGTTGCCCACACTATCGAAGTGGGTATAGGTGAATGGGCGTACTATGTTCACCTCGCCTTGCAGGTCAAGGTTCTTCACGGTAAAGGCATCGAAGTACTTGCCGCCCAGCTGTACGCCAAACTTGTTACCCCAATAGCCATTGCCGGCAAACAGCTCCTTGCTGGTGAACTCATCCAGCATTAGTTGCCCGTAGAACTGAAGGTGCTTTGCTGCCAGCGCCTTGAAGTTGATGCCCAGCATCACATTGTCGGGGCTGCCCAGTGCGCGTTCTATCTGGCGGTACAGTATCACCGGTATCAGGTAGCTGAACTCGTAGCGGTTCACCCTGTCGAAGACAACGGTCTCAAACAAGCCTACATTCAGCCACCGGGTAGCGTTGATGCTGAGTTGGTGCATGGTAGCGTACTTGTGTGGCAGCAGGTTGTCGCCACTGGCGCCTACATGTGGTGTCAGTTCCATGTACAGGTTCTGGTAGTTCAGCTTCCAGATGCGGGTGTTTAGCCTAAGGAAAGCAGCACCCGCAGAGAAGTCGCTCAGGAAGAGGCTGCGCATACCATCGCCCAGGAAGTTCTTATCATAGCCAAAGGTCACATTGATATGGTCCTTCACCGCTGCGAAGTCTATATAGCCACGTGCCAGCAGGTAGTCGTAGCTGCCGTACTTGCCCTTCTTGCGGGTGAAGTTGTCAACACCCGGTACTGCGCCATTGCTATCAACCCATTGTGCTACATAGCCTGGCACACTCTCCTGGTTGTCGGTAAAGAACATGTAGAAGCCTACCTTCTTCGCTACCCATCCACGCGCTTCTACGCCACGGTTGCTGGTAATGAGGGGGTTGCGCTTGTTGTCTTTGTCATATACACCTTGCAGCGTTAACACAGGGTTCAGCGACAGGAAGAAGTCATCGGTCTTCACATGCAGCAGGTCTGGCTGCTTCTTGTAGAAGGTATTGAACCAGGGGCGTTTCGAATCGATGGCCCCGTCTTCATCAGGTGCCCATTCGCCGCTGGCTGATATAGCATGTGCTATGTTGTATTGATCAATAAGGCTCAGGTTGTTGCCGGCCGAATCATCCATTTGCTCCATCAGGAACTTCACCATGTTCTTACGTGGCACTGGTTTCACCGACAGGAACAAGTCGTTAGACAATGAACCCGACTTCGTTTCCAGCCTGTCGAGCACGTTATAGTCTTCATGACCTAACTGCAGGTATGTAGTTTGTGCTTCAGCCATAAAGGCCAAACACACAAATAGTAAAGTGGCATATACTGCTTTTTTACACATAGTATACGATTTGTAAAAAGGTATTGTGGTAAATTGCTGCTTCAAAAGTATTCTAATAAAACCGTATTGTATGTCTGTAGTGTTAATAAAGGGCGCAACAATTGTAAACGAAGGCAAGCAGGAATTGAAGGATGTATTGATAAAAGATGGCCGCATCGAGCAGATAGGGAATAACCTGCAAGCTTCCGGTAACTACCGCGAGATAAATGCAGAAGGCTTACACTTGTTGCCGGGTGTTATTGATGACCAGGTACACTTTCGTGAGCCGGGACTTACGCATAAAGCAACGATTGGTACAGAAGCAGCTGCGGCTGTTGCAGGTGGCACTACTTCTTTCATGGAAATGCCGAATACCAACCCGCCTGCACTGAATGAAGCAGAACTGGAGAAGAAGTATGCAAGAGCTGCAGAAACATCGGTAGCTAACTATAGCTTCTTTATGGGTGTGGCGAATGATAATGCAGATGAAGTACTGCGACTGAACAAGCGCAAGCGTGAGATATGCGGCGTGAAGATATTCATGGGGTCGAGCACGGGTAATATGCTTGTTGACAATTACGTAACATTGAATAGCATCTTCCGCGATACGGAATACCTGATAGCTACACACTGCGAAGATGAACGTGTCATCGCTGCGAATAAAGCGAAATATCCTGACGCGGATGATGCATCCTTCCACCCGCTGATACGCGATGTGGAAGCTTGTTTTGAAAGTTCGTTCTCTGCCGTACAATTAGCAAAGCAACACAATACACGTTTACACATACTGCATATATCAACTGCTAAAGAACTGCAGTTGTTCACCAATATGTTCCCGCTGGAAGATAAGCGTATCACTTCTGAAGTATGCGTGCACCATCTTCATTTTACAGCAAACGATTACAAACAATATGGTAACCTTATAAAATGTAACCCTGCTATTAAAGCATCTGAAAACAGGGATGCACTTTGGCAAGGACTATTGGATGACCGGCTGGATATAATTGCTACCGACCATGCACCGCATACATGGGAAGAAAAGCAGCAACCATATCAACAAGCACCATCGGGTGTGCCATTGGTACAGCATTCGCTTTTGCTGATGTTGCAATATGTGCAACAAGGCAAACTAACCATTGAAAAAGTGGTAGAGAAAATGTGCCATGCACCTGCCAGGTGTTTCCAGATAGAAAACCGCGGTTATGTACGCGAAGGTTATTTTGCCGATATTGTATTGGTAGATATGAAGGGCAATACAAAAGTGGATAAAAGCAACCTGCTATATAAATGCAACTGGTCGCCATTTGAAGGACATACCTTCCCCGCTGAAGTAAAATATACATTGGTGAATGGCGAAGTGGCTTATGAAGACGGTAAGATCAATAACAATATTCGCGGACAAAGACTATCATTCAACAGGTAAGTGCAGAACGACAAAACAACGCTTAAAGACCTATCCATCTTCACCACCGAAACAAGTGGTGGTGTATTTGCGTTGTTAGACCATACTACCACGCAGGCAGGCAAGGATAGCCTGCGTAAACACATACTTCACCCCCCTGATAATTATAAAGCCCTGCAAGATGTGCAGGATACTGTGAAGTTCTGGACAGATAACCTTGATAAGTGGCCTGAGGTAATATCGAACGGTACACTTATTATGCTCGATAAGTTTTTCGATACAGCTGATAATGTAAGTGCTACCCCTGGAGGTATGACATCGATTTTCGGCAACGTATTGCAGAAGTGGTTCAATAAAAATGAATACTTCTTTACACAGTTCTCGCTATCGCACTTATCCGATTTTCTGAAAGGTTGCAGGCAGCTTACAGAAATATTGAAGCAAGAAAATGTACCTGCATTATTGCAACAGCAATTGCAGCAAATAGATAAAGAACTGCAGCACCGGTTGACGGATGATATCATCGCCGTTCATAAAGACACACCTTTCCGAGAACTGGCGGCGTTGAGCTTTAAAGCCCGCAGGGAAATGAAACTGATGGTATTGCAATTGACAGCCATCTACGCAAAGATGGATGCGATAAGATCGCTGGCTGTGTCAACGGTGATGCATGAATGGTCTTACCCTGTATTGCTACCGGAAACGCCGGTGCGTTTTGAAGCAACCCAATTATATCATCCTCTTTTGCAAGACCCGGTACCCTACGATATAAGCTTTGATGGGAAGAGCAACTTCCTGGTGCTGACAGGCGCGAACATGTCGGGAAAAACAACATTTATGCGTGCTATGGGCGTGGCCGCTTTGCTCGCGCATTTGGGTGCAGGTGTACCGGCAGCCAGTATGCAAGTAAGTTTTTTGCAGGGTATCATTACCAATATGCATGTAGAAGACGACCTGATGAAGGGGCAAAGCTATTTCTTTGCCGAGGTGCAGCGTATGAAGCAGACTGCCGAAAAGCTAATAAAAGATGGTGCGCACCTGGTGCTGATGGATGAACTATTTAAAGGTACCAACGTGCATGATGCTTACGAATGTACCCGTGCTGTAATAGATGGTTTAGTACAAAAAGAAGGGCACTTGATGATATTATCAACACACCTCTATGAGGTAGCACAGCACTTTAAAGATAACCCGTCGATACAATTTGCCTACTTTGTAACACAAGCTACGCAAGATGGCCATTTTAAATTCAAATATGAATTAAGAGATGGCATATCGAACGACCGGATAGGCTATAAAATACTGGAGCGGGAGGGCGTTATTGCGCTACTGAATAGTAAGCCAAACAAATAGGCATATAGATATTTAACAATTAATATGTGAATGCGCAAACAGTAAGAAGGTTTAATTTTGAATTGGTTAAGCAGGCGATAGTGCAAAAGAAAACTAAAGCGAAATAATACAAATATGACAGATTTCAGACCCGGACGTTTCCAGATACTACCACCTATCGTCAAGAATCTAATTATAATCAATTCTCTTATTGTATTTGCACAATATGTATTGGGTAAGGCCGGAATCGATCTTGCTGATTATTTCGGTTTGCATTATTGGGGGTCGCACTATTTTAAACCATGGCAATTTCTAACGCACATGTTCATGCATGGCAGCTACAATGATGTAAATGGCACCATCATGCACCTTTTCTCTAACATGTTTGCCTTATGGATGTTTGGCAGCATATTAGAGAATGTATGGGGCCCAAAGCGCTTCATTACTTTTTACCTGGTGTGTGGGTTAGGTGCAGCCGTGCTGCACCTGGGTGTGGTAGGCTATGAATTTCATACTATTGAACAAGCCTTTGCAAGGTACCAGCAAAACCCTACTGCCGACCAATTTAATTTGTTCCTGGAGCAGCATGTACACCTCAACCAGTATAACCCGCTGAATGTTTACCTGTATAATTTCAATATACAGTGGCAGAATATGCCTTCTGCCGATTACGCTAACGAGTCAGTATCTGCTATTAACCATTATTTGAATGGCGCTATTAATCCGCAAACGGGGCAATACCTGCCGGGTATATTTGATGAAGCTACAGTAGGCGCATCGGGTGCAGTGTTTGGTATCCTGTTCGCATTTGGTTACCTATTTCCTAACACATTACTTTACCTGTACTTTTTGGTGCCTATAAAGGCGAAGTATGTAGTAGGCGCTTATGCCTTGTTTGAGCTATTTGCAGGTTTCCGGAATTCGGCAGGCGATAACGTAGCTCACTTTGCACACCTTGGGGGTATGCTGGTAGCATTTATATTATTGAAGATCTGGAACAAGCAAAACAGGAAGCATTTTTATTGATAATTTTTAGTGTATAGTATGAAGACGATGTATAAAAGGCCGTTCAATTCATCGAGGCCGGGATATAGTGAAAATGCGGTGCTGCAACTGATAATAGCAGCAGGTGTGGGTTTTATCGGGTATCATTTATCAAGGGTGATATTGCTGGTAGCTGAAGCCAACCCGCAAACTTTCCCTTCCATATTTACATATAATTTAGGTTTGGCACCGCTGGCCTTATTCAAAACTAAAATATGGACCGTACTTACTTATGGTTGGGTGCATAATGGGTTTTGGGAACTATTCTCGAACATGATATGGTTGTATTGCTTCGGGAGCGTATTGCAAATGCTTACGGGGTACAGGCAAGTGATACCTGTATTCGTTTACAGTTTAGTAATAGGCGGCGTGTTTTACGAACTGGCGCAACTGATACCCGGTGTTAATACCGGCGGTTATTTGTTTGGCGCACAGGCCGGCGTTATGGGCCTGGCAGCTGCGGCCCTCACCTTTGCGCCCACATACAGGTTTTATTTTGGCGAACACTTCAGCGTACCGATAGCTGTAATAGCAGTTATTTTCCTGGCGCTTATGATAATGAATGCTAATGTAGAAGGAGCCAAACTGCTATTGTTGGCGGGTGGCGGGCTAACAGGCTTTGGATATGTAAAACTATTGCAAAACGGGTATAAGCCCGGTGCCTGGCCTTATGAAATACTGGATAAGCTTAACCATGCATTTTCGCCCGATGAACAAAAGATACGCACGAAGAATAGTAAAAAGCGCAATGAAGTGATCAGCCGCATACAAAGCCATAAGTTTACACAAAAACGTGTAGATGATATACTGGACAAAATAAATACGGAAGGATATAATGCGCTTACCAAAGAAGAGCGCGAGATACTGATGAACGCCGGTAAAGACAATAATAAATTATAGCTATACGTGAGCAGTAGCGGAACGAATATTTTCAGGCGCATATTCAGTAGTACTTTTTTTCTGCTGAATATAGTTGCAGTAATATGGTTGGGCTTTTGTATCGCGGCAGCATATACAGATCCCCTCCGGGTAAAGAATATAGCTATTTTCAGCCTTACCACGCCTTACGCCATTATGGTAAACATAGTGTTTGTGGTGCTTTGGTTGTTTTCCAACCATAAGCTGCGCGCACTATTATCGATACTGGTACTGGCAGGAGGATATAAAGTAACCACTACAATTTTTGCGGCCAACTTTTTTGCGAAGAACAATATGGAGCGTAAACAACGCACCATAAAAATATTAAGCTGGAATTCGCATGGGATGGGTGTATTTAATAAACCGGTGGATAAAGCTTTTGACCAAAGAATACTGGACTTTCTTCAAGCGCAGGATGCTGATATATTATGTCTGCCTGAATATTCGCTGACCATTGATAATATACTAAAGCCATACGCCGAAAAGATCATTAAGAATAATGGATATATCGATTATCGTTTCCAGGCCGATAACAGCCTGAACGATAAGATTTACCTGGGAACGGCTGTTTTCTCGAAGTATCCTTTTAAAAATTACGAGGCGCATCAGCTTTCAGAATATATCTATATGATGCAGGGGGATGTGCAATTGCCTTATGACAAAACCATACGTGTTTTTTTCGTGCACCTTACCACGTTTGGGTTAAGCGATAAGGAGAAGGATTATATTGATGAAGTAAGGCGGAACACCGACTCGGCAAAAGGGGCAATAAAAAGGGCGAATGTATTTATTGAAAAGCTAAATACAGCTTACGAGCATAGGGCAAGCGAGGTAAATAAAGCCATCGCTATTATCAGGCAGAGTCCTTATCCTGTATTACTATGTGGCGATTTTAATGATCTGCCGGGTTCGTACACCTATACTACTATGCGTGGTGAGCTGAGCGATGCTTTTTTAGATAAAGGCGTAGGCTTTGGGCGCAGCTACAACCGTTTGCTACCAACCATTCGCATCGATCATCTTTTTTATGATGAATCAATACTCAGGCTGGTAGGGTTTCAGTGCCCTTCTACCGAGCTTTCCGACCATAATCCTATTATCACCAATTTCGAAATAGTGGCTGCTCGGCAATAAAGACTTATTTTTGCTATTATTTTGCTATATGTCAGATTTGCATTTATACAATTCCTATACCCGTCAGAAAGAAAAGTTTGAACCTTCTGTGCCCGGTCATGTTGGGCTGTACGTCTGCGGCCCTACGGTATCTGGCGAAAGCCATCTGGGCCATGCACGTCCATATATTACGTTCGATGTAGTGAACCGCTACCTGCAACACCTGGGCTATAAAGTGCGCTATGTACGCAACATAACCGATGCGGGCCACTTTGAAGAAGAAGGCCGCGAAGCTGAAGATAAAGTAGCTACCAAAGCGCAACTGGAAAAGCTGGAGCCAATGGAACTGGTGCATAAATACACCAACCTGTTTCATTGGGGTATGCGTTTGTTCAATACGCTTGACCCAAGCATTGAGCCGACAGCAACCGGGCATATTATTGAGCAGATAGAGATGATAAAAACCATCATTGAAAAAGGATATGCTTATGAAGTGAATGGCTCGGTATATTTTGATGTAAAGAAATACGCTGAGAAATATCCTTATGGTAAGCTATCAGGGCGAGTGCTGGATGATTTGCTGGAAACTACGCGCGACCTGGACGGGCAGGATGAAAAAAGAAATAAAGTGGACTTCGCACTGTGGAAAAAAGCACCAGCTTCGCATATTATGCGCTGGCAAAGCCCATGGGGCGAAGGTTTCCCCGGCTGGCATATTGAGTGCTCGGCTATGAGTAGTAAGTATCTGGGAGTAACATTTGATATACATGGCGGTGGTATGGACCTTCAGTTTCCCCACCACGAAAGCGAGATAGCGCAATCGACCATAGCACATGGTTGTATGCCAGTACGCTACTGGATGCATAATAACATGATCACCATCAATGGCAAGAAGATGGGCAAAAGCTATAATAATGTTATTAAACTTACGGAACTTTTCAGTGGCGATCACCCGATATTACAGCAACCTTACCACCCCATGGTAGTGCGCTTCTACATATTGCAAACGCACTACCGCAGTACTCTCGATTTTTCGAACGAAGCACTGCAGGCATCGGAGCGCGCATTGCGCAGGCTTTGGGAAGCGTATGAAGTATTGCAGAAGTTAACACCATCAACAGGTGCACCGAAAGACACAGTATTGGATAAGCAGGTTGTTGACTGGTGTAATGAATGTGCTGATTTCATGAACGATGACTTTAATACTGCGCGTGTTATTGCTAACCTGTTTGAAGCGGTGCCGGTAATCAACGGCATAAAAGGCGGGCAAGTAGCAGCCGACGCAATAAGCGGTGAAACGTTACAATTGTTAAAAGACACTTTCAAAACTTATATTGAAGATGTGCTAGGCTTGCAGGCGTTGCAAGCTGCGGAGAATAGTAATAAGTTAGACCAGGTTTTATCGCTGCTGATAGAGATACGCAAAGACGCGCGCACGCGCAAAGACTTTGCAACATCGGACCAGATACGCAATAAACTGCTGGAGGCCGGCATACAGCTAAAAGATGAAAAAGATGGTACCGTAACGTATTCCATCGACTAAATAATTAATGAAGAACCTAAGAAAAATAATGCGCTATCTCGCCTACTATAAGGGCCAGGTAGCGCTCTACTTTATAACCAGTTTACTTGCAGTAGTGTTCTCGCTATTCTCGTTTGGTATGCTGGCGCCAGTATTGCAGGTGCTATTTATGGGTGCACAGCCATTTACTAAAAGCGGGGTAGGTGTAGTTGCAGCATTCAACAAATTCATCAACAACTTTATACTGGAGCATGATAAGATAACTGCACTTACTTATGCTGTAGGCACGGTGGTAGTCTTTACCATACTTAAGAACCTGTTCATTTACTTATCGTTGAGCATACTTAACCCATTGCGGGTTGATATATTGCGCAGACTTCGGAACGAGATGTTCAATAAAGTATTATCGTTGCCTATTGGGTTTTTTACTGAAGAGCGTAAAGGCGACCTGATATCGCGTATGACGAACGATATTACAGAGGTGGAAGTATCCGTAATGAGTGTGCTGGAAACATATATCCGTGAGCCATTGACTATCATCATTACGCTTACATCCATGTTGCTGATAAGTCCCCAGCTTACGCTGTTTCTTATATTATTCCTGCCCATAGTTGGTATCATCATTGGCCGCATTGGTAAGTCGCTAAAAAAGCCATCGAACCAGGCACAGGAACAATTGGCCTCTATGCTGGGTGTAATTGATGAAACACTGGCTGGCATGCGTGTGGTAAAAGCATTCAATGCAGAGCGTCATCAGCAGTTGAAGTTCACGCAAATGAATAACATTTTGTTCCGCATACGTAACAGGATAAATGCACGCAGGGAGTTAGGCTCACCGCTCTCAGAAACAATGGGTATTATAGCTGTGAGCGTAATACTATGGTATGGCGGACGGTTGATATTCTCAGGCGAATCGGCATTGACAGCGCCGCTGTTTTTAACGTATATCGCTTTCTTTTATCAGATCATCAATCCGCTAAAAAACCTTTCAAGTGCTTTTTATAATATACAAAAAGGTACGGCAGCAATCGATCGTATTGAGCATCTTTTGCATGCTGAAAATACGGTGAAAGAGTTGCCAGATGCCATTAGCATCCATGATTTTAAAGATAGTATTGAACTAAAGAATGTACATTTTAGTTACGGCGCTAAAAAAATACTAGATGGTATAGACCTTAAGATACAAAAAGGTAAAACGATAGCATTGGTGGGCGCATCGGGAGCCGGTAAATCGACACTGGTAGATCTCATACCAAGATTTCATGATGTAACAATGGGCGAGCTGCTGGTGGATGGTGTGAATGTAAAAAACTATAAGCTTTTTGATCTGCGTAAGCTGATGGGGGTAGTAGGGCAAGACCCAGTTTTGTTTAATGACACTATTTATAATAATATAACATTGGGTACCGGTGGTGTAAATCAGGAGCAGGTTGAGGCGGCAGCTAACATTGCCCATGCGCACAATTTTATTTTAAATAAAACTGATGGCTACCAAACAATAGTGGGCGACCGCGGTGCCAAGCTAAGTGGTGGCGAGCGCCAGCGTATAACTATTGCACGCGCCGTATTGAAAAACCCGCCTATACTGATATTAGATGAGGCTACCTCATCGCTTGATACACAAAGTGAACGTATAGTACAGGACGCTATCAACCATTTGATGCAAAACCGCACTTGCGTTGTTATCGCACACCGCCTCTCAACAGTGCAGCACGCCGATGAAATAATTGTGATGGAAAGTGGCAGGGTTGCGGAGCGGGGAACTCATGCCGCCCTGATGGCGAAAGGTGGTGTATATAAAAGCCTTGTGGAAATGCAGCAGGTAAAATAATGAGGTATATTTGCGTAAAGCTGTTTACATGAAGAAGATATTAGTTACCGGTGGCTGCGGATATATTGGCGGGCATACTATTACCGACCTTATAGCTAGCGGATTTGAGGTAATATCGGTTGATAATCTTTCGAGGGGGTCGTTGCGTATGCTGCAAGGTGTTGAGCATATAGCAGGCAAGACTGTAAAGAACTATAAGGTTGATCTCTGCAATATGGATGATACGGCTACTATTTTTATTGAAAACCCTGATATAGTTGGCATCGTACATTTTGCAGCTTATAAATCTGTGCCGGAATCTGTACAGGAACCACTAAAATATTTTCGTAACAATATCAATTCTCTCGTTAACCTTTTACAGTGCGCTAAAACATACGGGGTAGATAATTTTGTTTTTTCATCATCTTGCTCGGTGTATGGCAACGCCGATAAATTGCCCGTTGATGAACATGCAAAGCTTAAAGAAGCGGAATCGCCTTATGCGCGTACAAAGCAAATGGGCGAGGCTATTTGCAGCGATTTCGCAAAAGTGAACCCAACATTCAATGTTGTGCTATTGCGCTATTTTAACCCTGTTGGTGCACACGATACCGCTATGATAGGTGAGCTTCAGGAAAAGCCGGAAAACCTGGTGCCGGTGATTACACAGACGGCTATTGGCAGAATACGGGAAATGACTGTATATGGTACAGATTATGATACAAGGGATGGCTCTTGTGTGCGCGATTACATACATGTAATGGATATTGCCAATGCTCATACTAAGGCTTTGCAATATATGCTTGATGAAAAGAATACAGAGAATTGCGAAGTCTTTAACCTCGGTTCCGGAAACGGTGTTACAGTGCTGGAGCTTATAGCTGCATTTGAGAAAGTTTCAGGGCAAAAATTGAATTATAAATTAGGTGAGCGCCGCCCGGGTGACGTAGTTGCAGTATATGCCGATAACAGTAAAGCACGTGCATTGCTGGACTGGGATATAAAATATGACCTGGATAAAATGATGGATACGGCATGGCGCTGGGAAGTAGCCATGAAAAAGGAAGCAGATAAAGTACAACTGAATTAAGAAAGTACAAGTTAAAATGCAAAATGTAAAAGCGGTATAGTTTTTACATTTTGCATTTTACATTATCCCAGGTCTATTTCGGTATTGTCGCCTATATTCAGGCTTTGGCTCAAGCCTCTTACAAAGGCATCGCTGCCAATAATAGAAGAATGCAGTACTACTTCTTCAAGTTCGGCATAAGATCCTATAATGCTGTCTTTTACAATAGAAGATTGTATAATTGTTTCCTCGCCAATCGTTACATTAGGGCCAATAATAGAATGGCTGAGTTTGCACCCTTCCGCAATACTAACGGGAGGTATTATAACGCAGGTATCTATAGCATGCGGCGGTAAAGGGTTCGGGTGTTCTTCTGCCATTTGTTTAAGTAAAATAGCATTAGTTGAAAGAAGTGTTTCTTTCTTACCGCAATCGAACCAGTTATTTACACGAAACGCTTTGAAGTTGACCCCCTTCTGTATCATTTCCTGCAGGGCACTGGTAAAATAGTATTCACCTTCTTCATGTTCGCCGCTGGTCATGTGTTCTTCCAGTGCCTTATACATGATATTGGTTTCTTTAACGTAGTACACGCCTACCATTGCCATGTTCGATTTAGGTATCAATGGCTTTTCAACCACCTTAAGGACTTTGTCATTATCCCCCAATTCAGCAACGCCAAAGCTACGGGGGTCATCCACTTTACGCACACCTATTTGGGATATATCGCTGCTAAGCACCTCTTTTATGTTATAGTCGCAAATAGTATCGCCTAACACAATTAACACTTCTTCCTCTTTTACTGCTTCTTTGGTTAACCATATAGCATGGCCAAGACCACGCCTGTCGGGCTGGTTTACCAGGGTGTAATTGAGATCGGGGTATGTTTTGGCTATATAGCGTTGTATCTTTTCGCCCAGGTACCCTATTACAAATACAAATTCAGTAACGCCTGCTTCCAGGAGCTGATCAACAATAACACTTAGGATAGTTTTGCCTGCAATAGGTATTAACGCCTTAGGTTGTGTATAAGTAAGTGGCCTTAGTTTGGTGCCTGCACCAGCAACCGGGATAATAGCTTTCACGTACGTAGTAATGGTTGAGCAGTGAAATTACTATAATTACTACACATAGCCTCCATGCCGGATGCAGATGAAAATACCATTAATACTCACCTATTTCTTTGCCGGTTCGCAAAAAAGCGGTAGGTTTAATATTATTAATATGTGTCTGGTATTCCAACTGTATGGGCATTTTACTTGTCTATATTTGTATGTCTATACCAGAAAAGACAAGTATGCTATGAGATTTTTGTCCTTAATAACCTTCCTATCGCTATTGCTGCCAGTAAATAAGGCGTTTGCGCAGGCACGAAATACTGCTGATTGCCAGAATGCAATACCCGTATGCCAGAATATTTACCAGCAAAACGTTGCTGCTGCCGGCCCCGGCGATATAGCTGAATTGACACCTGCTAACCAGGATTGCCTTGGTGGCGAAAACAGAACCACATGGTATGTAATAAACGTGGTAAAAAGCGGCACGCTCATTTTTTTACTTACGCCAATCAACCCTCCGGGACAGGTAACTGACTATGACTTTGCCATTTGGGATGCTACAGGCAAGAAATGTGCACCCCGTGGCTGCGACTATGTAACTAATAATTTACCTGTACGCTGCAACTATGCGGCTATAGGTACCAGCGGCCCTAATGGTGAAACCGGCTTATCAACAACAGCCACCCAGCCATCGCAAGGTGCCGGTGGGCCATCTTTTAGCTCTGCAATAAATGCGGTGGCTGGCGAAACCTATATTTTGCTTATCGACAACTTCAGTAATAATACTAATGGTTATACGCTTGACTTTACGGGTTCTACTGCATCGATATTTGACCAGGAAACACCTAAGTATGTATCGGTAGGCAGCCATTGCGGTTTTGCCAGCAGCGATATAAGGGTGAAAATGTCGGAATTGATATTATGCGATTCTTTAGCTCCTGACGGATCGGATTTCAGCCTGATAGGCCCTAGTGGTACAGCCATACCTATCAATTCTGCATTCAGCCCCACTTGCCAGTCGGGTGCGAAATTTACCAGCGAATTTATTTTAAAACTAGGCACAGTACTTACCCCCGGAACATATACACTCCGACCTAAAAAAGGTTCGGATGGGAATAGCCTTTATGACCTTTGCAACAACCAGCAATCGGCTACAGAATCGTTTAAGTTTACAGTGAATGATAATACCGACCCTTTGGCGATAAACAGAACCTTAGGGCGCAGTTGTGTTATGAGAAGATTAGTTTTTAACAGAGGTGTTCAGTTATCAAGTATTGCATCTGATGGTAGCGATTTTACTATTAAAGGGCCGGATACATCAGTTAGAATAGTTAGGGCAGTACCAGGTGGCACTTACAAGGTACCTGTGGAGTGTGATACTATTTTACTAACCGATACTATTGACGTTTATTTCAATAAATCTCCTTTTTATCCCGGAGATTATCTTATAAATAATAAAGCAGGTACTGACGGCAACCCAATATATGATACTTGCGATGCAGGGCTAGTGAAAGATTATGTATTAAAGATCATTGATCGCGGACGTGTGGATGCGACGGCTACTACCCAACTTATGTGTGAGCCGGGATATACGTATCTAAATGCAGAGCCATTGCAGCCACCAGCTCCTTCCGGTTATGGGTTTATGTGGACACCATCGCAATTTGTTGGCGATACAACAGCGCCTAATACTTTAGCATATGTAGCCCATACTACTATATACCAGGTTCAAATATTAGATACATTTCTCTGCTATGGCCGTGATACAGTGAAGGTGATCGTTTCAGAAAGAAACCCCACTATTAGTCCGTTTACTGATACAACTATATGTGTTGGTGAAAAATTCGATATACAATTAGGCGGTGGTGTGGAGTATATCTGGTCGCCAACAAAGGGTGTTAGTTGTGGTGATTGCGATAGCGTAACCATAGATTTGAAAGAATCTACCAGCTATACCATAAAAATAAGTGATGAATACAAGTGCTTTGATGAATTGCATTTAAATGTAACAGTGAACCCACTACCGATTGTAGAAGTAGGAAATGATACCGCAATATACTATGGAGACCGTGCTGAATTGCACATGTACACAAGAGGAGGCGTATTGTTCTCCTGGACACCAACTGATGGGTTAAGTGCTTTCAATGTGCCGGATGTATATGCATCGCCACAAAAGGAAACCGTTTATACATTGACGGTAGCTGATATTAATGGCTGCCGCAATTCTGATAGTTTGTTGGTTAGGATATTGGATAAGTACGTGCAAATTCCTTCGGCTTTCTCGCCTAATGGCGATGGTAAGAATGATGTGTTCAGGGTAGCAAACCTGACCACGGAAAGGGTTCAGGAATTCCGCATTTTCAATCGCTGGGGCCAGGAGGTGTTTAGCAGCGCTGGCAACCGCGATGGCTGGGATGGCAGCTTTAAAGGCAGCCCTGCTGAAATGGGCGTGTACAGCTATCTAATACGTATTGGCATACCCGATGGTAGAAGCGAAATATTGCGTGGCGAAGTAACGCTTGTGCGTTAAAAATATGAAGTTAATCATAAAAAGGGAGGCAATTTATTGCCCCCCTTTTTTATGCGTTATAGTTATGCATAAACATGTTGTAACTTGTGCCATGTTTTTAAAAGGAAGACATACCTTATTTCTCATATTAGCAATATTGGCAACCGGTTGCATAGATGATAAATGTGATAAAACGGTATGTAATAATTTGGGTGTATGCGTACAGGCCAAATGCGCTTGCCCCGCGGGTTATGAAGGGGTAAGCTGCGAGCAGCGTTGGGGAGATAAATACGATGGGATGTGGAATGCCGACGATACTTACTTGCGGGATACTACACGCAGCCATCTGTTTTATGATTTACAGATATCAGATGTGAATACCGATAGTTTCGTGATATATGGCTTGCTGGATACATTGAAGCCGGTAAAATGCAAGCGTGTTAATCTATACACATTTACAATTCCTTACCAGGTGTTAGACAGTTTTGTTACAATAAACAACGGCAAATGTACTATTGATACTAACGACAGAAAGACTGTGGCCGGTGTTTATGGCTTTAGGTATAGGAATGGAAATTTAGACACTACTATTACAATCAATACCCGCTGGACACGATAAATGCGGTAATTTTACCGATAATAGAAACGTATGAAAGGAACGATAAAAAATGCTTCAGTAACATTGGCCATAACCTTGCTATGCTTCCTTACAGTTGGGTACACCGCCTGCAAAAAAACGGAAACAACCACAATAGATGAATGTGTAGATGTGGCGTGCCAAAATGGGAGTAGCTGCTTCAAGGGGATATGCTCTTGCTTAAGCGGGTTTGAAGGCACTCATTGCGAAATAACCACGCTCAACAGGTTTATTGGCAGGTGGAGTATGAAGGAGCGAGTAACAGGTAGCAGCAAGCAAGAGAACCTGGCGTTGACGCATAACTACGACATTACTATTAAGGCCGTGCCTGATTCCAGAGTTAGCTTTTACATTGACGATTTTATGGGTAATACAGCCTATGACAACATAATGTGTACAGAAGCAAGAAATGAAAAATACGAACCCGCTTCGTACAAAAATTTTGTTTTTGAAAAATCTCAGAATGTAAAAGGTAATACAGGATACATAACTATACAAAGAGGCTCGGGCCTGGTAAATGATCTTGGTACAAACTTCCAGGGTAGCTATATAATGAGCTATGGCGAGAATAATGTTATTGTTACAGATACAGTAAGTTTTACTGCCGATCTTATACAGTAATATGATAGCTTTCAAGATGCTTTTATATTTTCTTTTGTGTTGAGCTAAAAAAATTTGCAAAAATCATTTTGTTGCCTACTTTTGCAATCCCCAAAGCAGTTGGGAAAGAAGTTCTTACAAATAAAAATAGAAGCCGCTTTAGCTCAGATGGTAGAGCAACTGATTTGTAATCAGTAGGTCGCTGGTTCGATTCCGGCAAGCGGCTCTTTCTATATATCACTCAAGGCCGGGCAGATACCCAAGCGGCCAACGGGGGCAGACTGTAAATCTGCTGTCTTACGACTTCGGAGGTTCGAATCCTTCTCTGCCCACATTAAATTTATTTACTACCTTTTGTAGTAAATATCAGCGGGAGTAGCTCAGTTGGTAGAGCGACAGCCTTCCAAGCTGTAGGTCGCGGGTTCGAGCCTCGTCTCCCGCTCGTTCTTTAAGAAAGCAGTTTTCCAAGCTGTTGTAGCTCAGTGGTAGAGCACTTCCTTGGTAAGGAAGAGGTCGGCAGTTCAATCCTGCTCAACAGCTCTACTTCTTTTTCAGCCCACCCAATAGTTAGTTTTCCGCATAAATTTTTTCCTTTGTTTGCTGTGTTTTTTGCGACAATTGCAGCATCCGAAAAAAAAATTTATTTGAATAGAAATAAAGTTATATTTGCAAACTTTTTAGAAGGCAATCCAAAATAATTAAAAAAGAATAAAATGGCAAAAGAGACCTTTAAGCGGGAGAAACCGCACGTAAACATTGGTACCATAGGCCACGTTGACCATGGTAAAACCACTTTAACTGCAGCTATCACAACTATCCTGTCAAATAAAGGTTTGGCACAGAAAAGAGGATATGATGAAATTGATGCTGCCCCAGAAGAAAAAGAACGCGGTATCACTATCAATACAGCACACGTTGAGTACGAAACAGCTAACCGCCACTACGCGCACGTTGACTGTCCGGGCCACGCTGACTATGTGAAGAACATGATCACCGGTGCTGCACAAATGGATGGTGCTATACTTGTAGTTGCTGCTACTGATGGCCCGATGCCACAAACTAAAGAACACATACTTTTGGCTCGCCAGGTAGGCGTTCCTCGTATTGTTGTATTCATGAACAAAGTTGACCTGGTTGATGATGCTGAAATCCTTGACCTGGTAGAAATGGAAATTCGTGAATTGCTTAGCAAATACGAATATGATGGTGATAACACACCAATCATTAAAGGTTCTGCAACAGGTGCACTTGCTGGCGAAGATCAGTGGGTAAAAGCTGTAGAAGATCTGATGGATGCAGTAGATAGCTATATACCGCTACCTCCTCGTCCGGTTGATCAACCATTCCTGATGTCTGTAGAAGACGTATTCACTATCACTGGTCGTGGTACAGTTGCTA
>CAMLFX010000009.1 GCA_946479435.1 uncultured Sphingobacteriales bacterium | reverse complement strand
GAGATCATTCGTCGTGACTGGAGTTCAGACGTGTGCTCTTCCGATCTGTGATACCACCTATAAACCCGATATAGCTAAAGGCGCCATATTAGACCAACTGTATAAAGGCAAACCTATACGCCCGGGTGAAATGTTGCCGCAGGGCAGCCGTATAGACCTGGTAATAGGTGATGGACTGGGTAATACACAATTTAATGTACCGGATGTAATAGGCATGACCTATGAAGAGGCAATGGCCACGCTGAACGGCACAGGCCTGCAGTTTACCGCTATATGGGAAGGTTCATTCCCCGATTCGGCCACGGCAATAGTGTACGACCAAATGCCGAAGGCAATGAACGAACTGATGACCCCTAACCGTATAAAAGAAGGTGATATAGTTGACTTGCGTGTAAAGCAAGACCCGACACCTGAGGAATTGGAACATAATAGAAACCCATCGGCAAACGTTACAGAAGACAATGACCAAAGCCAATATTAATGCGTAATGCTACCCTATATATACTATTCCTACTAGTCTGTGCAAAAGTACAGGCGCAAGAGCAGCTGGTGCCACTCAACTATAACCCGCAACTCATAAACGATAACTGGACCTCTTTGCGCAGTGTAATGAAAACAACTGCAGATGATTCGCTGAAACTACCGTTTTTTGAAGATTTTACGGCTGAATCGCCAAGGCCGGACGTAACAAAATGGGCTGACTGGCATGTGTTCATTAACAACACCATGTGTATTGACCCGGTGAGCAGGGGTGTAGCAACCTTCGATGCGCTCAATAAAGACGGCCTGCCATATAACCAGACAAATCTCAATGCGCTGGTATTGGCTGATAGCCTCACATCGCTTAGATTTAACCTGAGTGGTTATGCCCCTTCAGATAATATTTATTTAAGCTTTTTATACCAGCCACAAGGTCATGGCTTTTCGCCGGAAACGCAGGACTCACTGATGCTATTTTTCCTGACGAAATTTCATGGCTGGAAAAAAGTATGGGCGAAAGATGGTACCATTAATCAGCCTTTCAAACAAGTAGTGGTGGCAGTGACCGATACAGGCTACCTGCATGAAAATTTCAAGTTCCGATTTGTAAATAAAGCGTCTGTAAATCTGAACGACGACGTGTGGAATGTGGATTACATACGCATGAATTCAAACAGAAACGCAAATGACACATTGATAAATGATGTGGCCTATACGAAGCAACCTACGTCTTTGCTGAAAGATTATACGTACATGCCCTATCATCAATACCTGGTGAAGGAAAATGATGAGCGCGCTACCGAACTAAAGACCAGTCTTTACAATGGTTACAATGCGGCACAGCCTGTCACCTACCAGTTGCATGCCCGTGAAGAAAGCACCAATACCGATCTTTTTACAGGTGGTATAAGCAGTATTAGTTTAAGCAATGGTGTGCAGTTTGAAATAACATTGCCTGCCTATACTAATACAGTGCCGTTGGTCGAAAAATATAAATGGGTGTCGTTCGAGAATACATATTATTTCGACCCCGTGAATGCCCTGGAATCGAAAGCCAATGATACCATTGTACAACACCAGATATTCCATAACTTTTTTGCTTATGATGACGGCACAGCAGAAAAAAGTTATTTCCTGAATCAGTTTTCAACCCTGCCGGCAAAAACAGCTGTTGAATATCACCTGAACGTTGCCGATACACTGACAGGTGTAGCTATATACTTCGGCAGGCAAGTGCCTACAGGCATATATAAATATTTTACGGTTGGCGTGTATAAAGAAATTGCTTTCGGTGGTGGTACCGATAATCTTGTTTATCAGCAAGAACTGCTACAACCGGGCTATCTGCCACAGGGTAATATGTATGTTTATAAGTTTGATGACCCCGTGCCGCTATCGGCAGGTACATTTTACATAGGCACTATGCAACCTGCATTAGGCGGCAGCGACAGCCTGTACCTGGGTGTAGATGCTAACCGCATAGGCGGCAACCACCTTTATTTTAATGTGAATGGCTATTGGGAATCATCGGCCATAAGTGGCGCTATAATGATACGCCCTATAGTTGGGCCTATAATACCAACTAAAGTGCCCCAAGTAAAAGCAGAACTAAGACAATGGGCGGTATATCCCAACCCGGTAGAAGATATATTGAATTTTGAGGTTTTCAATTATAATAAACCTATACGATATACTATTACTACTATTGATGGCAGTGTAGTGTTAAAAGGTGGCATCACTGAAACGAAAGCGATAAATATATCGGCACTAATACCGGGAATGTATTTTGTAAATTTGCAGGGTGCAGGGCTCGATACAACACCTAAGAAAATAATAAAGCTATAATTAAGAATATGCGACAAATAACTGTTGAAGAATTAAAAGAGAAATTAGATTCAGGAGCACCGTTACATGTTATTGATGTAAGGGAGCCTTCGGAATATGAAGAGTTCAATATGGGCGCACAACTATTACCGTTGGGCAATATTGTAAATTTTCAGCTGGAAGATATTGAAAACCTGAAGAATGAAGAACTAATCGTTCATTGCCGCTCGGGTGCAAGAAGTGCGCAGGCATGTATGATACTGGAGCAAGCCGGTTTTACCAATACAGTAAATGTAGCCGGTGGTATACTGGCCTGGCGCGAAAAATATGGCGATACTAAAATAAAATAAGTACTGTACAGGGGAGACCAATGCACGAGATAGAACCTTATTACAACTGGCGGCATTTGTACATGGCCGAGGAAGATGAGCACTCTCCCTTTTACGGTCGTGAGTATAGCGAATTTGAATATAGCAATACCGTTTACAATTATTACATCCATCCGCAATGGGATGAATTCGGTTCGCGTACATTATACCTTAAAATATTATTTGTTGACTACGACTTCAACTATGCCATCATTGAAATGATAGGCGAGTGGAATGATGCTGTAGAAAATGATATTATGCAGCTGAAACGCTCGGTAATAGATGAACTGATAGCAAAGGATATTTACAAATTCATTCTTATAACGGAGAATGTGTTGAACTTTCATAGTGGCGATACCGACTATTATGAAGAGTGGTACGAGGATATAAAAGACTATGGTGGCTGGATAGCTTCAGTGAACATGCCGGAACAAACGCAGTATGATCTTCAACACGCACATATAGATAGATATATAAAACTATTTGAATACCCGCAGTGGAGAACATACCAGCCACATCATTTCTTTCAAATGATAGACAATAGAATGTTGCGCCTGGAAGACTAATACAATATCATTAAAAAGACCATTATTTGCAATAGTAGTATTGCAAAAACAATACATAACAATATTTTCTGTTTAGAATTTCCCGATTCTGCAACTATATTTGCCATAATTTTACACAACGATTACAATCTCAATAAATATTGCCTGATAATATGACCTGGAAAAATTATTTCAGCACGGCCATCGGTAAAAAACTACAAATGGGTCTCACCGGTTTGTTTTTGATCCTTTTCCTGATAGTACATTGTTACATTAACGCACAGATATTCTGGAACGATGGTGGTGAGAAATTTACAGAAGCAGCCCACTTCATGGGTACCAACTTCATTATCCGTTTTATAGAAATAGGCCTTGTTGCATTTTTACTGATACACATTATACAAGGTTTATTGCTTTGGGCAAAAAACAGATCGCGCCGCAGTGTAAAGTATGCGGTAAGCGCAGGTAACCAAACCAGCAGGTGGTATAGCCGATCAATGGGCCTTTTAGGTACACTGATACTTATCTTCCTGGTGATACATACCTCAAAATTCTGGATACCTAACCGTGCATCGCAAACAATGGGACATGGCGAGCTTGACCTGTACAGCATGATGCGTGAAGAATTTCAAAACCTGGTAGTTGTTATTGTCTATGTACTCGGTTGTATATCGCTGGCATGGCACCTGGTTCATGGCTTTTATAGCTCATTCCAGACATTAGGTTTAACCACTAATAAATACAAAGGCATCATTAAAGCAATAGGTGTTGGTTTTTCTATAATAGTACCTGCAGTATTTGCTCTTATGCCAATTGCTTTTTACCTGGGCTGGATATCTTAACCCATTTACAGTATTAATTTTTTCGATCTTTTCGATATGACGACACTAAATTCTAAAATCCCCAAAGGAGAATTAGACTCGAAATGGAAAACATATAAATCAACTTGTAAGCTAGTTAACCCGGCTAACAAGCGCCATCTTGAGGTTATTGTGATAGGCACAGGCCTTGCAGGTGCATCAGCAGCAGCCTCTTTGGGCGAAATGGGGTATAAAGTGAAAACCTTTTGCTTCCAGGATAGCCCGCGCCGTGCGCACTCAATAGCTGCCCAGGGTGGTATCAACGCCGCTAAGAACTACCAGAACGATGGTGACAGCACTTACCGCCTGTTTTACGATACAGTAAAGGGTGGCGACTACCGTTCAAGAGAAGCCAACGTATATCGTCTTGCAGAGGTAAGCGCGAATATTATAGATCAATGTGTGGCTCAAGGTGTGCCTTTTGCCCGCGAATATGGCGGTCTTTTAAGCAACCGCTCTTTTGGTGGTGTGCAAGTGCAACGTACATTTTACGCTGCGGGCCAAACCGGCCAGCAGTTATTGATAGGTGCTTACCAGGCTTTGGAACGCCAGGTGGCCCTGGGTAATGTTACCCAATACAGCCGCCATGAAATGCTGGAGGTTGTGAAAATAGACGGGAAGGCACGTGGTGTAATAGTTCGTAACCTGGTAACAGGTAAGCTGGAACGCCATTTTGGCCATGCCGTATTGCTGTGCTCAGGTGGTTATGGCAACGTATTCTACCTGTCAACAAACGCAATGGGCAGCAATGTAACCGCAGCATGGAAAGCGCATAAACAAGGTGCTTACTTTGGTAACCCTTGCTTTACACAAATACACCCTACATGTATACCTGTAAGTGGCGACCACCAATCGAAACTGACGCTAATGTCGGAATCGCTGCGTAATGATGGACGTATATGGGTGCCCAAAAAACAAGGCGATACACGCAAAGCAAATGAAATACCAGAAGAAGAACGCGATTACTATCTGGAAAGAAGGTACCCTGCCTTTGGTAACCTGGTGCCGCGCGATGTTGCCAGCCGTGCCGCTAAAGAACGTTGCGATGCGGGCTATGGTGTAGGCGCATCAAAACAAGCTGTTTATCTTGATTATGCTTCAGCTATTGAACGATATGGTAAAGTAGAAGCAAATAAGCAAAGTATCAACAACGCAGATAAAGAAACGATAATCAAACTGGGTACCGAAGTAGTAAAAGAAAAATACGGCAACCTGTTTGAGATGTATGAAAAGATAACAGGTGAAGACCCTTATAAAGTGCCTATGCGTATATACCCTGCGGTACACTATACAATGGGTGGCCTGTGGGTTGACTACGAACTGAAAACAACTGTTGATGGCTTGTATGCTTTAGGTGAGGCGAACTTTAGCGACCATGGTGCTAACCGCTTAGGTGCATCGGCACTGATGCAAGGTTTGGCAGATGGATATTTCGTAATACCTTATACACTGGGCAACTACCTGGCCGACGATATACGTACCAAAGCAATACCAACCGATCACCCTGCATTTGTAGCTGCTGAGAAAGAAGTAAGCGAGAGGATCAACCGCCTGATGAGCATTAAAGGCACTGAAAGCGTGGAGAGCTTCCATAAACGCCTGGGCAAGATAATGTGGGATAAATGCGGCATGGCACGTAATGCACAGGGTTTACAAGAAGCTATTACTGAAATACAAGCATTGCGCAAAGAGTTCTGGAGTAATGTACGTATACCGGGCGACATTGAAGAATTCAACCCTGAACTGGATAAAGCGGGCCGCGTTGCAGACTTTATTGAGTTGGGCGAACTAATGTGTAAAGACGCATTGAACCGCGAGGAAAGTTGCGGTGGCCACTTCCGCGAAGAATACCAGACGGAAGATGGTGAAGCATTACGCCAGGATGATAAGTTCATGTATGTATCCGCATGGGAATACAAAGGTGAAAGCCAGTTTGAACTGCATAAAGAAGACCTGGTATACGATGTAGTTCACCCAACACAACGTTCGTACAAATAATAACTAAAAAATTAAGCTGCCTTTGGCATCTGCATAAAACAGAAATACAATAGTATGGAGCATTATCATATGAATCTCACCCTTAAGGTGTGGAAGCAGAAGAATAAGGATACGAAAGGCTATTTCGAAACTTATAAGGTAAAAGATATTTCTTCTGAAATGTCGTTCCTGGAGATGTTTGACGTACTGAACGAGCAACTGATAGCTGAGGGCAAAGAACCAATTGCTTTCGACCATGATTGCCGTGAAGGTATTTGCGGTATGTGCAGTATGCACATCAATGGCCGTGCACATGGCCCCTGGCACCATACCACTACCTGCCAGCTACACATGCGTGAGTACAAAGATGGTGATACCATAACGGTAGAACCATGGAGGGCAGACGCATTTCCTGTTATTAAAGACTTAGTAGTTGACCGTGAAGCATTCGACCGTATCATACAGGCAGGTGGTTATATCTCGGTAAACACCGGTAATGCTGTTGACGCTAACGCAATACCTATCGACAAACATAACGCTGATGAATCATTTGCATCGGCAGCATGTATCGGTTGCGGTGCCTGCGTAGCAGCTTGTCCTAACGCATCGGCCATGTTGTTCGTTTCAGCAAAAGTATCGCACCTGGCCATGCTGCCACAAGGCGACCCTGAACGCCAGACACGTGCAGTGAACATGGTACAACAAATGGATAAAGAAGGTTTTGGTGCTTGTACCAATATCGGCGCTTGCGAAGCGGAATGCCCTAAAGGTATATCGCTTGAAAACATTGCCCGCCTGAACCGCGAATACCTGGGTGCCGTGTTTGCAGGTGGTTCTCAGAACTCGATATAAAAAACTTAATGACGATAATTAATGAAAGGCTGTTCGATAAGGACGGCCTTTCTTATTTTTACCAAATATGTTGAAACAGCTTTTACTGCTTACAGCAGTTCTCTTTTGTTTACAAGGCAATGCGCAAACTGCTGATAGCAGCCATTTAAGAGTAAGCCTGCTAACCTGCGGTACCGGCCCCGAAACCTGGGAAACATTTGGACACACCGCTATACGCATAGTAGATAGTGCACGTGGCACCGATATGGCCTATAACTACGGTACGTTCGCATTTAGCGATGATTTTGCATTGCAGTTTATGCGGGGCAAATTGTTATACTATTTATCATACTATCCGTATAGTGAATTTGTAGATGAGTACAGGAGTGTGAACCGCAGTGTGGAAGAGCAGGAGTTGTTGCTGAGTGGCGATAAGAAAATAGAACTGCAGGCATTTCTGCAGGAAAATGCTAAAGAAGAGAACCGCTCTTATAAGTACGATTTTTTCTTTGATAACTGTGCTACACGGATAAGAGATGTGTTTCCAAAATCGCTGGGTAATGGCTTTGTTTTTGGCAAGACACCTGCCGCAACAAACCGTATTACTTTCCGCGATATCATTAATCAATACTATGCACCTAAAGACTGGGAAAAGCTAGGCGTGAATGTGTTACTGGGCAGCCGTATAGATAAGGTGATGAGCAACGAGGACATGATGTTTTTGCCTGACTACCTGCGCGATGGTGTTGCAGGCGCTACGTTAAATGGCAAACCCATAGCAGGGAAAGTTATACCTATACTAGGTGGTTCGCCACCTATACCATTAGGGGTGAACGAACCTTTTGTGCTTATGTCGATTATATGCTTGCTGACGATAGTGGGTTTGTCCGTTAAGCCACTGAAAACGCTAGGTAAGGTTATGACTTTTTTGCTGCTGTTTGTTACGGGCTTATTAGGTTGCCTGATGCTGGTTATGTGGTTTGGTACCGATCACCAGGGTTGCCAGAATAACTTTAATGTATTGTGGGCGTTGCCAACCAATCTGTTTATTGCATTCGCCTCCAGGAGCAATAAAAGCAGGTATGCTATTGTTGGCATAGCGGGTATATTACTGACCATAGTAGTGCACCTACTTAAAATACAGGGCATGCTTTTACTTGAATTATCACCACTTTGGCTGGCGCTGATCTTTGTTTATGGCACGATTTATAAACGTGATATACAAAGGCCTAATGGAAAACATTAAAAAAATACATACCTCTAAATTCCCTACACTTAGTTACCGAAAGCTGGGGCAGGGCCCTGCAATAGTACTAATACATGGTTTTCCTGAATCGGGTGAATTGTGGAGTAATATATGGCCCGATTTATCTAAAAAATACACAGTTATTATACCCGATCTTCCCCGCAGCGGGGGTAGCACATTTACCGGTGAAGGCGTAAGCATAGAAGATATGGCTGAAAGTATTAATGATATATTGATTGATTGTGGAATTAATATTGCCATCATTGCCGGCCATTCGATGGGAGGCTATACAGCATTAGCTTTTGCGGAAATGTACGCAGACAAAGTAAAGGGCTTATCATTAATACACTCATTTGCAGGTGCCGATAGCGAAGAGAAAAAAGAAGCACGGCGTAAAAGCATAGCCCTGATGCAAAAGCCTAAAGGGAAAGAAACTTTCATAAGGCAAATGATACCCAACCTCTTTGCCGAAACATTTATCCACCAACATCCAGAAGTAGTTGAAACGCAGATAGAAAGTGGCTTGCAACTGGAAGTTAAAGCAATGGTTTCTTTTTACAATGCCATGATAAATCGCCCTGAAAGGGTGAAAGTGTTGATAGACGCTACTTTCCCGGTGCAATTCGTTATTGGTAAAGAAGATACTGCCGTGCCTATCGATGTTTCAGCACAACAAAGTACCCTGTCAAACCGTACATTTGTAGAGATCTATTCCGATTGCGGCCATATGAGCATGCTAGAGCAGCCCGAGAAGTTAACGCGCGATCTGGAAGAATTTACGGACTTTTGTAACAAGCGTTAGAAATCAACTTCAGGAGCAGTATCAATGAATCGAAGGTCAATTATATACAGGTTATCGCTGCTGGTAATTTTCTTAAGTAGTTTCACAACTTCTTTTGCATCGCATATTGTTGGTGGTGAAATGACCTACAAATGCCTTAGCAATAACCAATACCAGCTACAAATAGATTTATACATTGATTGCCTTACGGGAGATTCCAATGCCATACTTGCAGATTCAACAGCCTATATAGGAATATTTTCAGGCGATGGCAGACTACTTGATACAATGGAGATAAGGGCAAATGCGATGCAACCTCCTATCAATCCTGAGGTTCCCAGCCAGTGTGTAGATAATTATCCTGACGTATGTCTTAAAAAGATCACTTTTATAAGAAAACTTACATTACCGCCAAGCACTACCGGCTATAGGATATTGTACCAGCGTTGCTGCCGCAACAGTACCGTACAAAACATACGCAACCCCGGCAGGACTGGTGCTACCTACTACTGTGATATTCCTCCCGCTAATCTGGCTACTTGTAATAATAGCGCCATTTTTAAAAATTATCCGCCACAAATTATATGTGTTGATAACCCCTTGGTTTACGACCATGGGGCAACTGATGTTGATGGAGATTCATTAAGCTATGAATTTTGCCAGGCATACGCTGGTGGTAGCGATGGTGATGCCAAGCCCTTACCTGTTGATCCAACTCTGGATCCGGTAAACTATGTAACCGGTTATTCCGCTTCCAGACCTATGCCAGGCAACCCACGCATACAAATAGACCCTAAAACCGGTATGATAACCGGCACGCCAAGCCTGATAGGCAGGTTTGTAGTAACGGTATGCTGTAATGAGTGGCGCAGTGGAGTGATCATAAATACCGTGAAACGTGAATTTCAGTTCGTAGTCACTAACTGTTCCAGAAAGGTAATTGCTAATATTCCGCAATTTTCACCTGAGTTCAATACGTATATTGTTGAGTGCAACGACTATACTGTTGATTTTGTAAATAATAGTGCGGGCGGTTTTACATACGACTGGACCTTTGGCGACGGCGCCAGTTCTACCGAATTTCAACCATCACATACTTACGCCGATACAGGGGTGTATATGGTTAAGTTAATAGTAAATAAAGGACAAGCAGGCTGTACCGATAGTATAGAAAGAATTGTAAAAGTATTCCCCAGTTATAAGGCCGATTTTGAAACCGACGGTTTGTTCTGCCCTAATACACCCATACAATTTAAAGACCTTTCAGTAGCAACATATAATCCCATAGTAGAATGGAACTGGGATTTTGGCGATGGTGGTTTTTCAACAGAACAAAATCCCGTACACACATTTCCGGCAGGCAATAATTATAATGTTGTGTTTGAATCGGCGAGTATAAAGGGTTGCAGGGATACTGCAAGAAAACAACTTTCTGTTGATAATTTTCAGCCATTTGCCGGCAATGATACCATTATTGTAAAAGGAGAACGTCTGCGCTTCCAGGCAAGCGGCGGCCTTGAATATACATGGTCTCCGGCCGATGGCCTGAGCTTTCCCAATACACCCAACCCCCAGGCATATTATCCTGATACTGGGCACTATGAATATAACGTACATATAAAAAGTGCAGCAGGTTGCGAAGGCGATGATTCGATAATAGTATGGGTAGTAGAACAAGCCTCATTATTTGTTCCCTCAGCTTTTTCGCCCAATGGAGACGGGCTGAATGATTTTCTTAAGCCATTGGGGGTTGGTTATGCAAATGTGCGTTTCTTCAGGGTTTTCAACCGTTTTGGCGAGCTTGTTTTCGATGGTAAAGATTTCAGCAGAGGGTGGGATGGGACCTACAAAGGACAGCGAGCTGATCTTGGTACTTATTTTTGGGTGCTGGGTGTTACTAACCGGTTTGGCATAAACGAAATGATAAAAGGCGACGTAATCCTCGTTCAATAATCCCTTCTGCCATACATGCATTATCTTTAGGCTCAATTTTCATGTACCTATGAGTAAAACAATATTAGTTACCGGGGCTACTTCAGGCTTCGGTAAAGCTATTGCGCAACTATTTGCTAAAAATGGCTACAATGTTTGTATCACCGGCCGCAGAGCGGAAAGATTGCAGGAAGTAAAGAAAGAACTGGAAGGTTATGGCAGTAAAGTTTATACACTTCAATTTGATGTAAGAAATAAACAGGAAGTTGCTGCAGCTATTGACAGGTTAAAAACTGAGACAGACCGAATAGATATACTGGTGAATAATGCTGGCCTTGCATCGGGCATGTCATCGATTGATGAAGGTGATACAGATGACTGGGATGTAATGGTAGATACGAATGTAAAAGGCCTGCTTTATGTAACCAGGCAAGTGGTACCATTAATAAAGAATAATGGCAGCGGACATATCATTAATATAGGCTCAACAGCAGGGAAGGTTGTTTACAAAAATGGGAATGTGTACTGCGCTACGAAGTTTGCGGTTGATGCATTAACACAAGCAATGCGTATAGACTTGCTGCCTTATGGTATAAAAGTAACTGGTATCAATCCCGGCGCAGCAGAAACAGAATTTTCATTGGTAAGATATAAAGGCGATGCGGAACGCGCCAAGAATATGTATGTTGGTTTTACACCGCTGCATGCAGAAGATATAGCGAATGTAGTGTACTATTGCACTACTGTGCCCGCGCACGTTTGCATCAACGACCTTACGCTTACCTGTATTACGCAAGCTAACAGCGTATATAATATAAAAGAGGCCGATAAAATATCAGCGCAACAGTAAGATATGTTTTCATCAACTACGCAAATAAGAGTACGGTATGGCGAAACGGACCAGATGGGTTACCTGTACTACGGCAACTATGCACAATATTATGAAGTGGGCAGGGCAGAAGCCATCAGGACATTAGGATATACCTACCGCCAAATGGAGGAAACAGGTATTATGATGCCGGTGGTTGCATTGAATGCACAATACTTCAGGCCTGCCCTATACGATGACCTGATAACGGTAAAAACAATACTAAAAGAGATACCGGAAGGAAGTAAAATTGATTTTCATACGGAACTATATAACGAGCAGGACCAATTACTAAACAAAGGCGTGACTACACTAGTGTTTTATGATATGAAGGAGAAGAAAAAAGTATCGCTGCCACAAGACCTCAGAGAAAAACTGGCACCGTTTTTTGCACAACAACATGGCTAACATACAAGCATCTATTATTACCATAGGCGATGAATTGCTTATAGGACAAACGATTGACACCAATTCGGCTTTTATAGCTCAATGTATCAACCATATTGGCATAGACGTGCAAAGAAGAGTAGCTGTAGGAGATGAAAAGGCAGCAATAGTAAATGCATTGGATGAAGAGTTGAACAAATCGGATATTGTATTTGTAACAGGTGGACTGGGGCCAACCGCCGACGATATAACCAAGCCACTTCTATGTGAATATTTTGGTGGTAAGCTAGTAGTGAATGAAGATGTATTAAAACATGTAAAAGATATCTTCCAGCGAAGAAACCGCCCTTTTTTAGAGCGTAATCTAAAGCAAGCGGAGGTGCCTGATAACTGCACAATATTGCATAATAAAATGGGCACGGCACCTGGAATGCTTTTTGAAAAAGATGGAAAACTATTAATTGCCATGCCGGGTGTGCCGTTTGAAATGGCTGGTATTATGACTGACGAGGTAGTGCCATACCTGCAGAAAAATATAGTTAGCGATGCATTGCTACACCATTCTGTAATAACTGCAGGTGAAGGTGAAAGTTTTATTGCTGAAAAAATAAAGGATATAGAAGAAGCATTGCCACCCCATATTAAACTGGCATACCTGCCCGGTGCGGGCATTGTAAAACTTAGGCTGACAGGCAGGAGTAGTAATAAGGCGAAACTGAAAGCCGAACTGGATAAGTGGCAGGATATGTTAGCAGAAAGACTTAATAATATTGTGATAGCGTTGGAAGACATACCGCTTGAGCAATTAATTGGTATATCGCTACTGCAAAAAAAAGCTACACTTAGCCTGGCAGAAAGCTGCACAGGTGGCATGGTAGGGCATTATATAACACAAGTACCCGGATCAAGCAAATATTTTAAAGGCAGTATTATTTGTTATCAAAACGAGATAAAAGAACATTTGCTGGGTGTGCCCAAAGAAACAATTGATAGTTATGGTGTAGTAAGCCAGCAAACAGCAATAGCTATGGCGGAACAGGTGCGCAAAATAATGAGCGCTGACTACAGTTTTTCAATAACAGGATTGCTAAGTGAAGGGGATGAAGATGAACGCGTACCCGTAGGCACGGTATGGATGGCGGCTTCATCTGCGGATAAAACTTTTTCAAAAGAATTCAGGTTTCACTACGACAGACACAGGAACAAAGAGATGGCTTTGCAAATGGGCATGTTGCTGATATGGAAAATGATAAACGATAAGTTATAAACGCATGATCTTCCTGATAGGCATGCCGGCATCTGGCAAAAGTTATTGGGGCAGGCTAATATCTGCTGAATGGCAGCTGCCACTTGCAGACCTTGACGAACTGATAAAAGAAGAAGAAAAAATTACAATAGCCGAAATATTTCAACAAAAAGGAGCAACTTATTTTCGAGATAAGGAACAAGATATTTTGCAGCAGGTTATTGCCACTTTTCCCGCCAATACCATTGTAGCTTGTGGTGGTGGTACACCCGTTTACTATAACAACATGCACCTGATGAAAGAAAAGGGTTGTGTTATTTACATAGATACAGACATTGATATACTATTTAACAGAGTTGTTAATAACAGCACACGCCCCCTAATAAACAGTACTGATAAATACGAAAGCCTGAAAAACTTACTTAGCCAACGGGAAGCAGTTTACAAACAGGCGCATTATATTTTACAGGCTGAAAATCTTTCTCTGCGTACCTTCGCAAAAATTATAGAGCAATGTACAAACCTGCATTAACCTCAGCAGCAATATTTGCGGCTTTAGCAGTTGTTTTAGGCGCTTTCGGCGCGCATGCCTTAAAACAAGTATTGACACCGGAAATGTTACAAACTTTTGAAACAGGGGTAAGGTATCAATTCTACCACAGTTTCGCTTTATTGGCAACAGGTATAGCTTTTATTGGCTTTCCCCATAAGCAACTAAAACTGGCAAGTACGTTCTTTATAATAGGCATACTACTATTCAGCGGTTCTCTATATGCACTTACCCTGCTTAAAATGAATGGTTCAGTAGGTTTAGGTGGCGTAGGAATATTGACACCGATAGGCGGACTGTTTTTTATACTTGGCTGGTTGTTTTTGCTAACAGGTTTTTTAAAGAAATAATATATTTGTTAATAATATGTAAAGGAGTGAATAAGCATTTTCTAATGAGTATATTCACTATTGTATAAAATGCCTGTAACTATGAGGTACATTGCGCTTATAGCTACCCAAATAGATCCGGAAGTAGATCCCGGCATACTATTGAAAGAGCTGAACGGTATAAAATTAATCTGCCATACTTATCAATCGATACTTGAAACAGAACTGTTTCAAGATGTGCTTGTGGTAACAAGTAATAACGATATCACAAAAGCCATTCATGATATAGGAGGTAAAGTAACTGCCAATAAAACTAACCATACCACAGCTACAGACAGTATAGCAGAAGTGGCTATGGATACGGATGCAGATATTTTTGTAAACATACCCGGCAACTTACCTTTTACAAGTAAAGCATCATTACAAAAGCTTTTGGGGGCTTTTGATGGCCCACATGGTAATAATATCAGGGTAGCATCAATAGTGCAGAAATTTAAAAATCCAAAAGATGCAAACAACCCCCAATATGTAAAGGCCGCCATTGACCTGCGCCAGAACGCAATGTTTTTTTCCCGCAGTGTAATACCTTATTTGCGCAATACATCTTTCCCTATTAATTATTACAGGCATGTGCCGGTTTACGCTTATCGCAAAATAGAACTGCTAAACTTCGCATTACTTCCAAAATCGCCGCTGGAAACTGCTGAACAAATAGAATGCCTGCGCTTTCTGGAAAATGGCGTATCAATTCGTATGATCATTACCCAATATCCTGATATTACTATTTGTACGGCGGCTGATATAAGCGCTGCTGCAGATTATAAAGCAACAGTATCAGGATAAGCATTACTGAATTACCTTTGCAGCAGATAGTCTTAGCCTCCTGAATTTTGCAGCCTTATAAATATTTCAATATCGCACTGGCTATTGTGCTGGTTGCACTTACTGCATTAATAGCTTACGGTTACATAAGCATTTGGTGGTTATTGCCGCCATTGGTAGCACACCTTTCCATTTTCTTTTTGGGCGCTGTAAATATCCGGTGGAATTTTTTTTTACATAGCTTGTATAAAAGCAAGAACGATAAATTATTGTCGTTAACATTTGATGATGGCCCGGCAAAGTACACCAATGAGGTTTTGTATATATTGGAACAACATAATGTAAGAGCCAGCTTTTTTGCCATTGGTAAGCATGCTGCAGAGCACCCGGCCCTGGTTAAGCGCTGGCATGAAGAGGGACATACCATAGGCAACCATAGCTATGCACATGGGTTTAACTTCGACTGGCAAAGCAGCAGGAGAATGGCTGAGGAGATAGAACAAACCAACCGGGCAATACAGAATATTACAGGGCTTGTACCCAACCTGTTTCGTCCGCCCTACGGTATTACCAACCCTAACCTTAAAAGAGCAGTTGCTACAACTAATATGCTCTCTATCGGGTGGACATTGCGCTCTTTTGATACCAAAATAACCGACCCTGATAAATTACTGAAACACATATTTAACAAACTAAAGGGAGGAGATATAATATTACTGCATGACTCTATGGCAGTAACAACAAAAATTTTAACGCCCCTAATACAGCAGGCAAAACAAATGGGCTATACCTTTGTGCCCGTAAATGAACTACTTGAAATTGAGCCATATAAAAAGCCTTAACCTTTTTGCACTATTGCTGTTGATAAATATACTACCGGCATTAGCGCAGCCGGCCGGATTCAATACAGTTAAAAATACCTATGCACTGAAAGAAGCATTGTCAAAATCGAATACAACGGTTCAAACAGTAAGCAGTGATTTTACACAGGTAAAGAACATGGCCCTGCTGAAAGAGAAAATAAAATCAAAAGGCAAGTTCTATTTCAAGAAGGATGATAAAGTACGTATTGAATATACTCAGCCTTACAGCTACCTGATGATAATGAATGGCAGCCAGATGCTGATAAAAGACGAGCAAAAAACCAGCAAAATAAATACAGGTAATAGCAAAATGATGCAGTCGGTGAACAGGGTAATGATAGACTGTATGCGCGGCACTATGTTTCAAAACCCGGATTTTAAAGTTACAGCCTTAGAAAACACTACAACTTACTTGATGCAATTATCTCCTATTAGCGCAGCCATAAAAAAAATGTTCAGCGATATAGAAGTATATCTTGATAAAAAAACGCTGAATGTAACCCAATTGGTGATGACCGAGCAAGGTGGGGACAATACTACTATGGTTTTTACCAATACACGACATAATGCCATCCTCAATGACCAGATTTTTAAGGTTAAGTAGTATAATCACTGTCATTTTTGTTACATCGTGTGGCAATCCTTATAAAAACCTACAGCTTACCACTAACAATACTTCCGCAAGCCAATATAAACCGGTTTTTGAACGTGCATTATACCGATGTACGGTAAACGGAAGGTTTTTATTTAAAAGCTATCACATTAGTGGCTTATTGATATTCAAGAAGTTAGAGAATGGCACGGTACGTGCTATATATCAAAATGAAATGGGTCTTACTTTCTTCGATTTCGAATGGAGTAAAAATGATTCTTTTCAGCTAAACAGGATAATAGCACAATTAAACAAGCCGGCGCTCATTAAAACATTAAGAAAGGATATGGAGCTCCTGCTGATGAAAAACCTGAACTGGCAAAAAGAAATAATGTTTGTGAATAGGGGTAAAGAGCAGCTTTATCGTCTTAATACAGGAGACAATGCAACTGTTTACTATATAACCAGGAATGAAGAACTTATAAGGATAGAAAACGCTGGGAAGAAAAGTAAGATAATAACCATTAATATATCGGGTAAAGACAACAAGATGTCGATGCCTGAGAAAATACTGATAGATCACCATAAAGCTAATTTCACCATCCAACTTGATAAAATAGAGCAAGATGTTAATGAATGATTTTTATAAAATAGAGTATATACAAAGAGACCCCAATAGCGTTTCCTGCAAGGTTTCTTTCAATATGCAGCACGATATTTTTAAAGGCCACTTCCCAGCCCAGCCCGTGGTACCGGGCGTATGCATGATGGAAATGGTAAAAGAACTGTTAGAACAACAAACGGACGAGCCTTTATGGCTTCGCGATGCCGGTAATGTAAAGTTCCTGCAATTGATAACGCCCGATATCAGCCCGATTATAAATATATCGTGGGAGAAGAATAAACAAGGCTATGACGTGAATGCTTCTTTTAAAAACGATGTATCAGACCTATTTAAGCTATCAGGTAAATTTGAAGCAAGCTACCACCACTAAAAATAATAAAAGCCTCCATTCAGGAGGCTTATTCTTTTATTAATTGATAGATGCTGTGTTACACCAGCTCTTTTAGCTTTTCTATTACCATATCTACCTCTTCTTTAGTGTTATGCCTTGAAAAAGAGAAGCGTATAGGCACCAGGTTTTGGCTTTGGCCATTATACAGTGCTTTAATAACATGGCTTACCGAACTGGCCCCGCTGCTGCAGGCACTACCGCCACTTACACATATACCAGCCATATCAAGGTTGAAAAGTAACATATCTGACTTATCGTTGCGCGGAAAAGCAACATTTAAAACCGTATACAAACAGCTACCCTCACTATCTCCGTTCAGCAATGTTGAAGGGAAAGCCTGTTTTAGCTTCTCGGCCATGTAGTTTTTTAATTCCTTTATATGGTTGCTGTCTTGCTCATACCGCTCAGTCGCTAACTCAAGTGCTTTGGCAAAACCTACAATACCATACATATTCTCAGTACCTGCACGCATATTACGTTCTTGCGAGCCACCGGAAAGTAAAGGGTTGATACGGATATTTTCGTTTACGTATAGCATACCTACACCCTTAGGGCCATGAAACTTATGACCTGCGGCACTTACAAACTGTACATTAATTGCTTTAAGATCGATAGGGTAGTGACCTATTGTTTGCACCATATCGCTATGGAAAACCGCATCGTATTTTGCAGCAAGTTCGCCAACAGCTTTTACCTTTAGCAGGTTACCAATTTCATTGTTGGCATGCATCAGGGTTATCAACGTTTTTTCTTTGCTTGCTGCCAGTAGTTCTTCAAGATGGTTTAGGTCAACATGCCCCTTGCTATCAAGTTTTACAAAACTAACCCTGGCCAACCCAAACTTTTCCATGTTCTCAACAGTATGAAGAGTAGCATGATGCTCTATTGGAGAAGTAATAATGTGTTTGCAACCAAGATCGCGTACAGAGGCATTTATTGCTGTATTGCTACTTTCTGTGCCACCTGAAGTAAAAAATATTTCACCAGGAGTACAATTCAATATGCGGGCTACCGTTTTGCGCGCCGATTCAATGGCCATTTTTGTTTCACGACCATAAGAATAGATGGACGACGGGTTGCCAAACTTTTCAGTTAAATAAGGCATCATAGCCTCAAGAACATCAGGGTCTAGCGAGGTTGTAGCTGCATTATCGAAATATATGCGACGCATGGCAAGAATATTAATTTAAGAAAGTGCAAAGTTACTTAAAATAACCATTTTATGAGTGCCCCTCCAAATAACAATGCCTGCTGTAAAAGCAGGCATTTATGAATATAGTTCGAGTATAGTTACTTGATCTCGCAGTTATTAACCGCACCTTGCTGATCACATTTATCACGTGCTTGTACCTTATTGCCTGCATCGATAGTGAACTGTGTTACTTTTCCTTTATAATCTATACATTCACAATAATAGGTTCTTCTGCAAGAAGAAAACATTGTGGCTGCCACGGCTGCAAACAAAACTGCGATCAAAGCGTTTTTCATACGGATAATAAAATTCGTACACAAGGATACACAAAATTTTTATTAAAAAATAGTACCGGCTAATCAGTCTTACAATTTAATGGTTACATCGCCGCCAATTGGGTATGCTACGCAGGTAAGTATCATTCCTTCTGCCAGTTCTGCGTTGGTTAGTACCTCATTATTCCGATGCCAGACCTTGCCCCTTGTGCAAACCGCTACACAAGTGCCACAAATGCCATTTTCGCAACTATAGGGTAGTTGTATATCGTGTTTCCTTGCCGACTTTAGAATGGTGTCGGGATACTGGCTGGTAAAACTATACTGATCAGTGCCTTTTATCAGGTTGACAACATGGGGCTGTTCATCGGGTGGTTTTATTATTCTTGTAATTACGTTTGTATTAAAGTTCTCCTTCCTGATATTATCGGCAGATATACCAGCCTCCTTAAGCCCCAACATAACCATACGCATATAAGGGAATGGCCCGCAGATATAATACAGGTCCTGAACGTTATACTTATTTTCAGTTAAGATTGCCGGCAGCAAAAGTTTACTCAACCTTGCCCGGCTAAGGTTTGGGGCAGTGCTAAAGAGATACTCGATATGAAAATTCCGGTACTTATTGCGCCAAGCTTCCAATTCATTGTAAAACAATGTACGGGTTATAGAACGATTGCTGTAAACCAGTGTAATACGGGTAATAGCGGACTTCAAAAGAACCGTTTTGATAAGAGAAAATACAGGCGTAATGCCCACGCCGGCAGCGAAGAAGAATATGTGTTGTGGTATTGTTTCCGGTAGTGTGAAGAAACCAGATGGTTTCAATGCTTCAATAATGTGTCCTGTTTCTGTTCTATCAAACAAAAAGCGTGACATAATACCATTGTCTATTCTTTTTACCGTTATTGTGGGCTGCTCGGCGGCTTCAGGTGAAGAAGAAAATGAGTAGGATCTTCTTTCTTCTGTACCTGTGTGGTTCGATAGCAGGGTAATAAACTGGCCTGCTTTGTACTGTATTGGCTCGCCGTTGGCGCCTGCGAGAGTGAATGTTTTTACATCCTGAGTCTCTTGCCTGATATTAATTACTGCTACTTTCAAAACTTCTAATTCGTGTATGAATACAAGGGGTAAATATAAAAGCAAAGATCGGCTTAGCATTATTTTTAGAAACGAAATATTAGCTAACTATATTTATTGTATATTGAGGGTATAGTTTTTATACCAGTTATAAGCATAGCTGCAAGCAGGGGAAGAGGCTACGCTTAAAACTAAACGCAATGAACGACAAACTGTACATCAACAACAAGACTAATAAACCAATGCACGCTACTATTTGCGACGGTAATACCGGTAACTATCTGTTGCAATACGAACTACAGCCAGGTTCAAATGAAATTGCCGTAACTACTCTTGATACAGGTGTGTATAGCATATCATTAAAGGATCATAACAATTCGGTTATATACGAACAGAAACTTATAAGGGAGTAGTTAGCTTTCAGTAGCTACCCATTTTTTAGCATTATCCAGCTCACTCATTTTAAACCCTTTGGCGTCGCCGGGCACAAGGCCGCTAAAAACTGACGTAAAGGTAGTAACACCTTCATTGTCCGTTACCACTGCAATCTTTGCCCATCTCGTAAAGTATTTCAGGCCTACCTTGGCGTCGCTAACCCATGCACCCCATTCCCAGTTTTTCAGCTCTGTATCGAGCAACAATAAATAATGAATTTTACCTGTACGGGCTATAAGGTTATCTAACGCAGGTAGTAAAATAGTATCTAATTCTTCTTTGGTTACAGTACCGGTAGCCTTTACACCCACCACGTTAGCGGGTAAGTCTTTCATAATCTCCAGCATGGGTTCAAGCATTTTACGCAACTATAGCAAAATTTTCGTGCCTATGGCGCTATTCATTCCTGTCAGTATTCAGAATACTGCCCAGCAAATTATTCCATTGTACTGAAGATAAGGCTAATATGGCCGTTGTAGCTACCGCAATATTTCTCACTGTATCTACCAAATGTTCAGTATTTGTATTGGGTAATTCGTTCCTGCCATAATAATACGCAGCTACAATCTTTCCCCATCTTTTTACCTGTATAGTGCTGGTGGCGGCATCATTAAAAAAATGAGCGGTGTGTGTGTCTTCACCACCAGGTTTAGCCGTTGGCCTCAATTGTATCGAAATGCTTTCACCATTTTCATCAGGGTAGTCATCATAAGTAATTGCTTCTATTTTTACCCAATCTTTAGCATTGCCGGTTATGGTACCAGGGCCAGGTATATCAATTTGTATATAGTCGCCCAGGTGCGCATTGCGATGCAATGATTCTCCGTAGTTGTCAGTCAATAAAAACTCAGCGCTATTGCCATCTATTATACTCTTCCATTCATTCACGTTCAGCAACCTTTCTTTTGCCAGCAAGAATAGGTCTTCTGCATCTTCCAGCGATTCCATTACTACCTGTCTTTTAATATCTTTAGATGAACCGTGTTGTTGTTCAGGTATTTGATTGTCCATATCTTTCATATATGCTATTATTAATGTGAAAGGAAAATCCGTGCCAGCTATTTGGCATGAATGTTTTGCAATACAACACGTAAAACATTTACATGCTTGTATTTGAAACTTATGAAGAGCATGAACGGCATTTGCCTAGTAATGGCAAATACATTATCGCTCAATTCACAAGGGAGTATATAGTTGTCTATCAGGCTTTTAAAGATAGTATTGCGCAATACGCAATAGCTAACCAAAAGTTTGGTGGCGAAGATTATGACTTTGAACGTACTACATGGCTGAAACCCAGTTTTTTGTGGATGATGCATTATTCGGGATGGGCTAATAAACAAAACCAGGAAAATGTATTGGCTATTAAGATAAGTATTGCAGGGTTTGAAGAGATATTAAAGAATGCAGTACTCAATAAGTTTTACGATAGCCTGCCACTACTGGATATATTCAGAAAAAAGAATCCCGACCATATAAAATGGCGTTGGGAAACCTACCATGACCTGAGAGGTGACAAAACCGACAGAAAAGCTGTAAAAATAGGGCTCAGTGGTGAAATGCTGCAACGCTTCAATAATGAATGGATTTTGGAGATACAAAATATCACGGAATATGTAAAGCAGCAACAAACTTTAGTAGGAGAGAATAAAATCAGTAAAATATTATTACCACGCGAACGGGCATACGCTCCTAACGACCTTAGTATTCTTAAGAAAATTGACGCAACTTCTATATCATTGTAAATAGTATGCTACATCATGTACAACCTATTGAAGTAAATCATTTGTTTCCTGTATTGGATGAAAAGCTGATAGAACTTTTGCGTTCGCTAACACCGGCTGAATGGGAAACACCCACTATTGCTAAACTATGGAGAGTAAAAGATATAGCAGCACATTTGCTGGATGGAAACCTGCGCAGTTTATCGATTTTACGTGATGATTATAATGGTAACAGACCAGTTGGAATAAAAATATATGCCGACCTCGTTGGTTACCTGAATCAATTAAATGCTGATTGGGTACAGGCTGCGCATAGGTTGAGTCCAAGGGTAATAACTGACCTGCTGGAAAGTACAGGTAAAGAGTACAACGAGTTAATGCAAATGCTTGACCCATGGGAAGATGCTAAATTTTCTGTAGCATGGGCGGGTGAAGAAATTTCAAAAAACTGGTTCCATGTGGCACGCGAGTACACAGAGAAATGGATACACCAGCAACAGATACGTGATGCAGTAGGTAAGCCGGGTATTTTGACCAAAGAGCTTTTTTATCCTTTCATCGATACTTTTATGTGTGCATTGCCACACACGTATAAATATACTGAAGCACCTACCGGTACCAGTGTGGAAGTAGTAATAGCAACTGATATAGGCGGAACCTTCCATATCAATAAAACCGATGAAGGCTGGGTATTGCGACACAATACACGCCTTGAACCAAATGCCAAAATAGAGATAGACCCGGACACTGCCTGGAAGTTATTTTCTAAAGGTATAAAACCCCAGGAAGCGCTGGAAAAAGTAACCATAACTGGCAATGAAGAATTAGGTAAAGTAGCATTGGGAATGGTATCTGTTATGGCTTAATTTCACAGTAAGACCGTGGAATTTCAGGAGCAACTATACAAACTGGTACAGGCTACCCACCCTGTGAGCGATGAAGCATTCAGTGCTTTAGCTGCTTCATGGCAGCCCATTTCTGTAAAAAGGAAACAATTACTGACTAGGGTAGGAGAGACTGAAAAGTGGCTATACTTTGTACTGGATGGTGTACAGCGCGCCTACTTCGAACATAATGGCAAAGAGGCCACGCTTGTATTCTCTTATGCACCTTCTTTTTCAGGCATTCTTGATAGTTTCTTTACACAAGCACCTTCTAAATTTTACCTGGAAACACTAACTGCCAATAAACTGATGAGAATACATCATAATGATCTTATTCAGCTAATGGAAACACAACCTGAAATTGAGCGTTGGGTGAGGGTAGCGCTATCGCATGTATTGACGGGTACTTTAGAGCGGCAGGTTGAATTGCTTTCATTTTCGGCTAAAGAGAAGTTCAGGGCATTGCTGAAGCGCAGTCCGCATGTACTGAACCTGATACCACAGAAATACCTGGCTTCTTATATTGGTATCGACGAAACTACTTTTAGTAAAATGATCAGCTCAATAAGATTATAGTTTTTATGTGGACCTGCCCATATTGCAATACTGACTTTGTAAAAGATAACCAGAAGCATTCGTGCAACGAACGCACAATGGTTGACCATTTTAAAGGCAAATCAGCAACTACCATCGCCCTATATCAACATTTCATTGCTGAACTGAAAAAGATCGGCAAATTCCAGATACACCCTACCAAAACATTCATCATGTTCAGCGCTGGTAAAAACTTTGCGTGGGTGCACCGCCTGGGTAAGGACTATGTGGATATTACTTTCTTATATGATGAAGCACATGAAGACAATCTCTGTTTCTATAAAATAGCCCGTGTGCCGGGCAGTACCCAGCACAATCATTACTTCCGTATGATGGCGAATGAAGATGTAAACAAAGAAGTAAAGCGATTCATGAAACTGGCTATGGACAGGGTAGCATCATAAATCTTGGTTTTTACCAATATTTTCTAAACACAGTGAATATAGCTTTGCTTAAAATTTAGCACTATGTTAGTTTTCGATGCCAAATCCCTTATTGATACCCTTAGCAAGGAGGTACAACATACCATTCTGAAAGCAGAAGAATTAAGCAAGTACAATGAACAATTACTTAATAAGCAACCTGCTGTGGGTAAATGGAGTGTAGCACAAGTAATAGAACACCTAAATAGCTACAATCGCTATTACCTTCCCGAAATAAACAAAGCTTTACAAAATGGAAAGAATGCGCAGTTGCATTTCTCCGATCAATACAAGTCTGGTTGGTTTGGTGATTATTTTACTAAAATGATGACACCTAAAGAAAATGGTAAGATCACTAACAAAATGAACGCACCCAAAGACCATCAACCAAACCAGGAACTTGATGCGAAGAAAGTACTCAATGAATTTATTAATCGTCAAACTGACCTCTTAAACCATTTACAACAAGCCGGCCAAACCAATATGGGTAAGTTGCACGTATCAATAAGCATTAGTAAATTCATTAAACTAAAGCTAGGTGATACATTCCGCTTCCTGATAGCACACCAGCAACGGCATTTTGTGCAGATAAATAATACATTGCAAGCCATAGGGCAAAAGCCTGCCGCGGCAGTTTCTTAAAGTCTTAACAGTGGTTTTTGTATCTTAGTTGGTTGAAACTAAGTACAGATTTTAAATGGCACAATTGATAAGGAAGGAAGATGCATTGGAATACCATGCGAAAGGAAGACCGGGGAAGATAGAAGTAATACCAACTAAAGAAACAAAAACGCAGCGCGACCTTGCACTGGCATACTCGCCGGGGGTTGCAGAACCTTGTAAGGAAATAGAGAAAGACGTTGATAACGTTTATAAATATACCGCAAAAGGCAATCTTGTAGCGGTAATAAGTAATGGTACGGCTGTACTTGGCCTGGGTGATATAGGCCCTGAAGCATCGAAGCCGGTAATGGAAGGTAAAGGATTGCTTTTCAAAATATTTGCCGATATAGATGTTTTCGATATTGAAGTAACCCCTAAAACGGTTGATGAATTTGTACAGGTAGTAAAAGCGCTGGAGCCGACATTTGGTGGCATTAACCTGGAAGATATTGCAGCACCTGAATGTTTCGAAATAGAAAAACGCCTGAAGGCAGAAATGAATATCCCTATCATGCACGACGACCAGCATGGTACGGCTATCATATCCGGCGCAGCACTGCTGAATGCTTTGGAAATAGTGGGCAAAGATATTGGCAAAGTAAAAATTGTAATAAGTGGCGCCGGTGCGTCGGCAATTTCCTGCTGCAAAATATACCTTGCTTTAGGTGCCAATGTGAAGAACATGTATATGTTCGATAGCAAGGGACTTATTGTAAAATCGCGCACCGACCTTGATGAATACAAACAACAATTTGCACAGGATATAGCAAGTATAAGCCTGGCAGATGCAATGCAGAATGCAGATGTATTTATAGGTCTATCGAAAGGGGGGGTCTTATCGAAAGACATGGTGAAAAGTATGGGTGTGCAACCTATCGTTTTTGCATTGGCCAACCCCGATCCTGAGATAGCTTATGAAGATGCGTTGGAGGCAAGACCGGATGTAATTATGGCAACCGGCCGTAGCGATTATCCTAATCAGGTAAATAATGTACTGGGGTTCCCCTATATATTCCGCGGTGCGTTAGATGTACGTGCAACAGCCATCAATGAAGAAATGAAGCTGGCTGCTGTGAAAGCATTAGCCACACTAGCAAAAGAGCCCGTGCCAGAGATGGTAAATGTAGCGTACAATGAGCGTAGCCTGCACTTTGGGCCTACTTATATTATCCCCAAGCCTATCGACCCAAGACTATTGGTCAATGTATCGCCGGCAGTTGCTAAAGCGGCTATGGATAGTGGTGTGGCGCGTAACCCAATAACCGACTGGGAAACTTATGAATCTGAACTGTATCGCAGGCTTGGCTCTGACGACAACCTGCTCAGATTTATCATCAATAAAGCCAAACAAAATCCTAAACGTGTAGTATTTGCAGAAGCTGAAAATCTTAAAGTATTAAAAGCAGCTCAAATAGTGCACGATGAGCATATAGCCATACCAATACTTTTAGGTGAAGAAAAAAAGATAAAAGCGCTGATAGAAGAAAACAATCTTCAACTGGAAGGCGTACATATTATCGATCCGCGTAGCGACAGGCAACACGACAGACGTGCTGAGTATGGCTCTATTTTCTTTGAGAAAAGAAAAAGAAGAGGTTATAATATTTACGAAGCACGCAAAATAATGCGTGAACGACCATTTTTTGGCAGTATGATGGTGGAAACCGGCGAAGCTGATGCGCTGATATCTGGCCTTACACGTCAGTACCCCAATACACTTCGCCCTGCATTAGAGATAATAGGTATGCAGGAAAATGCCAAACGTGTGGCAGGTATGTATATAATGCTGACGAAAAAAGGGCCATTGTTCTTTGCGGATACTACGGTTAATTTCAATCCTACTGAGGAAGAACTTATAGATATAACACTGCAAACTGCAAAAGCCGTTGAAAATTTGAATATAAAGCCTCGCATAGCAATGCTATCTTATTCCAATTTCGGTAGCAGTCCCTCTCCGGAAGCCATATTAATGCGCAATGCAGTAGCTAAAATAAAAGCTATGCATCCTGAAATGATAATAGATGGTGAGATGCAGGCGGGTATAGCATTTAATAAAGATCTGCTGCGTGAGAACTATCCATTCTCTGACTTAGTAAATGAATCGCCCAATGTGCTGATATTTCCTAACCTCGCAGCAGGCAATATTGCCTATCATTTGTTGCAGGAAGTAGGCGGAGCGGAAGCAGTAGGGCCCATATTACTTGGCTTGCGCAAGCCTGTACATGTATTGCAACTAGGCAGCAGTGTACGCCAGATAGTCAACATGGTTGCTATTGCAGTGGTTGAAGCACAAATAAAATCAGTTAATTAATTGCAACATATAGCCATAATTGGTGCAGGTGCCGCCGGTTGTTTTGCCGCAGCTAATATTCCTTATGATAAGAACAGGGAAGTAGTAGTATTTGAAAAAACGAGCAAGGCATTGCAAAAAGTGAAAGTATCGGGTGGCGGACGCTGTAATACAACACATGCTTGTTTTGATATACCCGAACTGATTGGCAACTACCCACGCGGCAAGAATTTTCTTAAGAAAACACTATATCGGTTCAGCCCGCAGGATACTATTGACTGGTTTGAAGCAAAAGGAGTGTTGCTAAAAGCAGAAGGGGATGGCCGTATGTTTCCTGATACCGATGATTCGCAAACTATCATCAATGCTATTTGGCAGGAAATGATGAAACAACAGGTACAGGTACGCTATAGCAAATCTCTTCAATCAATAGAACAAAAAGAAGGTAGGCTCATATTACACTTTGCTGATAACAGTGCTTACGAAGCTGATAAAGTTCTGATAGCATGTGGTGGTTTCCCTAAAACAGATCAGTATGCATGGCTGAAAGCAACCGGGCATACCATTAGCGAACCCGCTCCATCATTGTTCACATTTAATCTGCCTAAGCACCCCATAACAGAATTGATGGGCGTGAGTGTACCGCATGCAAGTCTTAAAATATTAGGTACTAAGATAACAGAACACAGCAGACCAATACTCATTACGCATTGGGGCTTTAGTGGCCCATGTGTATTACGTACCTCAGCATGGGCAGCAAGGGAACTGCAACAGCGCAATTACGAATTCACTATACATATCAATTGGCTAAACGATGTAAAAGAGCAGGATATAAAAGAGCAAATGGTATCGCTTAGACATGATAATGGAAAGCTCCTGATGTACAGCAGGAATCCATTCAATTTACCCAAACGCTTATGGGAATACTTCTTACAACAATCGGGCGTAAAAGAGGATATGCGTTGGGGCGATTTACCTGCTGCTTCACAAAACAAACTGGTAAAGCATCTTGTTGCCGATGAATACAATGTAAAAGGAAAGACAACTTTTAAAGAAGAGTTTGTGACCTGTGGTGGTATAACATTAAGCGAAGTTGACGCGCAAACCATGCAAAGCAAACTGGTGCCGGGGCTTTATTTTGCTGGCGAGATATTGGATATAGATGGCATAACAGGGGGCTTCAATTTTCAGCATGCATGGAGTAGCGGGTATATTGCCGCACAAGAATTAAAAACGTAAAATGCAAAAATAGACATGAGTTTTTTTACATTTTGTCTTTTATATTAATTATCCCGCACATCAAATGCATCTCTTAATGCATTACCTAAAATATTGAACGCATATACCAGCAACATAATAGCGATACCGGGAATAATGGCTAACAACGGCCTGTTAGTAAGCAGGAAATTGTAATGTTCTTTTATCATCAATCCCCACGATGGTTGGGGCGGTTGTACACCAATACCTAAAAAGCTAAGGCCTGCTTCAATCAAAATAGCAGTAGCAAAATTGCTGGCAGCGATTACCATAATTGGCCCGGCTATATTGGGTAGAATATGTTTAAAGATGATACGCCTGTCAGATAAACCTAATGCTTTTGCTGCAGTTATATATTCCATTTCACGGAGCACTAATACCTGTCCTCTAATTAACCGGGCAGCGCCCACCCACATGGTGAGGCCAATAGCTACAAATATTTCCCAGAAGCCTTTCCCAATTGTGAGTGTAATAGCGAATACAAGGAGCAAGGTTGGTATGGCCCATAGTATATTGATGATCCACATTACAAAACCATCTACTACGCCGCCATAATAACCTGCCAGCGAACCCAGGATAATACCTATGGTGATAGATAATAGCACTGCTACAAAACCTACCGCTAAACTTACTCTGCTACCAACAATCAATCTCGATAAAATATCTCTTCCATATCTGTCAGTACCCAGATAAAAAGTTTGTTGTTCAATACGGTGATCAACTATAAACTGTTTTTGTTCATTAGAAGATTTATTTAATTCTTGTTGTGGCAATAAGTCTTTGAATGAATACGACAGAGTATCACTCAAGTCTTCATCAATATAATGCTGTATGTATATTCTATCAGCATCAAAATAATACCTGTTAAAGGGTATAGCATTCAGGTTGGAAGGGCTACCTGTTAACCAACCTGTATTTAATCCTTTTCTCTTTTGTGGAGTAGCTTTTGGCACTAGCAGCAATTGCTTCTCAAAACCGGGCTGCCTGGCTCCAAGTTCCACTACCATCCTGTTGGCGTAAGGTGTATCATCGGGAGCCAGCACGTAAGCAAACAGTGCTACTAAACAGGTAAGCCCAATGATGCACAATGCAATAACCGACGAAGGTTTGCCGAATAACTTCTTTAAAATATGTAATTCCTCTGAAGGCATTTATCTTAACCCATGCTCGCTTATCAAGTAAACAAGCTGAGCTAAAGTTAGTGCACCCATCTTTAATTCACGATGATTTACTGCTTCAAACACATCATTATTAGTATGGTGCAGGTCGAAATAACGTTGCGGGTCGGGTAGTAGCCCTGCAGCAGGTACACCATTTTTATGCAGCACCGAAATATCGGCTCCACCTTCTTCCTGTTCAAAATCATAAACTCCGTATGGCAGGAAAAGGTTTCGGTAGTACTTTATTTGCTCACGTTGTGGCAGTGGCATATCCAATCCAAAACCTCTTGGCGAAAAACCACCTGCATCTGTTTCTATAGCCAGTAAGTGATTTTCATTTTTAGCTTTTGCTGAATCGGCGTAGGCAATGCCGCCTTTCAGTCCATTTTCTTCATTCATAAACAATACGGCGCGCACTGTATATTTAGGCCGGATATGCAGTTCTTTCAGGCAACGGATCACTTCTATCGATTGCACACAACCCGCACCGTCATCATGGGCACCTTCGCCTACATCCCACGAGTCTAAATGCCCGCCAACCACAACTATTTTTTCAGGTTCGCTGGTTCCTTTTATTTCACCTATCACGTTATATGAACGCACAGTGCCAGCCATCCTAGCTTCCGATTGCAGCATTGCAGTTACTGCACCTTGCCTGCATTTTGTTTCCAGCATATCAGCACTTTTATTGCCTATGGCTACAGCGGGAATATGCTTTACCGAATCGGCATAACGCATAGAGCCTGTATGAGGCGCATCATCTTCGCCGGTTGATATAGAGCGTATAATAACACCTGCCGCTCCTTTAGCTGAAGCCATGTTAGGTGCAGTCCATCGGTATTTGCCCGCATCGCCGTATCCTTCAAACGTATTTATTATATCTTGCCTGAAGCGATAATTGAAAAAGATGATTTTACCTTTCACAGCATCGGCAGGCAACGCATTGAATTGATTAAAATCCTGTACCATCACTATTGGTGTTGTAAGCAGTTTGCCATCTGTACCGTCGGTATTACCAATAGATAGCATAGGTATAGTTTGAACATGCCCTTTGCCCCATCCAATTTGTAGTTTTTCCTTCCCTCGTATCCACTTGGGTACATCTACAGGTTGTAGCCATACTTTATCTGCCCCGGCAGCTTGCATGCATTGCTGTCCCCATTCTATAGCTTTAGCTGCTTCCGGCGTACCGCTTAATCTGTGGCCTATTTGCTTACATAATACACGAAGGTTATCATAACAATTGCTATTCAAAAGCACTTCATTGGCTATGCGGCGCATTATCAGGGAGTCCTGGGCTTGTACGGAAAATGAAGCTGCGGTAAAAGCAATAAGGCTAAAAAATCGTTTCATGCTATAAAAATAGCAAAGCAGGCAGTGTATCAGTTATCATGCAGCCATTCTTTATATGTTTTCTAAAAATTTACCCCATAAAATACCCCTGGGAGGTATATTTCATCCGGTTGAGTAATGGTCTCTATTGCTGTATTATCAATCCTTATCATTATCGTAACGGGATTGTAACTGCTTATTGCTGATATTTGCACCATGAAAATAGGTATTGTCTGCTATCCTACATTTGGTGGTAGTGGTGTATTGGCTACAGAATTGGGCATGGCGTTATCAGCTAAGGGCCATGAGATACATTTTATAACTTACCAGCAACCTGTCCGTTTGCATTTTCACCCCAATATTTATTATCATGAGGTAACGGTACCACCTTATCCATTATTCGATTTTCCGCCATACGAAACTGCATTGACCAGCACCATGGTAAACGTGGTTATGAATCATGGTTTGGATTTGCTGCATGTACACTATGCTATACCACACGCTTCGGCAGCATATTTCGCCATGCAGATATTGAAGAAAACGGGCCATGATATACCTTATATCACTACGTTGCATGGCACCGATATCACCCTAGTAGGTAAAGACCTTACTTATGCACCGGTGGTTACATTTTCAATTAATGAATCGAGCGCCATCACAGCTGTATCCAGCAATCTTCGCGAAGAAACATTCAACTCTTTTAAGATAGAAAAAGACATACAAGTCATTCCGAATTTCGTTGATACACATCGCTTTCACCAAATGGATAAAGAGCATTTTAAAAAGATGCTGGCACCAAATGGCGAACGGATTTTGGCGCACGTATCTAACTTCAGGAAGGTAAAAAGGGTGGAAGATGTAATAAAAGTCTTTCAAAAGATACATAAGCAAATGCCCAGCAAACTATTGATGATTGGTGATGGGCCGGAACGCCAGAATGCAGAAGAAATATGCAGAAGTATGCCTGATGTATGTGGCGATGTACGTTACCTGGGTAAGCAGGAACAAATGGATGAGATATTGAGCATTACCGATCTGTTCATACTACCATCGCAATACGAAAGCTTTGGCTTGTCAGCCCTTGAAGCGATGGCTTGCAGCGTACCTGTAATTTCTACAAATGCAGGCGGCCTTCCGGAAATAAATATTCAGGGCGAAACCGGTTTTTTAAGCAATGTTGGTGATGTAGAGGACATGGCCAAACACGCTATATATATACTGGAAGACGATGAGCGCCTGCAAAAATTTAAAGATTCCGCGATAGCCCATGCGGGTAAATTTGATAAAGACCGTATCGTACCTATGTACGAGCAACTATATGAAAGTGTAATAAAGGAATATAATCCAAAGATCACGCTCTGATCAAAAACAAAAAAAGCCCGGTAATGCCGGGCTTTTTTTGTAAGTAGTATTGTTTGCTTATTGTTTGGTCATAACAACATGGCAATTTGTAGGTATTGAGCCACCGCCAAAATCGAAAGAATAACTAATATCCATTTGGGTGCTGCTAAACGTACCGGTACCAGAAATAGTACCACTACCTAGGAATGCTTGCTTAGGTATATCTAATGTACCTTCTTCGCAGTTAAGGTTAGCAAAAACACTACTGCTAAATGTGTTACCAAAATTAGATATGAACACTTTATTATTGGTACCTGACGGGAATACCTGCGTGGTATATGTCATTGATCCTATATTATCGCAAAGATCGTCAGCCAAATATTGACCTGACGCTTTGTTACCGCATTCACTGATCGGTTTTATGATGAGGTTCATATCGTAAGAACGTGCACCTGATTTACTTGTTGCCACCAGCTTGATAGGATAGGTGCCAGGCACAGAGCTACGGCTTGTTCTGAAAGAGACCAGGGCAGTAAAATCGGGAGTACCGCTTTCGGGCGTAAATGATGCGGTAACGCCTGCAGGCAAACCTGTGGCCGATAGTGTTACAGCCTCTTGTTCACCTTTTTTCATCTCAACGCTCACACTAAGAAAGGCAACACTGTCTCTCTCAACTGTTACATCAGAAATACCATTAATAATAAAGCCGGGAGGCAGCTTTACATAACTGTTATCAGTTTTTTTACAAGCGAATACACTGATAGATACCAGGGCTAATAATAGATAGACTTTTCTCATAAGGGATTTGTTTTGTTTAGTGGGTGTGAAAATATATAATACAAAATGGTTTAAGAAACAAAATAACGATAAGCAATATGCATTATTGCTTTGTACTGAAACAATTTTTAAGCCAAATAATATCCCATATATAAAATCACCCTTTTTTTGACATTCAAGCGACGAATTATTTACTTGTGATTAATATTCTGAACGGTGCTCATTCAGTCATACACCTGTTACATAAAACAGCCACTTATTAAGTGGCTGTTTATTATTTATAGATCAGGTTAGTAACTCATTAAAAAGGGGCATCTTCATCTCCCTGGTCAGTCTTAGGTTTTTGTTTGAAAGGGGTCTGCATATCATCATCGTCAAAATTATAGTCATTTGCTTTTGATGGTAATGTCTGGAAACCACCGGGTATGAACATTTTACTGCCACTAAACTCACTGGTATCGGGTGGGGTGTTTCTGCGAATGCCTGCCTGGGGATTATCTGTTTGCAGCTTAAAGTTTCCTCCGCCATTACCACCATCACGGTCAAAATTGCCCCCACCGCCAAAGTTCGGGAAGTCGTTTCCGCTGAAGCCAAAATCATTATCAGGGAGATCGACAAATTTCTGGTATTCCTTTATAAAACGCACTTTTACCGTATCAGTGCTACCGCTACGGTTTTTGGCGATATGTACGTGGGTTTCGCCTTCTAATGGATTACCCATAGCATCATTATTAATACCATAGTATTCAGGGCGATACAGAAACATAACCATATCGGCATCCTGCTCGATGGCTCCGGACTCACGAAGGTCACTCAGCTGCGGTACTTTCGATTCTTTACGCGATTCTACTGAACGGTTTAATTGAGACAGTGCAATGATTGGTATCTCCAGTTCCTTCGCCAGCGACTTGAGGTCGCGCGATATCTTCGATATTTCCTGCTCACGGTTACCGCCGCCATTGATGCTGCCCTGCATTAGCTGCAGGTAGTCAATGATGATCATCTGTATATCATACTTCTGCTTTAGCCTGCGTGCCTTGGCCCGCAACTCAAAAATGTTTAGGGCTGCCTGGTCGTCAAGGAAGATAGGGGCACCTGCCAGTTTGTTCATACGTTGGGTCATCTGTATGAACTCGTGTTCCTGCATACGGCCCTTGGTAATGGCATCCATGCTTACCTCTGTTTGGCAGGCCAGCATACGTTTTACCAATTCTCCTGCACCCATCTCAAGCGAGAAGAAGGCTACGGGGAAAGGCTTTGGGGAGTTCAAAGCCGCGTTCATCGCCAGATTGAGACAGAAGGCTGTTTTACCCACGGCTGGGCGTGCAGCTACGATGATGAGGGCATTCTTCTGCCAACCCGAGGTTACGCGGTCAAGCTGCCTGAAACCGGTTGGTACGCCGGTCACATCCTCTTGCTTGTTTTTGGCTTCTTCAATTTCGTGTACGGTATTTACCAATACCTCTTTCAGGCTTTTAAAGTTTTTACGGAGGTGTTTATCGGTTATTTCATAAAGGTTGCTTTCAGCCTTATCTAAAAGATCAAAAACATCAGTACTGTCCTCATAAGCATCGCCAATTACTTGCCCGGATATACGTATAAGTTCCCTTTGTATAAATTTCTCCATTACAATACGGGCGTGGGCCTCAACGTGTGCGCTCGATACTACGCTCATTGTCAGCTTAGTAAGGTAGTAGGCACCACCAACTATTTCCAGCTCACTGCTGCGGCGCAGTTCCTCTGTTACTGTAAGCAGATCAACCGGCATACCCTTATCAAACAGGCGGCGTATTGCCGCATATATCTTCTGGTTCGCATCCACATAAAAGCAATCTTCGCTTTGGATGATCTCTAAAACTTCTGCTAATTTGTCTTTTTCCAGCATTACAGCACCCAATACCGCTTCTTCCAGTTCAGGGGCCTGCGGCGGCACTTTTCCATAAACCAGGGTAGTGAGGTCGGGTTTGCGACTGCGCGTGTTACCAAAATCTTTCTTAATGTTTACTGCCATTGATGGTTAGTACGTTATACTGTTGTAATTCTGTTGTATTCAATTCCCTAACCCTTATTGTCATTGCCTTTTTAGCACAGTCCCTTGTGTTTTGCTGCCCAACATTTCCAAATTGTTAAGCAGATATTACCGGCATGTTACCTGAATGAGGGTGGAGGACTAATGTAAATTGAAAATTGAATGCGCAAAGGGTTTGTCAAAGTATTAGTTATAAGCAGCAGAGTAACAGTATACCCACATATTTATTCACCTACATTGTCATACAAATCATCTTTATCCACATTTCCTACCTGCAATTCACATCAATCCACAAATATCCCACAAAAAAATGTTCATAAAACAAGATGGCTCACATTTTTTTAAAACGATGCCATTTATTATCAGCATCCCGAATCATGGGCTATCTTTACAGCAAATTTCGATTAAAACAGATGATAATTTCTTATAAATGGTTGATGGACTATTTGCCGGAACCTATACCGGCAGCGGAACTTAGCCATATTCTTACCTCTATTGGCCTGGAAGTTGAAACCATGGAAACGGTGGAAGATGTGAAAGGAAGCCTTGCCGGGCTTGTGATTGGAGAGGTATTGACTTGTGAACAACACCCGAATGCTGATAAACTGAAAATAACAACGGTAAATGCAGGTGGCCCTGCCCCTTTGAAAATAGTATGCGGTGCACCCAATGTAGCGGCGGGCCAAAGGGTAGTGGTAGCTACTGTAGGCACTACCGTACACCCAACGGAAGGTGAGGCTTTCCTAATAAAAAAGGCCAAAATACGCGGCGAAGAGAGCGAAGGCATGATATGCGCGGAGGATGAAATAGGCCTGGGCAAGAGCCATGCAGGTATTATGATACTACCTGCAGATGCGCCTATAGGTACTCCCGCTAACCAATATTTCAATATTTCCGAGCCTGACACTGCTATACATATTGGCCTTACGCCCAACAGGTCGGATGCTATGAGCCATATAGGCGTAGCGCGCGACGTATGCGCATATTTAACCCATCACAGGGGTAAACATTATGAAGTAAGGCGCCCGGCAGTAGCATTACCTGCAAAAACCGGTAATATTGATATCAATGTTACAATAGATGCACCTGAAGCTTGCGCCAGGTATATGGGTATTAGCCTTAGCGGCGTAAAAGTGGGTGAATCGCCCAAATGGCTGCAACAACGATTAAAGACCATAGAGGTGCGTTCTATTAATAATGTGGTTGATATTACCAACTATGTATTGCATGAATACGGACAACCACTGCATGCCTTTGATGCAAACCAGATAGCAGGAAATCAGGTAAAAGTGCGTTTCGAAGCTGCTGGCACTATGTTCCTGTCCCTAGACGATAAAGAGCGTAAACTGCAAGGCAACGACCTGATGATATGCGATGCTGAAAAGGGTATGTGTATAGCGGGTGTGTTTGGCGGCGCTAAAAGTGGTGTTAGCAATGCTACTACCAATATATTCCTGGAAAGCGCTTATTTCGACCCTACCTACATACGCCGCACATCCATGCATCATGGTTTGCGTACCGATGCAGCCACACATTTTGAGAAAGGTGTTGATATTAACAACGTACAACCTGCGCTGGAACGTGCAGCTGCGCTTATTGCTGAAATATGCGGCGGACAAATATCATCTGGTATCATCGATGTATATCCACGCCAGTTAGAGCCAGTAAAAGTGAGCACTACTTATTCTTATATCAATAAGCTGAGCGGTAAAGAATATAAACCTGAAACTGTACAACAGATATTAAAAGCTTTGGGCTTCGAAATTGAAGAAAGCAATAATGACAGTTTTATTGTAAAGGTGCCATCGAATAAAACCGATGTATTACAACCTGCCGATATAGTAGAAGAAGTTTTGCGTATAGATGGGCTTGACAATGTGGAAATACCAACGCGCCTCAATATATCGCTGGGCAAAGCTATGGTGAACGATCGGGCAGATAAAGACAAGATTGCTTCAACACTTACTGCTAAAGGCTTTAGCGAAATTGTTACCAATTCTATCGTCAACAGTAAGTTTTATCCTGAGCGTACCGACCTGGTAAAAATGCTAAATAGCCTAAGCAGTGAACTGGATGTAATGCGCCCGTCTCTTTTAGAGAGCGGCCTTGAAGTGGTTCAGTACAATGTTAACCGCAAACAGCAAAACCTTGCTTTGTACGAGTTTGGCAATACCTACACGCAGGAAGGCGATAAGTATATACAACAAGAGCAACTGGCTATGTGGCTGACCGGCGATGTGCAAACCACACAATGGAACCAGCAAGCTGTTAAGGCTGATGTATATTATCTGAAAGGTATTATTGCCAACCTGCTATTGCAGGCGGGTATCAGCAAAACTACTCTGCAAATTGATGAGGTGAGTGGTACTATAATATGGAAATGGAAAAACCAGGATCTGTGTAGCGTAACGGGTGTTGATACGAAAAAGTTAAAAGACTTTGACATTAAGCAAGGTGTCTTTTTTGCAACTATCAACTGGGCCTTGTGGCTAAAAGCGGCTGATGCACACAAAATAAAATATGCTGAGGTAACCAAGTTTCCAACCGTTCAGCGTGATTTGGCCGTGGTGCTGGATAAGACTATTACTTATCAGCAAGTACAGGATGTAACTAACCAACTGAAAATAGATTCGTTGCAGTCCTTTGGTTTGTTTGATATATTTGAGAGTGAGAAACTGGGTGAGGGTAAAAAATCTTTTGCGCTTAACTATACGTTCCAGTTGAATGACCGCACGCTTACGGATACGGAAACCGACCAGCTGATGCAACAACTGGTAAAAGCTTATACAACCAAGTTACAAGCCCAAATACGCGAATAATGCAGGAATTGCAATTGCTGAACGACAAACTGGATATGCTGCTTAGAAAACATGCAACATTGCAAGCTGAAAACAAACAGCTTAAAGATACTGTAAGTGCACAATTGCAATCGATTGAGATATTAAATACAAAACTCGTCACGCTTCAAGAAAATATGGTAGCTACGGGGATTGATAAAACGCTGGCGAATGACGATGACAAAAATGCCATGCGTAAGCAACTGGATAATGTAATAGGCGAAATAGATAAAATTCTGAATACGCTCAATGATTGATTTTCGCAAGATTTATTTACCAACCATTTTAATATTGGTATCTGTTTGCTGGATGGCCTGCGACCGTCAGAAAGACCCATGTCTGCAACCGGTAAGGGTAGGTATGCATATAGGCGTGTACAAGGCCGTAGAAAGCGATACAGGCATCGTTGCACTCGATTCTTTGTTGCCCAACCTGATAGTAGGCGCGCTCGATTCACCCACCTATTTCATATTTGCAGGAAAAAACATCAATAAGATCGACAGTGTTGTATTGTCACCGATAAGTGATAGTACCAGCATTTTCATACAGCCCGACTCTGCTAAGACTTCTCCATACGATAAAGACACTATTACATTTTATTACGCCCGCAGCCTGCATTTTATTTCTAATGCATGTGGCTACACTAATTATTATACTATTAACAATCTTAGGTACACAAACAATAATATTGATTCCGTAAAACTGATCAATGGAAATGTTTCAAACGATGCAAGCGTAGAAAATGTCAAGATTTATTATTAGCATATTTTTCTTATTGTTTACAATACCTGCACTTGCACAGGTAGAGAACGATGATGCAAGTAACGCACCATCACCCAAAGTTGCTGCCGATAGTTTTCATCAGTTGCGTTTTGGTATTGATATCCTAAAGCCGGTTATTAACGCTTTCCTAACCTCTCAGCGCAGTTACGAATTTGAAGTTGACTATTATTTAAAAAAGGATATGTACGCTGTAGCTGAGGGTGGCTGGGGCAGTGCTGAATTCAATACCGATCCATTATCGTACAACAGCAATAACTATTTTGCTAAGATCGGCATCAATAAAAGTATGCTGGCGCGCATGTCTGCTAAAGATTGGGATCTTGGTTTTATCGGCGCCCGTTATGGTTTTGCACCTATACACAGGGGCGCGGCAAACTATACTACGAAAGATGCCTTCTGGGGTAACATATCAGGCACTATACCGGCTGATGATATGGTAGCTCATTGGTTCGAAGTGACCGGAGGTGTTCGTGTAGAGTTGGTAAAATGTTTATTTGCCGGTTGGAACATAAGGGGGAAATTCAGGTTGAACCAAGGCAGGTTCAAAGAACTGCCACCATCTTACATTGCAGGTTATGGCATGGGCGATAAAAACTCAGTTTTCGATTTCAACTTTTATATTAACTATGCCATCCGATGGAAAAAAGTTATGAAAGTTGTGAAGCCGGCAGATACGCCCACCCCCGAACCGACAGCACCAAGTAATATACAAAGGCAAGACAAACCCGGTACTAGAGGGTAGCGTGGTTCACACTGCTTTTATTCAGCATTTCTTCTATTTGCTTCTCCCTTTTTTGTATTTGCAAGCGTATTGGCGAAAACGTCCACATTGTGCGCAATTTGTTTAACCTGTCTTTGGGTGGTAAGAACACTATTCTTTTCAACCAGTTCCATGCTACAAAATGACGGAACACTTTAGATAGCTTGATAAAATAAATAACAGTAGTGCCATCACATTGGTCAAGCAGGTTTTCTAGCTCCTCAAGATCAGTTAGCGATGAGATGCAAAGCACTGTACCATTGCGCGTGTTGAAATACTGTTTTAAAGAGCTATCCTTATGCCATTCGCTATTACTGATAATACGTGCGGTTTTATCGGCTTCGCTTAAGTGTTCAGGCACGGTAAAGCTTTGGTCAGGCACATATCTTAATTGCCATTCTTTTTTAGCAAGCGCATCATACACCGTCCAGATACCGTTCTTGTAATAGTTCAGCATTTCCTTAAAATAACCTTCATTCATCCATTGGTTCTTTACCGATACCTGGAAACTGGCATAGAAATACAGATGAGATGCATAAGGTTCAAACATTTCCGGTATCCGCACAACAAGATCTCTGTTTTTTGCATACACCTTCCATACTATACGGCGTACATCATCACCACTTTCAAAATCTTTATAATTATGATATTCACCTTCTACACGTCGCATTTGGTCAATGCGTATATCCATGGTTTCCGTTTTTTTAGGAAACACATCGCGGTCATCTTCTTCCGCTAATAGTGGTGGTTGGTAAAACTGCCCGCCAATAGGTTGTGCTACTGACAGTGAAAAAAGGTGAAGCATATCCTCGAAATATACGAAGCCACCACCTAGCTGGTATTCTTTAATATCAGGCAGGTTAAGTCTGCTGCGCCCGGTTATAGCAGCACGAAACCAGCTACGTTCTTTCCATTTGTTAGATAGCAAACTGAACTTATCCGTCATTTGATGATCATCGTAAAACAACCTGCCTTTTACAAAACCCAGTACAGGACGACGCACCCCATCCAGCTGAGCATCCATATATAAACGTTTTTTTCCGTTGCGCATTGTTTCGGTACTGAAAGCCACTTGCAGCTGGTAATGTTTTTGTTTACGCAGCCACAAATAATATAGCCAACTGGCAATAGTACTCATTACCGAAACGGCCACCAATCCTATAGCAAACCAGAATACCATTTTACCCATTAGGAGTATAAAGGGGCGAAAGGGAGACACATCTTCTTTACCTAACGGGCGATACAAAAACTTATATGCTATATAAGCCGCAGCAACACATACAAGGGTATTTATAGTAAATGGGAAATATTGTAAATAATAGCGGATGCGCCATTTCACTTGCTTCCAGCTCATGAACTTTGTTAGCGTTTTTTATATTGATGAATATAGTGAGTATATCTGATATAGCGATGTTAAAAACATACCGTTGAAGCGCTGTAAAGTACTCAGGTAAATTATAAGCTTATTAAAAAGGCAACAAAAATGGTGCAGCTGGCATGTTTTTGTTGGGTTGCAAGTGGCCACACACAGGCTTTCATTAGTAATGAAAAAGCAATCAACCACTTATGAAAGAACAACTCTCACAGCATAAAGAAGTACATACACTATATTTTGATGTTGCCCCATTTGTTTGGGGAACCAAAGATGTTTTCGTGAATATGTACATTGTACAAAACCCGGAAACAAGGGAATGGGTGCTTATAGATACAGGGCTAAAATCTTCAGCAGTAAAAATTAAAAAAGTGGCAGCGGCATTGTTCGGTGAAAACAGCAAACCTGCAGCTATATTACTTACTCATGGCCATTTCGATCACGTAGGCTCGCTAAAAAAACTGGCTGATGAATGGGATGTAAATATTTATTGCCACTATCTGGAGTTGCCCTATTTAAGCGGCCGTTCATCTTATCCACCGGCCGACCCTAAAGTTGGTGGCGGGCTCATGTCAAAAGTATCTGGTTTATATCCGCGCAACCCAATCGATGTTGAATCAAGATTGCACATACTACCTCCTGATGGTAGTGTTCCTTTTCTTCCGGGCTGGCGTTATATCAATTCACCCGGCCATTCCCCTGGCCATGTAAGCTTTTTCAGAGATCGTGATAAAGTAATGATTGTAGGTGATGCCTTTGTAACTACCAAACCTGAATCGGTAACCTCTGTTATGTTGCAGATTAAGAAACTTTCCGGTCCTCCTAAATATCTTACATACGATTGGGAGGCCGCGGGCGTATCTGTAAAAAATCTTGCTGATCTCAATCCAAGAGTAGTGGCCACAGGCCATGGCAAGCCCATGCGTGGTGCAGATATGCAGGTAGCCCTCAACAATCTTGCGGTACATTTCGATAAAATGGCGATACCTGCAAGAGGGCGCTATGTCAACTATCCTGCCGTTACTAATGCAACGGGTGTGGTGTACCTGCCACCAAAACCTAAAGACAATACCTTATTGATTCTTGCAATTGGGGTGGGGGTTGCCGCTGCCGGACTAGCGTGGATGTATTACAAAAAGCAGCAAAAGAAAAAGAAACGTTCGATAGCCGAAATAGCTGAAGCATATTTATTGGCAAAAAGAAAGGAGGCTTTGTAAGACTCCAATTTTCTACTCTTCTATTAACTGAATACCTGTTTGCGTAAAGCTGATCTTTCGTTGCTTGTATAAAGCACCTATTGACATCTTGAATGTCTTCTTGCTCATACCAAAGAATTCGTATATCTCTTCGGGGTCCGATTTATCGTGGTAGGGTAGGTAGCCATCGTTTTCCTTCAACAGGCGAAGTATCACATCTGTTTCGCTTTCCACTTTTTTATAGCCACGCTCACCAATGGCTACATCTATCTTTTTATCCTCGCGTATCTTTTTTATAAAGCCTTTCTCTTTATCACCTATTTCCAGTTGCCTGAATACTTCATTAAAGTGCAACAGACCTTCATATTTATTATTGATGATAACATTATATCCAATATCAGAAATACGCCATACAATAAACTCTACGGGATCCAGTTCTTTCAGTTCTATCTCGTCGTTATTCAAAAACCGTTGTATACGTTCCGTAGCTGTCACCCTGCCTGTACGTTCATCTATATAGAGCATTACCACATACTCACCACCCTCAAATATTCTTGACTCTTGTTGCGACAATGGTAGAAAAACATCCTTCATCAGGCCCCAATCTAGAAAAGCACCTTGCTTATTTATGCTTACTGCACGCAAAAAAGCTATTTCACCAACCTGTGCTTTGGCTTTTTGCGTAGTAGCAATAAGCCTGTTATCAGAATCATGATAAATAAATACTTCCAATTCATCTCCATCCTTAGCGTCACGCGGCACAAAACGTTTAGGCAAAAGTATCTCGCCTTCTTCACCGCCATCCAGGTACAAGCCAAAATCTACAGCCTTTACTACCTTTAGCGTATTATATTTACCTACTTCTATCATAATGCAGCGCGAAGGTAACTATTTATTTACCGTATGTAGTACCGTAAGCAGGCATATTGCTTCTTCCTGTGCTATAGCAGAGTAGGGTATTTGTTCATGTATGGTCACCATTTGTCCTTTATTTATTTCCAGTGTTTCCATACCACTTTTAACATTTAGCAATCCATCTATCACCTGTATCACTATCAGTTCATTGCCATAATTACTACCCGGTTTCATTTCAGCATTCTTATGTAAAGCCATCAGTGTAAGGGTGAGGCTCTCTGATTTGAATAATGTAATGGCATTCCTGTCGTTCTTCTGCCAAGCTTCCTCCAGCATTATTTGTTGCATGTAAGAAGTAAGGTCTATCGGTATTACGGGTGCATCAACCGGCCGTTCACCCCATGGGCGGTTACGGGTAGCGTCATTATATTTTATTTCCATAGCTCATTAGTGTTTCTACTAAGAGTATAAATTCTGTTCCAACACAATTGCAATATCATGACATATGGCACGCTTATTGTGGTTAATAAAACTTACTTAAGTAATGAAAGCAATGCATTCTTGCAAGGCTATTTATTGTTTTACCTTGTCAACGAATTAGTTATGAAGTCTGTACAAATCAAACCACATCCCGTAAAAGTAGTCTTTCAGGCACTGCTAATGAAGGTGTTAAAGACCATATTTGAAGTAAAGGTGAGGCAAGCTGCTAAAAAGCAATAAGCGTTATCCCTTTATCGCACCTCCATACATTTGTTCTATCATGTGAACCACTTCACGCCCCTCTGATGCACTGGTCATCACCGGGTGGCCATGTTTTAGCACATCTACTACATTTTGTATTACTTTATCATGGTTGCTCATAGAGCCCTGGTACAAACCATAATCATTAGCCTTGGCTGCAATATTTATTTCAGGCAGGTTGCCTTGCTCCAGTTTTTGATATTCTATAGTGTTCAGGTATTGCCCGCCTATCTTCACGGTACCCTTCTCAGCAAATATGGTTATCGATCCTTCCATGTTGCGCTCGTAAGCGCAGGTAGTAAAGTTGAAATTAATGATACTGCCGTTCTCTGCCTTTAACACAAAGCTGCCTGTATCCTCAACTTCGGTATTGTGTCGGTGGGCAAAATTGTATATCCAGCCATCTACATCTTTCACTTTACCGTTCAGGTAATACAGTATATCAATAAAATGGCTGAACTGGGTAAACAGGCAACCACCATCTTTAGCTTTCTTACCTCTCCAGTCACTTTCGCTGTAATAGGCATCACCACGGTTCCAGAAGCAGTTTACCTGTATCATATATGACTTTCCAAGAGCACCTTCAGTTATCAGTTTCTTTACAGCCTGTACGGGTGGGTTGTAGCGGTTTTGCTTTACGGCAAAGATAGTTTTACTTGTTTCGTCAGCAGCAGCTATCATATTATTGCATTCTGCAACGCTCATAGCCATAGGTTTTTCCACTACAGTGTGCAAGCCTGCACGCAACCCGATAATAGTGTGTTGCTCATGCAGGTAATTAGGTGTACATACACAAAGCACATCTGCCTTTACCTGTTGTACCATTTCGTTTATATCGGTAAAGAAGGGTATGTCGTCAGTCAATTTATCCTTCAATTCCGCACGTATATCACAAACACCGGCCAGTTCAGTTGCATAGTTCTGGTGTATATGCTCTGCATGCCTGCGGCCAATATTGCCGTATCCTACTATTAAAAACTTAATTGCTTCGCTCATGTAATTGTCTCAAAAATAGTCAGTCTGCTCAAATAACCGATACCGTAGCATCGGCATATAGCTTTATTTTATGTTCGTCTGCCATCTTCCTTATCAACGTCAATACCTGCTGCCTTATTGCAACTGGGTATTTATCTGCTATTGTTTGTACTAATACAGGTACAGTAGACAAGTGTCTCATTATATCTTCTTCTGTCAGATCTATGCGTTTGTTTCCAGCACATACATCGCAATGCCCGCATCCGTCGGGTGCCTGTTCATCAAAATACTGTAACAGTAATTTGTTGCGGCACTCATTTGTATTGGTAAGATATTCCTGAACTGCTTTTATCCTTTGCTCATGCAACCTGCGCAGGTTACCTATACGTTGCAGGTTGATAATGAGATGCCTGCTATCTACCCGGTAATGATGAAAAAATAATTGTGGCCCTGTACGTGGCTGGTAATAGTCTATCACTTCCATGGCTTGCAACCGCAACAGCATATGCTCCACCATATCTTTACTTGCTTTGATATGTTTGGCTACCACCGCAGTATTAATGGCTACAGGTGAATGGAGGATATTACCATACAAGCGCAGCAGGGTAGTGCAGAGCATAGCCATTGGCGGGTGTGCCTGCATTACGGCATCCAGTCCGCGTTTGTCTATTGTAAATAATACCGTTGCGGGGTTATATACTGCATCGGTCAATGTCCACAACCCTTCCTGTTCCAGTAGTTTCAATGCCCTTAATGCAGGTGTAGCTTGCAGGTTGAATTTGCTGCAGAAATCCTGCACATCAAAATCGTAATACCTGTATGGCTCTGTACCGATAGGTATTTGGAAATATTCTGCTATCGATTGATAGATTTGGCGCAAATATGCCTCAGGCGGAAAGTTGAGCGTAACGCTATCTTTCAACCTGTTTAGGTCAATATTATTATAAAACAGTACTGCACGCGCGGGTTTACCATCCCTGCCTGCGCGGCCCGATTCCTGGTAATAACCCTCCAGATGATCAGGGGCATCATAATGCACTACCAGGCGTACATCGGGTTTATCAATACCCATACCAAACGCGGTAGTAGCTACCATCACTACATCATTACCATTTGTCCATTCTTTCTGGTTGTCGGCACGCTTATCCCTGCCCATACCTGCATGGTAACTTAGCGCTTTTATATTGTGTTGTTGCAGATACTTAGTTGTAGTTTCCGTTTGCCTGCGGCTTCGGCAATAGACTATAGCTGTTCCTTTTGCTTCATATAGTTGTTGCAGCAGAGTGGCGTTCTTATTTTCGGTATAGGTTACCTGGTAAAAAATATTTTTGCGCTCATAGCTCTGGCTTACAACAACGGGCTGTTTTAAATGTAATTGCTCTACAATATCTCCCTGCACTTTTTGTGTAGCCGATGCCGTAAGGGCCAAAAATGGAACATCGTCAAATATGTTTCTTAGTGCTGCAATTTTCAGGTAGTCGGGCCTGAAATCATGCCCCCATTGAGATACACAGTGGGCTTCGTCAACAGCCACCATACTCAAATTAAGCGTAGGCAGGTAATCCTGGAACTGGTCTGATTGCAAACGCTCAGGCGATACATATAGCAATTTATATGGGCCATACTGCATATTCTCCAGCGTTCGCCTTACATCATTATAATGCATACCTGCATATATGGCAGCAGCCATTATGCCTTTATCGGTCAGTTGCTTTACCTGGTCCTGCATTAGCGAAATGAGTGGAGAGACAACCAGGCAAATACCGTCCTGCATTAGTGCAGGTACCTGGTAGCAAAGCGATTTACCGCCACCGGTAGGAAGCAAGGCTAATACATCTTTGCGTGCTATTACATTTTGTATAATTTCTTCCTGGCCGGGGCGAAAATGCCCATAGCCCCAATATTGTGTTAATATGTCTTGCGCGGTAGGCAAGGTTAAAATATACCTGTGCTTTTATCTACAAATACAGGCTTCAGGCCGTTCACCCAAAGTTGTTTTTTGGCCTCAGGTTGTTGTTCCAACTCCCCAAGCGATGGTGCAGCTATCCAAATACGTTCATCAAAATTGTTGGGGATAAACAAACGGAACATAGCGCTAACACCTAACTGTTGCGGGTGTACACCAAGTAATAGCACCGCTTTAGGCATGGCAGCATCTCTTAACTGGTGCCATGCAATATTATCATCTGCACCTATATGTGAAATATGGCATTGCCTTATATCCAGCATGCAGGCTTGCAGCATCTTATGCAATTGTGTTTCCTCCATGCTACCGGTTTCGTAGGGCCGTGTCAATACTAATACATCTGCTACTTGTTGTGGTAGTTCTTTTGCCTGCCAAAACATATCCCAATTACTGGTAACAACGGGTGTATTCAATATATCAGGAAGATCGCTCATAATGCTGATTATATGGGGCAAAAGGCCTTAATTTTTTTTTTTGTTTCTTTGCAGCGAAATTAATCGTTTTTAGGTTTTCTAATCAGGTAATTATGAGCGTTTCCACTTATGACATTGTTGTGAAAAAAACTGACAAGAGCAGGATCAGCCAACTTAACCCAGATAACATACAGTTTGGTAAGTTATATTCCGACCACATGTTAGTTTGTTACTATGAAAACGGCGAGTGGAAGCAACCGGAAATAATGCCATTCGATAAACTTCAGCTAAGCCCGGCCACCACTTTTATGCACTATGGCCAGGCTATATTCGAAGGTGTAAAGGCGTATAAAGACCAGGAAGGCAATGCAGTTATCTTCCGTCCGGTAGATAACTGGAAACGCATGAACCGTTCTGCTAACCGTATGGCTATGCCCGATGTACCTGAAGAATTGTTTGTGGAAGGTATGCGCCAGTTGGTTGAACTGGACAAAGCATGGATACCTACAGGTGAAAATACTTCATTATATATACGCCCGTTTATGTTGGCTATCGATGAATTTATCGGCGTAAAGCCCGCTGAAAAGTTCATGTTCATAATTATTACCAGCCCTGCAGGTCCATATTACTCCAAACCTGTATCCATTTTCGTTCAGGATAGGTATGTACGTGCATTCCCCGGCGGTATTGGTTTTACCAAAGCAGCGGGCAACTATGGCGCCAGCATGTACCCTACACAAGAGATCCGCAAAATGGGGTATGACCAAATACTATGGACAGATGGTTTCGACCATAAATATGTTCAGGAAATTGGCACGATGAACTTCTTCGTTGTTATTGGCGATAAAGTAATAACTCCTGCCCTTAGCGATACCATTTTGGCAGGTGTAACGCGCGACAGCGCCATCACTGTAATGCGTGAAAAAGGGATCACTGTTGAGGAACGCCAGATCAGTATCGACGAAATGGTTGAGGCTTACAATAAAGGTGAACTGAAAGAAGCCTTTGGTACAGGCACGGCGGCTTCAATATCTTTCATATCAGAGCTTACTTACCATGAAAACCACATGAAGTTGCCTGATGTTAACGAATGGAAAATTGCAAACTGGTTAAAACAGGAATTGAATGATATACGTTATGGTCGTAAAGAAGATACCCATAACTGGTTGGTGAAAGCCTAAAAAATTTATACGATATAAACAGGAAGCCCTGCAATTTACAGGGCTTTTTTATTTTATTGATTACTCTTTTGAAGTTCTTCCCAATATTCTGCAGCCCTGCGGGTATGTGGTATCACAATGGTACCACCTACTATATTGGCTACAGCAAATATCTCGTACATCTCATCAGTATTCACACCTTGTTCATGGCACTTGCCCAGGTGATATTTTATACAATCATCGCAACGCAGTACCATACTGGCTACCAGCCCCAGCATTTCTTTCGTTCTGGTATTTAGCGCACCATCCATATAAGTGTTAGTGTCTAAATTGAACAAACGATTAATGACCTTGTTCTGTTTACCCAAGATCACCTCATTCATCTGCTCGCGGTACTCATTAAATTCTGCTATTTGGTTGCTCATTGTTAAGTCTGTTTTTATCCCTGTAAATGTAGCAGTTAAATGGAAAGTAATCAGCATGTCAAAATATTACATCGTTTTGTATTTATTAAATACCAAGTAGTAAATTTAAGTTATGAAGAAAGCACTACTCCCGCTATTAATATGTTCCTTTCTACTAAGTTTTACTGCTGAGGCAGGTAAAAAATACATCGTCTATTTTTCAGATAAAGGCAATACAACATACAATGCAGCTGATGTTACAGCATCACTTACCCCTATTGCTATTGAAAAACGAAAACAAAATGGCCTGGGTTTCGATCGTTACGACATTGCCGTAAACGCTGATTACCTTAGCTTATTAGGGAAAAATAACATCCGGGTTCTTAATACTTCACGCTGGCTGAATGCTGCCCTTGTTGAAACGGATATAGATGCTGTGCAATTAAAAAATTTATCTGCACATGTAAGCAAGGTAGTAGCGCTTCATGAAAATGCAACAGCAAAAAATAAATTCAGTACAGAGGTAGCTGGCAGAAAAACGGCCGCACATACTGCTAACAAAACTACATCGGTATTGAACTATGGTGATGCTACTATGCAAAACCTGCTGTATGGTATCGACTATCTGCACGATAAAGGATATACCGGCAAAGGCGTAACAGTTGCTTTTTTAGATGCTGGTTACAATGGCTTCGATCTTAACCCCGGTTTCGATTCTATACGCGCACGCAACGGTATTAAAGCCACTTTCGACTTCTGGGCAAATAACAGCGATGTATATCTTAAAGATTCGCATGGCGCGTTTTGTGCCGCATATATGCTGGGCAATATACCCGGCCAGTACATAGGTATGGCACCATCGGCAGATGCATTGCTGGCTATAACAGATGATCAATTCACCGAAACACACCAGGATGAGTTTAACTACATTGCCGGTGTTGAATGGGCCGAAGCACATGGAGCAGATATTATCAGTGCTTCTATTAGCTATAAAGATTTTGATGCCGGCGAAGGAGATTACGACCTGGCTGATATGGATGGTAAAACATCTATTGCCAGTACGGGTGCCAGAATAGCCGCGGCAAAAGGCATAGTGCTTATTAATGCAGCAGGAAATAGCGGTATTATATGTACCCCTTGCGATGTAGATAGCATACTCTGCGTAGGTGGTGCCGGAAATAATAAAGTATATGATGGTGTCTCATCCATTGGCCCCACAGCCGATGGCCGTATAAAACCGGACGTTGGTGCCCAAACTATAAATGTAGTGAGCCTGAATACCGATGGAACGAGCTTAAATAGTTTTTATGGCGGCACTTCATCAGCTACCCCACAAATTGCCGGCCTGGCCGCCTGCCTGAAACAAGCCAACCCAACGGCTAATAATTACCAGATCATCCAGGCCATACGTATGAGTGCGCATAACTTTACTATGCCCGATAATACTACCGGCTATGGAGTGCCTAATGCAAAAGCCGCCGACGATATACTAAGAATGCTGCTGGCAGTGCCCGATATACATAAATCTTTGGGAGTTAGTTTATACCCCAATCCCGCAGCCAATATCGTTTATGTAGAAAGCAAAGAGAATATCAGGACTATCAGGATACTGTCACTTACAGGGCAGGTAGTTCTTCAGGCGCAGCCCAATACAGCGGTTGCCGTGCTCGATATAAATTCATTACCAGCCGGCAATTATATTGTTCATGTACAAACTGATAAAGGCAAAACAAGCAGCATACTTAATAAGCTGTAGGACTGGTATGGCAAAGCCCTAGTGCCTGAAGTCAAAGACGCACAAGGCATAACATCAAGCGACCTGAGTAAAATTTGTTCTTGTGAAACTGTAAATACTGTGTGCTCTAAACTCGTTAATGCGGTCTGACATTTCTTTCATAAATAATTTAAGTGATGCTTTAAGATATGTAGATATAATATGAAATTATTGTATTTTTGCTGTTATAAATTCTATCAAACCATGAACCTGAAACAGCAAACATTCATCACCTGTTACCTGCAAACGGGTAACAAACTACAGGCTTATAAAACAGCCTACCATTCAAAAAGCAATAACGATAACGCACTGGAAAGTGCAGCTAACCGCCTGCTGCGCCGTCCCGATGTAGGGGAAGCAATCAGGCTGACCTTGCAAACCGTTCGCGAGCAGGCTGAAACCGAACTGAAAGACCAGCTAAGGGTAGAGCTGCTGTCGGTAAACGAAAAACGGGCAATGCTGGCCAGCATCGCAAGGGGAGAGCCGGTACCACAATCGGTACCCGTTGGTA
>CAMLFX010000008.1 GCA_946479435.1 uncultured Sphingobacteriales bacterium | reverse complement strand
GTACACGACGGTTGCTCAGGTGATCGATATCGTCTATTTCCGCTTTACCATTGGTAAGGCGTACCAGGTATTTAATGATAGATATGATATCTTCCTTACTTAATACTTTCGTATCAAGATTGATATCCAAACCTAATTTACGGTTGATCTTGTAACGGCCAACTTCACCCAGATCATAACGTTTATCACTGAAGAACAGTTTTTCAATGATACCACGCGCTGTTTCATCATCCGGAGCATCAGAACCACGCAATTGGCGGTAGATGTGCTGAACGGCTTCAAGCTCTGAGTTTGAAGTATCTTTATTTAAAGTATTGTATATGATAGAGAAATCACCACTTACTTCTTCTTTTTGCAGGAAAATGGTGTTGATACCCATTTCCTGTATCATATCAGCACTTTCTTCATCCAGTACATTGTCGCGATCTAACACTACCTCGTTACGCTCAATAGTCACTACTTCACCGGTATCTTCATCTACGAAGTCTTCAGTCCAGCTACGCAATACGCGTGCAGCCAGGCGACGGCCAATATTAGCTTGTAAAGATTTTTTATCGGTCTTCACTTCATCAGCCATACCAAACAACTGCAGTATGTCTTTATCTGTTTCGTAACCAATAGCGCGCAACAGCGTAGTTACCGGGAATTTCTTCTTACGGTCGATATACGCATACATTACGTTGTTAATATCAGTTGCAAATTCCATCCATGCACCTTTGAAAGGTATTACACGGGCACTGTATATTTTGGTGCCGTTCGGGTGAACGCTCTGACCAAAAAACACACCAGGCGAACGATGCAGTTGCGATACAACTACACGTTCAGCACCATTGATAACGAATGTACCACGAGGTGTCATGTAAGGAATGTTACCCAAAAACACATCTTGTACGATGGTTTCGAAGTCAACGTGCTCCTCATCATTACAGCTCAAGCGCAGCTTAGCCTTCAGCGGTACTGAATAGGTAAGGCCACGCTCCATACACTCATCAATAGTGTAGCGGGGAGGGTCAATAAAATAATCCAGGAACTCAAGCACGAAAATGTTGCGCGTATCGGTGATAGGAAAGTTTTCCTTAAACACACGGAACAGACCTTCGTTGTCACGCTTGTCGGGCGTGGTCTCAAGCTGGAAGAAATCTTTAAACGACTGAAGCTGAATGCCCAACAGATCAGGTGTTTCAGCTACATCGTGTATCTTACCGAAGTTGACACGACCAGATGTGGTACGTTTTTGTGGTATAGCCATAATATGTTAATACTCCTATTTACAAAACAAAAAATGCCCGCATCAAAGGCTGCGCCTCTGAATACAGGTTATCTGTATTATCAATAAAAATCAGTCAATAATTGTTTGTGCACAAGCTAGCTCCCGGCAAAGGGACTGCAAATATAAGAAAAAGGCGTTAATAAATAGCAAAAAATATTCCAAATATTGCCTGACGCATCACAAACTACTCATTTGTGGAAAACTACTCACTGAAGTTTAGTACGTATTAGTACGGATAAAAATTACCAAAACTGCGGTATAGCGCTCGCCTAAAGGTCAAAATACCTTTGTATTAAATAAATTTTACACAAAATGAAAAAAATCACACTTATCGCAGCCATCGCATTTATTGGTTCTCTGGGTATGACATCTTGCAAAAAAGCACATACATGCACTTGTAAAGATTCAAATGGTAAAGAAACTAAGATTGACTTACCAAAATCAAAGAAATCTGACGCTAAAACAGCTTGTTCTGCTTATAACACTACTTACGCCTTTGGTGGTGGCAGTTGCAGCCTGTAACACTTTTAAATTGGTCCGTTTTTGTTAAGGCCCGGAATTGTTCCGGGCTTTTATACATACACTATAATAATATGTGTAAGTTACTAGAATATTTCGATTCAGATATTATTTTTGCGACCAAACAAAACAAAAACCAACCTTATGAAAAAGATCGCTTCTGTAGCCGCTATCGCCCTATTTGCCGTAGCATTTACCTCTTGCAAAAAAGATTATACTTGCGAGTGTACTTCTAAAGACAACACAGGTACAGTAATGAGTACTTCTACTGTAAGTATCAAGGCAACTAAAAAAGATGCTAAAACTGCTTGCAACGAAGAATCAACAGTATCTGGCGGCGGCAGCTCTATCACAATGTCTTGCAGCCTGAAATAATTTACAGATAAATTATTAAAAAAGGGTACCCAATGGGTACCCTTTTTTATTGAATATCTTTGCTTAATGACCCAACTTATCATCGCTACCGGCAACAAGGGGAAAATAAAGGAAATAAAAGAAATACTGTCCGATATAGAAATTCTGTCGTTGGCTGATATTGGCTTCGATAAAGATATATCTGAGCCTTACCATACTTTCGAAGAAAATGCTTACGTAAAAGCAGATACCATACATAAGCATACACAAAAAAATGTATTTGCAGATGATAGCGGTATATGTGTAGATGCTCTTGATGGCGCTCCCGGGGTTTTGAGTGCACGGTATTCAGGCCAAAATGCAACTGATACCACTAATCTCGACCTGCTGCTAAATAACATGCATGGCATAGAAAACAGGCACGCACATTATGCTGCCGTAATCTGCCTTATATGGAACGGGGAAGCTCACTATTTTAAAGGCACTTGCAAAGGCACAATTTTAACTAAACCCAAAGGAAACGGTGGCTTTGGCTACGATCCTATTTTTGTACCTGATGGCTATGAGGAAACATTTGCTGAACTGCCTGCTGAAATAAAGAACAGTATCAGCCACAGGGGTAAAGCAATAAGGGAAATGGCTGAATTTCTTAAAGAACACAAATGAAATTTTCGATAGGCGACGCAGTGATATTGAAACGAACTGAAGAAACCGGTGTCGTTACAGCATATATAAACAAACAGATGCTTGAAATAGAGGTGAACGGTACTTCTTTTCCGGTATATATTGACGAGATAGACCACCCTTATCTGAAGTGGTTTACCGAAAAAAAGAAGTCAAATAAAAAACCTACCCCACCCGAGCAGCTACCCCTTGAGCCTGCCCGGCTAAAAGTGCCTAAACTGGCAAAAGGAGTTACTTTGCTTTTTATACCGGAATTTAAAAAGGACGACATTGAAGACATTGTTGAAAATGTAAAAATATTCCTGGCTAATGAGCTACCCCACACTATACAATACAGCTACGATGTGCGTGTGGGTAATTCATCGGAATTCAGGTTAAGTGGCCAACTACATTCTTTTGGCAATATATACCTACACAGCCTCCCTTACGAGGTAATGAGCAGCCAGCCACGTTTCAACTGGGAAATAATAGCTGCTGATAATATATTATTCAAGCCTGAGCAGGGCACTGTACGCATACGCCCGCAGAAATTATTTGAATATGTAAATAAGTTATTGCTGAAAAATGAGCCTTCATTTAGTGAATTGCTATTTGAAAAATTCTCACAGCGAGATGAAGGCTTTGAAGCACCTGCCCAGGTAGAAAGAAAACCCGCAAGTACAGCAACACGCCCAATGCCAAAACCGTCGGTACCCAATAGCAAGATCGATCTACATATTGAGGCATTGATCAACAACAGCCGCGGTTTAGGTAATGCCGAAATTTTGAGAATACAACTTAATGCATTAGACAGTTTTGTGCACGATGCGATGAAGCACTACCAAACCCGGCTTATAATTATTCACGGCATTGGTATCGGCACATTGAGAAGTGAGGTACACAAATATTTAAAGACCATTAAAGAAGTACAAAAGTTCTCAAATGAGTGGAATGGGCCTTATGGTTTTGGGGCTACTGAAGTCTGGCTGAAGTATTAGCTCCCTTACTTGCTGAGTATCCGTATTTCTACACGCCGGTTCCTGTCCTCGTCTTCAAGCGTTAGTTCTTTAGCTACAACCGGCCTTAACCTGCCAAACCCACGATATTTTAAGCGACGGGCATCTATACCTTTTGCAATCAGGTAATCGTAAATATATTTTGCCCTGTTGGTAGATAGTGCCAGCTCATTCGTATCCTCATCCAGAGCATCGGGTGCAAAACGAACACAGCATATATGCCCTTCTATCTGGATAGTAATATTATTATTAGCTGCCAGCGCATTATATAGTTTATCAAGTTCAGGTAAAGATTCCGGCTTTACTACATGCCTGCCCGCATAAAAATATATTTTGTCTAAAACGAATGTTTCCCCGGTACTAATATCCATTTTCTGCAACACCGGATCGGGTGTTGTTGCTTTAATGGAATTGAAACTAGCATTAGTCAACGGTGTAGTTTTATCGCGGCCACCTTTACGCACCTGTAACACCACATCTACTTTTCTATCTGCCTGGTACCCACCCACACGTTCAGCAACACGCACTATTTCACCTTTGCCTACTCGTTGCCTTATTTGGTTGCTTTTTATGCCCATACTCAAAAAGTAATTGGCAACATATTGGGCACGCTCCTGCGAAAGCCTTGCATTATAATCTTCGCCACCTACATAATCTGTATATCCTATTATGCTTATTATTTGGTTGCCGGCTATAGCGTCGTTATAAAACAATGAATCGAGCATATTTCGTGTACTAATATTAAACGAGGACAGGCCGGTGTCGAAATATAGCTTCAGGGTATCTGTTGCTGTCTGGCTATAACTGTTTTCAGGCAACAGGCAAATAATCAAACCGGCAATAATGTAATATAATTTATTCATCTTCGTTGGGGATGTTGGCTACTCTACCTATCTGCCCATCTTCCAGCCGTACTTTTATACCCCTCGAATGATGCTTTGCACTGGTTAGCAAGTCTTTAACTACCCCGCGTGTAGTTTTCCCCGTACGTTGATCCTTCTTTAAAATGATGTCCACCAATAATCCGGGGTAAATATCATCTCTATATTGTCCATTCATTTACACAAATCTACACATCTTACAATTGGGAATCAGCACTTGACTGCTTGGTACATTATTTTATATGTAAAATAAAAACGAGCAATATGCAATATACGTCTACGCTTAATCAGATCTTGTGGTGCCTTGTATATGTGGCAGGTAGTCTTACACTTGCTGTGCTATTATTGGGCTGGCTGAAAGGAATGTATTGGGAACAACAATTAAAACTAAAGAAGCGCCACAGATAAGGTAACACCCGCACTCGCAGATCTCCAAAAACAGTAAGCGTACAAGTGATAATATCTCTTGTACGCTTTTTTATTATTAGGCAGGTGCTAGTACCTACCCTTCATGGTATCTTCAGATGATGCAGTATTTACCCTATTCCCTTCTTCAAAGCTTCCCTGGTTTCTCGCGGAATCGGGATTTGCAGGATCATCGGCGCCGTACACAGCCGGGGCTGCACCCGAAGAATTGGTAGAGTCGATAGGCGTGCTGCTGGCATTGTTACCTTTATTCCCACTACCGCAGGAAGCTGCACCAAGTAAAATGACCATAGCTAGAATAGCGTATTTAAGTTTTTTCATTGTAATGATTTTTTAATGAATTTATTATTTGTTTATAAAATATTGTACCCGCACCAACAGTGCACTATTTTATTAATTGCTGAATATCCGGGTCTCCATCCAAATTGTTCATTTGGCGCATAATAGCAGGGTACCTGCGCGCTACCCATCTGCTCATTGGCTTCACCGTAAATCTTTTAGGGTTGGGTAATGATGCAACAATCATAGCAGCTTCTGCACGCGTAAGGTTCCCCGCCGATTTGTTGAAGTATTGCCTTGATGCAGCTTCAATTCCATAGATACCTGCCCCCATTTCTATTACATTCAGGTACACTTCAAGTATTCGCTTTTTTCCCCAAACCAATTCAATACAAGTAGTGTAAAATGCTTCAGGCGCCTTGCGTATGTACTTTGCCACCCCACTTCCCTGCCACAGAAATACATTCTTAGCTGTTTGCTGGCTTATAGTACTAGCGCCGGCGCCTCTTGCTTTTTTATGTTTGCGCCCCGGTTTTGCATTTATGCTTTTTTCTATCGATTTCCAGTCGAACCCATTATGGTCGGGGAAAAGCTGATCCTCGCCTGCCATTGCTGCCAGTTTAATATTGGGCGATATTTTGTCCCAGCTTACGTAGTCGCGTTTTAGCCCATCCCCTTCTACCACCGCATTTAGCTGTGTTATGGTAATGGGTGGGAATAGCCATTTGCAAACCACTACGTATAAAAGTGAAAAGCCCAGCAAGTACAAAAACAGGCGCACTACTTTACCCGGGAAGCTTCTTTTTTTATTAGCCATAACACCGAAAGATACAAATAGTAATAAAAGACTTCTTCATGCGTTTTAAAACTAGCTATGCCAATATTTTGAAAACGCCGATACCCGCAATATATTAGTGTTAATGCACACAACTATGACCCGATTAAAATTTATTTTTCCAATACTATTGCTTTCGCTCTTTTTTGCCGCCTGCAAAAAAGAAAAACTGGAAACTTCTGCAGTTGAAAAACTGGAAAGCCTTACTACCGACAGGTTAAATAAAGTAACCTTTATAAATAATATTGGCTACGCAGTTGGCGGACAAAGGTTTGCTACGGCCACTATACTGCTCTCGTACGATGGTGGCAATACCTGGGTAGCCAAAAGCTTCCCGGAAGCAGGCAAAGGGATATATGGCATTACACAGAAATACGATAACCTGGGGGTATTTACCATCGGTTTTGATAGTAAAATGCTATCTACTACCGACGATGGCGCTACGTGGAATTATCGTTTACTCAACACATGGAAGCCTTTTAAAGACCTTGCTTTTATTGAACCACAAACCTGCATCATGGTGGGGGGCATAAGCTATACTACCGGCTGGCGGGCTTATGTAAACGATGATGGCCAAACTTATATAATGGACTCTCTTAATTATGAACTGAATGATATTGAAATGTTGAATAATAAAACAGGATATATATGCGGCTTTGGGGTAGTAGAAAAAACAGATGATGGTGCCGTATCCTGGCAGATGTTGGATATAAAGAACGAAAATTTCATGGCCATGCACCTGAAAAATGCCAATGAGCTATGGGTTTGCGGGTATAATGGCAGCATTTACCATACAACCAATGGTGGACAAAATTGGGATAAACAACGCAATGGCAATAATTCAGCTTTACCCAAATACCATTTACTCGATATCTTCTTCAAAGACGAGAATAATGGCTGGGCAGTTGGAGAGGAAGGCATCTTCATACATACCACTAACGGCGGCAAAGATTGGCAGGCATACGAAAAATTCACCACCGACGCGTTGAGGAGCATAGCCCTTTCACCCGACGGCAATCTGACCATTTGCGGCGACAATGGGGGACTTTACAGAATAAAAATAAACTAAGCCCCTTAGTACGCAGGCTTTTGCCTGATACTTACTATTTTTGCACACGTTATAAAAAATTAACGCTACCCTGCTTACAGGGTATGTGCACATTCAATCAACCATTTTAATGCAAGCAATACTTAGCGAACAGGAAGTTGTACGCCGCGACAAACTAAAAGAATTAAATGCCCTGGGCATCGACCCATATCCTGCCCCTCTTTTTGAGGTAAGCCATTATGCTAAAAACATAAAGGAAGAATATACAGAAGATAAACAGGAAGCATTTAAGGCAGTATCGCTTGCAGGCCGTATCATGAGTGTTCGCGATATGGGTAAGGCCAACTTTGCAGTATTGCAGGATAGTACCGGCCGCATACAGCTATATATAAAACGCGATGATATTTGCCCCGGCGAGGACAAAACATTATACAATACTGTTTGGAAGAAACTGCTGGATATAGGCGATGTGATAGGCGTAAAAGGTTATGTGTTTACTACCAAAACTGGTGAAACATCGGTGCATGTTGAAAGCTTTACACTACTAAGCAAAGCGCTAAGGCCATTACCGATAGTAAAAGAAAAAGATGGAGAAGTGTACGATGCCGTTACCGATCTTGAATTTAAGTATCGCCAGCGGTATGCCGACCTCATAGTTAACCCTAATGTACGCGATACATTCATCCGCATCACAAAGATGAAGAATGCTATACGCTCTTTCCTGAACGAACGTGGTGCATTAGAGGTTGATACACCCGTTTTGCAAAGCATACCCGGTGGCGCCATAGCACGCCCGTTTGCTACGCACCACAATGCGCTGGATATTCCCTTGTACCTGCGTATTGCTAACGAATTATACCTGAAACGCCTGATAGTAGGTGGCTTCGATTGGGTGTATGAGTTCAGCCGTAACTTCCGCAACGAGGGTATGGACCGAACGCACAATCCTGAGTTTACCATACTTGAGTTTTATGTTGCCTATAAAGACTATTTGTGGATGATGGAAACTACGGAACAAATGCTGGAACAAACAGCTATTGCTACCAACGGTACCAGCAAAACAGAGGTGAATGGTGTAGAGATAGACTTTAAAGCACCATATAAACGCATCAGCATTTACGATGCTATTAAAGAGCATACCGGTATCGATATAAATGGCATGGACGAAAACCAGCTGCGTGATGTATGTAAGCAACTGAAAATAGAAACCGCTCCTAGCATGGGTAAGGGTAAACTGATAGATGAGATATTTGGCGGTAAATGTGAGAAGCACTACATACAGCCCACTTTTATTATCGACTACCCGATAGAAATGAGCCCGCTTACCAAAAAGCACCGCGAAAAAGAAGGGCTTGTTGAAAGATTTGAACTGATTATTAACGGCAAGGAAATAGCGAACGCATATAGCGAGTTAAACGACCCTATTGATCAACGCGAACGTTTTGAAGACCAGGTAAAACTAATGGAACGTGGCGATGACGAAGCTATGTATATCGATTACGATTTCCTGCGCGCGCTTGAATATGGTATGCCGCCAACAGCAGGTATTGGCTTCGGTATCGAACGTTTGGCAATGCTGCTTACAGGACAAGTCTCAATACAGGATGTTCTTTTATTCCCTCAAATGCGACCAGAAAAAACTAATGACTAGAAGTACGTTATATCATTTATTAGGGGCAGTAGCTATCAGCTGCTGCCCTTTTATATTACATGCGCAACAGTCGTATAAAGAAAAAATTGAGCGCTATCGCCAACATTATAAGCAAGAATTCATCACCGAAGAGCGCAGTCCGCTGAAGGGTGATGATACCGCTTATTTAAGATTCTTTGCCCCTGATGAAAAATATAAAATAGTGGCAAGTTTAACAACTACACCCAATGCTAGATCTTTTGATATGCCTACGCACAGTGGGAAGACCAAAAAATTCAGGCAATATGGCATATTGCATTTCAGCATAAATGATACCGCTGCTCAGCTATCTGTTTATCAGAACCTTTCTTTATTAAAAGAAGATAAGGAGCATTTGTTTGTACCATTTACCGATGCTACCAGCTATATAGAGACCTATGCAGGCGGCAGGTATATCGATCTATCAATAAAAGACATTAAGGACAATACTATAGTACTGGATTTTAATAAGTGCTATAATCCATACTGTGCTTTTGCAGATGGATACAATTGCCCCATACCGCCGGTTGAAAATAGGTTGCCCGTAGCAATACACGCTGGCGAGCAGCTATTCGGCAAAGCACACTGATGATTAAATATCCCTGTAATGAAAGATGCCCCTGATTACAGGGGCATCTTTCATTATATAAACAAGGGGCTGTTTATTTTATACCAAGTTTGGTTTTCACCAATGCAAGTATATTGTTTGCTTCGTTAGCATGCAATAGTGCACCAGAGCTGGCATCGAAGATATAATCATATCCTTTTTCAGTAGCAACATCTTTTATTGCCTTATCTGCTTTCTCAAGCACAGGTGCATACAATTCTTGTTTTTTCTTTTCTACTTTTTCTGTAGCGCTTTGCTGGAAAGACTCTATGCGGCTTTGCAGATCTTGTATTTCTTTTATTTTTACTTCCTTCACGGCATCGGTCATTGTCTTTTCACCCGCCTGAAATTCCTGAGCTTTCTTTTCATATTCTTTGCCCATTGTTTGCAATTGGTCCTGAAAGGTTTTTGCATAAGCTTCTACATCTGTATTAGCTTTGGTGATTTCGGGCATAGCTTTCAGCAACTCACGAGAATCGATGTATCCCAATTTTGCCTGTGCAAACACAGCATTGCCTATCAACAATCCACAGGCTAGAAATAAGATGATTTTTTTCATTTGTAATTTTTAGGTCTTTAAATTTTCAGAAGTGCAAAGTAAATGCCATTATTTGTTTAATCCAAGTAATTTTAACACATCATCGCTATGATCCAGTTTCGGGTCGGCATAAAAAAGAGTAACCCCTCCTGCTTTATCCAATACCAGGTCGTAAGCCTTGGTTGTAGCAAATTTCTGCACCGCATTATATACTTTATCCTGTATAGGTTTTACCAGTTTCTGGCGTTCTTTGAAAAGGTCTCCTTCAAAACCAAATCTTTGCTTTTGCAAGTCTTTAGCGGCTTTCTCTTTCTGCATTATTTCATCCTCACGCTTTTTACGCATATCGTCCGATAGCATAGCACGTTCAGCCTGATACGATTTATACATACGCTCTACTTCCTGCATACGGTTATCAATATCGTTCTGCCAGTTTTGCGATTGCTTATCAAGGCGCGTTTGGGCGTCTTTATATTCAGTCAGTTTATCCAGTATGTATTTTGAATCTATAATGCAGTACCGTTGCGCTTGCGCAGTAAAAGAAACCGCTATAATACATACCAAGCTTAAGATTATTTTTTTCATATCACGAGAGTTTATTTTTAGCAAATTAAAAATTTAGCATCAATCCGGCTCGAAACCTAACATAAAGGTAAAGCTGGCTATATCCTTAAAGCTGGTAGCACCTGTTGCTTTATTGTACCTGTCGAAACCTACACCATAGTCAAGGCCCAGCAAACCAAACATGGGCAGGAATACGCGTATGCCCAGGCCCGCCGAACGATTTAGCTTGAACGGATTATAGCTATCAAAAGTATTCCATGCATTGGCAGCTTCCACAAAAGCCAGGCCATATATAGTAGATGTTGGGCTCAGCGAGAATGGATACCTTACCTCTGCGGTATATTTATTGAATATAGTAGCGTTGGTAGCGTACGGATCTTTATAACCACGGTGTGCTATGATATCCCTTCCTATAAAGAAGTTTTGGCCGGATAAACCATCACCACCCAGCTGGAATCTTTCAAACGGCGAGTAACCAAGATCAGGATTGTAATAGCCCAGGAAGCCATATTTGGTAGCCAGCTTAAATACAAGGTTGCCCGTTATTTTCTGATACCATTCCGCAGTAAAGCGATATTTATGGTATTCTATCCATTTATATTTTTCAGAGGCAGCCTCACCGGAAAAATCTTTACCGCTTATACTGCTGTATGGCGGAGTGAACTGGAATGTAAAGCTAACATTCGAACCGCTGCGCGGATATAAAGGCTGATCTACCGAATAGCGTGCCAACACCAGTTTAAAAAACAGGTTATTACTATAGCCATTATTAAAATCAGGTATCAGTGAATAGTCTTTAAGCCTGTAGTTTTGATAGTTAACGCCATAAGTAAATATGAAGTTATCATCGGGCCATTTCAGGCGTTTGCTAAGCGACAAACCGCCACCTATCACCCTGATATAAGATGAATCGGCAGGTATAGGAGTATATACACCGGAGTATTTACTATATATCAAACTTGTAGTAAGTGCATTTGGCTTTTTACCACCTAACCAGGGCTCAGTAAATGAAAAGTTGAGTGAGTTGTAATATGCACCGTTCGACTGGTAGTTGAGCGATAAACGTTGACCATCGCCAACAGGCAGCGGATCCCAGAATTTAGGCTTGAATATGTTACGAATAGAGAAGTTGGTAAAAGTGATACCGATATTGCCATAGAACTTAACACCACCGCCAAAACCGGCAGAAAGCTGCAATTGATCGCTCGATTTTTCTACAACAGTATAATCTATATCAACAGTCCCGTCTTCTGCATTTGGCGTAGGTTGTATGCCTATTTTTTCAGGATCAAAAAAGCCAAGGTTCGCTATCTGGCGTTGTGAACGTATCAAGTCGGCCCGGCTAAATTTGTTACCCGGGCGGGTATAAAGTTCCCTGCGTATTACGTGCTCATTAGTACGGTCGTTACCTGCAATATTTACATTTTTAATTGTAGCCTGCGGGCCTTCCGTCACGCGCATCTCATAATTAATGGTATCGCCAATAATAGAAGTTTCAACGGGGTCTATATTAAAGAATAAATAGCCGTCATCCATATAAAGGCTGCTTACATCGGGAGTACCTTCAGGGTTTATCGCACGGCCAAGGCGTGTTTCTAATAGCTCCTGGTTATATACATCACCACGCTTAATACCCAGTACAGTAGTTAAATACTCGCTCGAATATTTTGTATTACCCTTCCATTCTATATCACCAAAATAATACTTACGACCTTCGCGTACTTTTATATCTATGTTCAGGTTGCCATTCTTTACCTTATATATAGTATCGCTGGCAATAGAAGCATCCCTGTAGCCAAGTGAATTGTAATAATTCACTAACCCTTGTTTATCGTCTTCGTATTTCTGTTTGTTGAATTTCGCCGAAGAGAAGAAATTATACCTGAAATAAGGATTCAGTGCATCTAATGTTTTCGATAGTGATAAGAAACCAAAATTACCAACATACTTACCGAAAGAGCGTTCATTCGCTTCATATATACTTTCCTTATCTGCGGCATGCACGCTGATGCGTGGCATTTCTTTAGTCGATTTAAGTGTGCGCTTCAGTCTGGCATCACTGGTATATTCGTTACCTGCAATGTTTATCTGGTTTATTTTTGTCTTATTGCCTTTATCAATATCGAAGGTCAGTATAACCTGGTTAACACCCAGGGTGTCTCTGCGTTCCCGCACTGCAACAGTAGCATCGCCAAAACCTTTTTCAGAATAATATTTTTGAATGCGGACGATGGCCTCTTTCTTGGTTGCTTCCGTTACCACTCTCGATTTCACAAGGTTCACCTTATCCTTCAACTCCTGCGCTTCGCTTTTTTTAATTCCTTTAAAATTGTATTTACTAAGGCGCGGGCGCTCTTCAACTTCAATATTCAAAAACACTTTGCTGCCTACTATTCTTGTAATAGTTATATCGATATTCGAAAACAGCTCTTGCTTCCAGAGGTTACGTATTGCTTTTGCAATATTTTCATCATTAGGCAGCTTTACGGTCTCACCTACTTTCAGCCCTGCTACTGCCAGCATCAGGTCTTCATCAAGATATTTTACACCTGTTACGGTAACACCACCTATCTGGTATTCAGAAGGGCGTGTACTGGTTACGGGAGCAGAGCTCTGCCTCATGCCACTTAAACCCACGCCGGTACTGGAGTCGCCGGACGTAGAAAGCTGCGCCCGTAGTGTATAACTGGCAAAAATGCTGCAAATCAATAAAAAGCAGAAACGCGGGAGGCTATTCAACATGCTGGGGGTTGTTCGTTTGAATTTGTTCACTGGTTTTACCAAAACGGCGCTCGCGCTGCTGGTAATTCAGTAAGGCTTCGTATAAATGTTGTTTACGGAATTCCGGCCAATGCACAGGCGTAAAATACAGCTCGGCATAGGCCAGTTGGTATAGCAGAAAATTACTGATACGATGTTCCCCACTTGTTCTTATCATCAGTTCCGGATCGGGAAATTCTGCTGTGTTCAAATAACTATTAAAAACTTGTTCGTTTATTTCTTCTGCTTGCAGTTCGCCTTTAGCCGTAGCTACGGCTATTTTTTTAGCAGCTTCTACTATCTCCCACCTCGAGCTATAACTAAGTGCTAATATCAGGTTGAGGCCTGTATTGGCAGCCGTTATTTCTTTAGCCTCGTTCATCTCTTTCTGCGCCAGTTCAGGCAGGCTCTCAAAATCGCCGATTACATGCAACCGCACATTTTTTTTCTTCAGCTCATCAGCTTCTTTTCTAATGGTGTTCACCAGTAGTTCCATTAGGGCGTTCACCTCTTCTTTAGGCCTGTTCCAGTTTTCGGTTGAAAAAGCGTATAAAGTAAGATATTTTATACCCACTTCGCCACAAGCGTTCACTATATCACGCACACTCATCACACCTTCGTGGTGTCCAAATACACGATCTTCCCCCCGCTCCTTTGCCCAACGGCCATTTCCATCCATTATGATGGCTATATGTTTGGGTAGTTTCCCCTGGTCTATGGATGGCAGACTATCCATGTTAGTTTTGTGGATGATTTTTATGAAATGTGCGCAAAGGTACAAAAATAGAAGCTTGTACTATGTATCAAAATCTGGCAGGTCAGTTTAACTGGACTTTAACTGCAAAAAACCATATATTAACAATTGTCATGGCTTTTTTAACTTGTACCAACATTTAATAAAAACAACATATATCATACTAAATTGCTCCACATTACAAATGCCTTCAATCCTCAGTTTTTATAGTGCATTGGTGCCCAACTAAAATATTATTTCCTACTGTCTTGCATAATAGTAGAATTTGGTTTATTTTGGCTTGCAGAAACTTAATTTAACATTCAATAAACGTTACCAGATGAAGAAAATATTACTGGGAGTTGGTGCAGCGTTGGTATTGTCAACATCAGCAATGGCTCAAGATCCGCACTATACTCAATATTTTGCATCACCACTCACTCTAAACCCCGCGCTGACAGGCCTTACACAATGCGATCTGCGCCTGGCAGCAAACTATCGCACACAATGGGGCAGCGTATCCCCTAATCCATATATAACTGGTACAGTATCATACGATATGGCTACAATGAAGGACAGGCTTAATAATGGCGATGCACTTGGCATTGGTATTTTAGGTATGTTCGATCGCTCGGGCCTGGGTGGCTTGCAGAACGTAACTGTTGGTCTTTCAGTAGCTTATCACAAAGCATTTGGTGTTGAAAAACAACACACACTATCTTTAGGTGTACAAGGCGCGCTGGTACAAAAAAGCATCGATTTCACTAAACTGAAATTCGAAGATCAGTTTGACTACCAAACAGGTGGTACACCATATAGCACTTCTGAAACTTTTGGCAACGCCGATCTTACATATCCTGATTTCAACCTTGGCTTAATGTACTCTGGCCGTATTACCGAACACGCTACTGCTTACGCGGGTTTCTCGGTTTACCACCTTACACAGCCGGTTGAGACATTCCTGAACGATAACCATAAAATACATTCTCGTTACACAGGCTATTTAGGCGGTTCTTTCGACCTGAACGAAAATATAGTGTTATATGCTAGTGGTTTATACCAATCTCAGGCATCAGCCAGCGAAATTCTTGCGGGTGCTGCTGTAGGTTTTGTATTGAATCCTGGTCACGACGAAGAATTTGTTAAGAACACCATTCTTTATCTTGGTGGCTGGTATCGCTACGGCGATGCAGTTTCTCCGTACATTGGTTTCGAATGGTCGAAAATGAAGCTGGGTGTTAGCTACGATGTTAACCTGTCTAACTTCGCTGCTGCTACTAACGGTAACGGTGGTTATGAAATATCGCTGATATTCAATGGCTGCATCAACAAACGCTCTTTCGAACCACGTACAAACGTTACCTGTCCTAAATTCTAAAAGAAAATTAAGTTTCAACATAAAAGAAGGCAGCTATATAGCTGCCTTCTTTGTTTTATAGCCCTTTCCCTTTGCTTACAAAGGGATTACCTTTTATAGAAAACCGGTACGGTAACAATGCATCTTCCTGCGCATACGCAACACCAACCCTGCTACCGCTTACAATATCTTTAGTAGTCAGTTTTATTCCCCTATCCTCTATCCATATTTCATCACCCAGCAGGCTTAGCCCGGTGTGGCTCGTCTTTATGCCTAAAGCAACACTCATGGCGCCGGGCCCTGCAGTTAGCGAAGGTTGCACTTTATCCTTTCCTCTGCGCAACAGCATATCTGTAATACCATCTGCAGGCTCTATTCCACGTATCAATATGGCATGGGGTGTATCCTTAACATTGGTCACTACGTTGAAAAGATGATGTATGCCATAGCATAGATACACATAGGCAGTTCCACCTTCTGCATACATGGTTTCAGTGCGGTTGGTACGCCTGTTGCCAAATGCATGCGATGCTTTGTCCGCAGCACCTGCGTAAGCCTCTGTTTCCACTATCATGCCTGCAGTATAAATCCCATCGAAATTGGTCACTAAAAATTTACCCAGCAGTTGCTTAGCTATCTTCACTACATCCTTTCTTGTATAAAAATCTTTCTGCAATACCATAGTGCGAAAATACCTAAGCAATATTTCTTGCACAAAGAGTAATTTTAAACCTCATGCAGCAAGCAACAATTTATCTCATACCCATCCCAATAGCTGAAGAAGCGTTACACACGCTATCACCACAAATAACAGAAGTAGCCCCTAAGGTCAAGCATTTCTTTGTCGAGGATCTGCGTACAGCCAGGCGTTTCTTAAAATCGGTAGATAAAAGCATAGTGATCGACGACTTACAATTCTCAGAAATTGATAAGCACCGTGGGCCAGATTTCAACACACTTAGGCATTGGATAAAACAAGGATTTTCTATTGGCATAATGAGTGAAGCAGGTTGCCCCGGCGTTGCTGACCCCGGTGCTGAATTAGTAGCCGTTGGGCATAAAGCAGGCGCTAAAGTAGTACCGCTCACCGGCCCCAATTCTTTAATACTAGCCCTGATGGCATCCGGCCTTAATGGACAGAGTTTTTGTTTTAATGGTTACCTGCCGGTAAAAGAACCCGCACGCAGCCAAAGCATCAAACAACTCGAAGCCAATTCGAAAAAAGACAACCAAACGCAGCTATTTATAGAAACACCCTACAGGAATAACAATATGGTGAACGACCTGCTGCAATATTGCAACCCTGAAACAAGGTTATGCATTGCCCAGAATATAACAGGTGCTACCGAATATATAAGAACGCTAAGCATAGCCGAGTGGAGAACCCAAAAACCTAATCTTGTAAAAGCCCCGGCGGTTTTCCTGCTATTAGCTTAGTAAACAGCATTGCGCACTTCGGCCAGTTGATCCACTACATACTGGCCTTTGTCAGCGTTTACTTTATCGTAGTTCTCTCCTCTCCATGGCAGGTTGCGCCTGTATTGGGTATAGTGCACGCGAATGATCTTGCCCAGGCTTTTTTCTAAAGTATCGGCCAATTGTACATCATCTACACTAAAATAATAGTATTGCGAATTGATGGCAGCGCCACGCTGGCCAAAACCAAGCTGTATCATTTCCCCTTCATAAGTTTTAAATACGTTCCCCTTGCGCGAAAATTTCTGAAGCACGCCCTCCCTGTAGCCGTCACTATATGGGTTGTAATAAAACCAGTACATGTAACCTACCACCACAACAAGTATTAGTATTATCGAAGCTGCTATCCATTTACCCATACAAAAGCTCTTTTAATTTACTAAAGTTACAACTGCATTCATTTATTTTACCCTCCTTCCCTTCCATTTATAAACACCTACAAAACCCATCAGCCCTGCAACAACTATGTATGCAATATGAAAAGGCTGCAGGAAAGGAAAATACAACAGCTGTTTAGTTTTATTAAAGAACTTCGCGACAGGAAATAAAAACACCATTTCAGCTACCACTTTTATCAGCAACATGCCGCCGGAAATCATAATAGCACTAGCGCTAAAAAAACAGGCAATTGCCAAAATAAATAGCGTAAGGTTAAAGAGGTACACAAAGCTCAGCACAAGCGTCATTATCTTATCGTCGTACTTTCCCGATTTCGATGCCCAACGCACACGCTGTTGTAAAAAACCCTTCAGATCGGGCTGGGGTGGCGTATATACGATCGCTTCTTTTGCTTTCAGATAATCAATACGGTTGGGATACGCTTTCTGCATTTTCATCATCAGCAAATAGTCATCGCCCGATGCAAGATGATCAATGTCTTTATATCCATCCACAGCATCATACGCAAGGCGTGTAAAAGCAAGGTTCGCACCGTTGCACATATTACCCAGCTTCAACTCATGCGTGGCAGCAGTTATACCCTGCATGCTCATAAAATCGAGCGACTGGAATATGTCTAATAAACTATCGTCGTGGTTGAAATCAACAGGTGCTATTATCATTACAGGTTTATATACTTCATACTTACCTGCAATATGCCGCAGCCATTCTATACCCATAGTGCAGTCCGCATCGGTTGTTACAATCAGCTCTCCACTGCTATTGGCAATACCTGCAGCAATAGCTTCTTTTTTGTAGGCTATTATCTGGCCTTTATTACTTAGCCAGTCGGCAAGCGATATACAACGCACTTGTTTATTGCGGAAGTTATTCACCACTTGCGCGGTATTATCTTCAGAATGGTCATCTACTACAATTACTTCCAGCAGTTGCGCCGGATAGTTTTGCGCTAGTATAGCTTTAATGCATTTACCGATATTCGCAGCCTCATTGCGGGCAGGTATAATGACGCTGATTTTTGTTTTAGGGTGATGACTTCCAGTCAAACGGAAAAAGGGTTGTTTCTCCCAACCCATTCGATACAGAAGTATCAAAGCCGCGTAGCACGACATCAATACCATACATATAATTGCTAACGCTTGCATACGCTACGAAAGTAAGCACTTTGCAATTTCAGCCACACATTCTTCATCCATTAGCCTGTGGCCCTTTTCCAGAACGGTTAATTTGGCTGTCGGTAATCCTTTACAAAAGTTTACTGCCAGCTCTGGTTGAATGATCTTGTCATACTTACCCATAAATATGTATAAGGGTATTTCTTCTTTTTTGATATTAGCCTTCACTTTCGATGTAAGAGGTATCAATGCAGACATAGCCGGCCACACATTATGCAGAAATCGTCGTTTTTCTTCGGTATGCACATATTGCATAGCAAATTTGTAGCGCGATTCATCTATCCATTTCCATTTCTTCAGCCGCTCAACCAGTGGCAGGTATTTTTCCGGCTGCTCAATAAAATGTTTAAATAGCTTTTTGCCTATGGCAACGCGTGTAAGGAAATAATAAAAGAAATTAAAGCGCAACCCATCCGAGGCCATCAATACTACTTTATCAATATCCTTACAGCAGCATTCTACTAACTTGAGGCAAGCCCTGCCCCCCATACTATAGCCTAACAAACTTATTTTCTCAACCGAATATTTTTTTTTCAAATGAGTTATTAGCTCTTGCAGCATTTGTACAGATAATGCTTCATTATCCCAATGGCTTTTGCCATGGTGTGGCATATCAACAGATATTATAGTATAGCGCTCCCCTATTTCATTTTCAAAAGGCATGAACAATCCCGCATCGTTATTATAGCCATGAAAAGCCAGCAGCAATTGTTTGCCGCTACCCATTTGCAGGTAGTGCAATTGTACGTCTTTTACTTTAAAATAGCCTGATTCCGCCTTCTTCATAACCTTGTCAAAAATAGCGATTACCACTATGGGTATTGTAATAATTTAACAAGGCTGCACATCGTTTTTTAGTAGCTTTATATAAACACGCATACCATGGCAGAACAAACACATGTTGCAGCACAAGGCGGAGGATTTTTGATACAACAACCCGATATAGCCAACACTTTCATTCCCGAAGATTTTAACGAAGAACAAAAGATGATAGCCGGAACTTGTAATGAGTTCCTGGAGAAAGAAGTGCTGCCACACATGATAGAAATAGACCAGCAGAAAGAGGGCCTAATGCCTGAGTTATTGGATAAAGCGGGCGAACTAGGCTTATTAGGCGCCGCCTTCCCCGAACAATATGGCGGGCTGGGTGAAGATTTTGTAACAGCTACACTTATTAACGAATGCCTGGGTGGTGGCCACTCATTTGCGGTAGCCATGGCTGCCCATAATGGTATTGGCTCGCTACCCATACTTTATTTTGGCACGGAAGCGCAAAAACAGAAGTATATACCAAAGCTGGCTACCGGAGAAATGAAAGGCGCCTATGCGCTTACCGAACCAAACTCGGGTTCCGATGCTTTGGGTGCCCGCACCACTGCCATGCTGAGCAAAGATGGAAAACACTATATAATAAACGGGCAAAAGATATGGATAACCAACGCGGGCTTCGCTGATGTGTTTACCGTATTTGTAAAGGTAGATGGCGATAAGTTCAGCGCAATAATTGTTGACCGCGATACACCGGGCTTAAGCTTTGGGGAAGAAGAACACAAAATGGGTATCAAAGGCTCCAGCACACGCCAGTTATTTTTCGAGAACTGCAAAGTGCCGGTTGAAAACCTTTTGGGTGAAATTGGCCGTGGACATATCATAGCCTTCAACATACTCAACATTGGCCGCCTTAAATTATGCGCGGCTGCACTGGGCGGTGCTAAACGGGCAATGGATACAAGTGTTGAATATGCCCTTACCCGCGAGCAATTTAAAACACCTATTGCGCAATTTGGCGCCATACAGTATAAAGTAGCTGAAATGACCATCCGCATTTTTGCTACTGAAGCAGCTTTATACCGCACATCGAAATGGATAGATGAGAAGGAACATAGCCTGCGCGCTGAAGGCAAAAATGAAGATGAAACACTGCTGGGTGCGGCTGAAGAATATGCCATTGAATGTGCTATACTAAAAGTGATAGGCTCTGAAACCCTGGACTATGTAGTAGATGAAGGGGTGCAGATACATGGCGGTAACGGCTTCTCTGATGAATACAATATATCGCGCGCATACCGCGACAGCCGCATCAACCGCATATTTGAAGGCACTAACGAAATAAACCGGCTGCTGATACTGGATATGTACCTGAAACGGGCTATGAAAGGCCGTATCGACCTGATGAAACCTGCTATGGGCATTCAGAAAGAGCTGACGAGCATACCTGATTTCGGTGAAGATGATGCACCGTTTGCTGCTGAATATAAAGCGATAGCCAATTTCAAAAAAGCCATATTGATGTGCGCCGGTGCTGCCGTGCAAAAACTGATGATGGCGCTTGATAAAGAGCAGGAGCTGCTGATGTACATGGCCGATATGGTGATCGATACCTTCCAGGCTGAATCGGCATTATTAAGAGCAATAAAAATGCAGGATGGTAATAAAGATAATGCTGCATTAGCGTTAGATGCGGCAAGAGTATTCATTAACGATGCAGCCGACCGTATTAACCATGCCGGCAAAAATGCCATCAATTCATTTGCCGATGGCGATGAACAACGCATGATGCTGATGGGGCTGAAACGTTTTACTAAGACCAATAATTTTAATGCTAAAGATGCACGTCGCCGTATTGCTGCAGCGGTGTACGATAAGAAAGGATATATTTTTTAAAACAGCCGAAGAAACAAATTGAATGATAATAGCAAATATATTGTATATTTGCTATTATATTTTAACGGTGAAAAATAAAAATATACGATGTTCAAAATTGTTCAATGCAAATAAAATGACAAACGACATTTCAGGCTTGAAACTCTTTACCATAAACGGTTTTGCCGGTGAATTGTCGCACGGATTTTTTTTATTTTTTCCTGTTTTTTCAACAAAATTGAACAACAAACATAAATAATCACAATGCATTATTGGCCAGTTTATGGATAAGAAAGCCCAGTTCATAGAAACAATCAATAAAGGATATACATTTAAAGGCGCATCGCTTTTATTAGGGAAAGGTTTGTTAGATGGAGAATTGGTAAATGAAGCTACTGTTTGCGTTCCGCTAAAAACCATGAACCGCCATGGGCTGATAAGTGGCGCTACGGGTACTGGCAAAACAAAAACACTGCAAGTATTAGCAGAAGCCTTGAGCGATGCCAGTGTGCCCGTGCTGATGCTGGATATAAAAGGTGACCTGAGTGGCATTGCTGCACCGGGTACTAACAACAATAAGATAGCTGAACGTGCAGCGCAAACTGGTATTGACTGGGTGGCACAAGGCTATCCTGTTGAACTGCTATCGATAAGTAAAGAACCGGGGGTAAGATTGCGCGCTACGGTTACTGAATTTGGCCCGGTACTATTGTCCAAAATACTTTCGTTGAACGATACACAGGGCAGCATACTTTCTATGCTGTTCAAATATTGTGATGACCACCAGATGCCGCTGCTTGATCTGCAGGATCTGCAAAAAACATTACAATGGGCAGCCAACGAAGGCAAGGCAGAACTGGGAAAGGAATATGGCAATATCTCTGCGGCATCGGTTGGCACGGTAATGCGTAAGGTGATAGAACTGCAACAGCAAGGTGCCGACCTCTTCTTTGGCGAACGCTCTTTTGAAGTAGAGGATTTGATGCGTATTGGCGATGACGGACGTGGTGTTATTTCAATAGTACGTGTTACCGACTTGCAAGACAGGCCAAAGCTATTTTCAACGTTCATGTTGCAATTGCTATCGGAACTATATGCAACACTACCTGAAGAGGGCGATCTCGATCAACCCAAACTGGTCATGTTCATTGATGAAGCGCACCTGATATTCAGCGATGCAAGTGATGTACTATTACAACAATTAGAAACTGTCATCAAACTGATACGTTCAAAAGGTATTGGCATCTTCTTTAGTACGCAAAATCCAATGGATATAGCGCCGGGTGTATTGGGTCAATTGGGCATGAAAATACAGCATGCACTACGCGCCTTCACAGCGAACGATAGAAAAGACATTGTAAAAACTGCCGCCAACTACCCCGATAGTGAATTCTATAAAACAGAAGATATCATCACGCAATTAGGTATAGGCGAAGCCTTGATAAGTTTATTGAATGAGAAAGGCATCCCTACTCCGCTAGTCGCTACCATGCTTTGCCCGCCAAAGTCGAGGATGGATGTTTTGACGCAGCAAGAGATAGATCAACTGGTTGCAAAATCGCCATTAGTAAAAAAGTACGCTGAAGAGGTAAACCGTGAAAGCGCTTACGAAATACTGAACGGCAAACTGGCCACAGCAAAAGAAGAGGCCCCTGCCAAACGCAAGGCAGCTGAAAAAGAAGAAAAAGGCCTGCTGGAAACCATTGGCGATAACACCGTTGTAAAAAGCATGATGCGTACTGCAGGCAATGCTATTGTCCGCAGTTTGTTAGGCTCTTTAGGGGTAACGGGTACAACAAGACGCAGCAAAAAGAACAGTAGTTGGTTCTAGCTATTTTTCTATTATGTAACACTTCCTGCTCAGCCTGCCCTGGAAGTCGAACGGAGTGGTTGCGTTGGTTATATCTTGTATAGAGGGCGTTGGTATATTATCCCTGTCCAGCACAAAGTCGGTGTAGTTATTACTGAAGTAGATCTTACCACCATCCGTACAGCTCTTCAATAGTCGCTTCAATAGTGTAACATGGTCGCGTTGTACATCAAAGGTGTCTTCCATACGCTTGCTGTTCGAGAACGTTGGGGGATCGCAGATGATCAGGTCAAATGTATCGGCAGGTAGTTCTTTGATCAGTTGCATCACATCATCCTGTATGAAACTATGCTTCTCTTCCACATACAGCTTATTGTACTGCATGTTGCGCTTGGCCCAGTTCAGGTAGGTACGCGACATATCGACCGATGTAACACTCATTGCACCACCATGTGCTGCATACACACTGAATGCACCCGTATAGCAGAACAGGTTGAGCACGCGTTTGTCCTTCACATCTTCCCGCACCATGTTGCGGGTTATGCGATGGTCCAGGAACAAGCCTGTATCCAGGTAGTCGGTCAGGTTGATGATGAAGCTAAGCCCATTCTCCGGCACTATACGTTCCACCTTTTGCTCAGCGAACTTCTCGTACTGCCCTTGCCTGTTGGTCTTACGCTGGCGTTGCTTCATGAATACTACAGAAGGTTCAATCTCTAGTACCTGAGCAATCACTTCCTTACAAGCGTTCAGCCAGGCATCGTGCTCCTCGTCTTCCATGCCATGCTTGCGTTTGTATTCGGCAGCATGCACTACGTCTTTGTATATGTCAATGGCAAAAGGAAACTCGGGCAGGTCATGATCGTAAAAGCGGTAGCAGGCAATATCTTGCCTGCGTGCCGTCTTGCTGTAATGCTTGTACATCTTCCGCAAGCGGTTTTCGAACATGGTTAGTTTATCGGAGAAGTCGAAGGTCAAAATGGAAGGTTGAATATATACAATAGTAATACTACCTTAAATAACTAGTCTGTTTATCTGCGGGTGGCTTGTAGTAGTTCGATTTCTGCTTGTGGGGCATTTTCTCAATACGTTTCTGGTAGTAAAGGCTGTCTTCTTTCGACATTGGGAACTCCTTTTGGTACACCAGCTCATCTACCTGGTAATCTTCTTCGCGCAATAGACGGCCGGTACGGGCATCATAAAAGCGCCACAAGCCGTGCCGAACTGTTCGCCTGTCGGTAGATATGGACCGCAAAGATTGTTCGCCTGTTATTGGGTTCTCTACTATGAATGTATCAACTGCCCTGGCAGGATTTAAACCCCTATAATTGCCTGTGGCAATCAAAAAACCACGTTCAAAATACTTTGCTTCACCATCCAGCACATTGTTCCTATATGTTTCCATCGCTATCAGCTCACCTTGTTCATCTAATTTATACCACGCACCATACTTGCTACCGCGGTCGTAACTACCAAATTCAGTGTAGCCTTCTTCGCCCATACGCTCCGGTTGGCTTATTACCCACATACCGGTTCGTTTACCACGCAGATCTAACTTATTAATATTAGCAGGACGAGGTGCGTTGGTTTGAGCGGTAGCTACCATAGCCAAATACAGCAGCGCTATAACCAGGATAGTTTTAACAATTCTCATATATATTATACAGCGAAAGAAGTACCGCAACCGCAGGTACTGCTGGCATTAGGGTTTTTGAAGACGAAACCACGGGCGTTCAACCCATCAGAAAAGTCAACCTCCATACCATGCAGGTACAGGCCGTGTGCTTTTTTCATGACCACAGGTATATCAGAAATTTCATATATCTCGTCGTCATCTTCCTTATTATCGAAACCCAATAAATAGCTTAGGCCGGAACAGCCACCACCTTTTACACCTACACGCAAAAACTGGGTTTTATCAAAATCGGGCTCATTCATCACCCTGTGCAATTCTTTTATTGCTCCTTCCGTTAGCGTAACCGGGCTTTGTACTGTCGTTTCCAATTTTATATTAAATGTTTATGCAAAGTTACCACACCATTCAGGGGTATCCAAATAAGGATAGTTAAAGTATTATTTGCATCAATAAAGATATAGAGAACCGTGAGTTTGGCATAAACTGGCGAACATTTTTTACATTTGCCTCCTGCAAAATCAAAAAAATTATCATGAGCGAGGTATTAGACAATATATTCAATGATGCTTCTCAACAAATGAAGCGCGCCATAGACCACCTGGAAACAGAGCTAAGCCGGATACGCGCCGGTAAAGCAAACCCGCAAATACTGGATGGTGTTTTTGTTGATTATTATGGCTCTGCTACTCCATTAGCCCAAGTAGCCAACATCACGGTGCCTGATGCACGTACTTTGGCTATACAGCCCTGGGAAAAACAAATGATGGCGCCAATAGAAAAGGCCATTATTGCATCGAACATAGGCCTGAACCCGCAAAACGATGGTACCATGATACGCCTGTTTTTACCGCCACTTACTGAGGAGCGCCGTAAAGAACTGGTAAAAAGGGTAAACGGCGAAGGTGAAAATGCTAAAATATCGGTTCGTAATATACGCCGCGAGGCTATTGAGCAAATAAAGAAACAGCAAAAAGATGGCCTTAGCGAAGATGCTGCTAAAGATGCTGAAGCACGTGTACAGGTGGTTACCGATAAACATATAGTTTTGGTTGACCAGCACTGTAAAGACAAGGAAAAAGAAATAATGACCATATAACAGGAAGCCTTCGTATTTTTGAGGACTTTTCCGATATAATCATAAATGATAACTTATTATGGATCAGCTACATAAGCAAATATTGTTGCTGTTTTCCATTCCCATTTACGCCATTCTGATACCACTGGAACTGGTATTAAGCCATTTTCATGGGTGGAAGTATTATAGCCTGAAAGAAACGCTGGTAAATATTTACATGAATATTGTGAATGCCGGTGTTGACTTATTACTACGTGGTGTAGCGCTTGCAGTGCTCATATTTGCCGCACAATATCAATTTAATATTGCCTGGAACCCGATTGTATATTGGGTGGCCCTGTTCTTGTGCGAAGACCTTATGTTCTGGCTGGAGCATTATATTGACCACCGTGTACGTTTCTTCTGGGCAGTGCATGTCACACACCATTCTTCAGAAGAATATAACCTTACAACGGGTTTCCGCTCATCGGTATTCATGCCTTTTTACCGCTACCTATACTTTATACCTTTAGCCATACTCGGTTTTCAACCTGTTGATATACTGTTTATGTATGCTATAACGCAGATATATGGCATACTGGTACATACGCAGGCTGTAGGAAAATTGCCGAAGATCATTGAATATATATTCGTAACTCCATCGCACCACCGGGTACACCATGCCAGCAACATACCATATCTTGATAAGAACATGGGTATGGCGCTTATTATCTGGGACAGGATGTTTGGCACCTTTATAGAAGAGATGCCGGAAGAGCCGCCTGTATATGGATTAACATCGCCGGTAGAAAACCCGCACCACCCGGTTGGCATCATCTTTCACGAATGGAAAAGCATTGGTAAAGACCTGAAACAACCTATCAGTTTCACACAAAAGCTGGGATACCTCTTCAAAGTACCGGGCTGGAGCCATGATGGCAGCCGTAAAACCACCAAAGCATTGCAGCGAGAGTGGGAAGCAAACCAAAAAAAAGCAACCCAAAAGGCTGCTAAGAGAAAAGTAAGAATATTAGAAGAAGCGCTGGATTAGTGCCCTGCCATTTTCATTATCTTTTTATACTCGGCAGGTTTTACAGCACCTACCGACAAGCGTGATAAACGTACCAGATCCATATCAGCAAGTGAAGGTTCTGCCTTTATATCAGCAAGCGTCACAGGCTTCTTCAATGTTTGTATTGGTTTCAGATCAACGACTACCCAATTGGGGTCATCGGTTGTAGGATCCTGGTAGGCTGATTTAACCACTTCGGCAATGCCTACTATAGCCAGCCCTTCGTTGCTATGGTAGAAAAATACCTGGTCACCCTTAGCCATTGCCTTGAGGTTGTTTCGCGCGGCATAATTGCGCACGCCATCCCAATGGGTTTTACCGTCTTTATTAAACTGCTCCCAACTATATTTAAAGGGCTCTGATTTTACCAGCCAGTAATTCATTTTTTTAAATTAAAAATTCAAAATGCAAAAGTCAAAAAAATACTATTGAGCGTACTACCGGTCTCTCATCAATAAGTATTGCGCCAATTCGAATAATGGCTCTTTACGCTTGCTGACAACAGCTGCCTCTTCCAGGCATTTAAAAGCCATATCCGAATATTGTTGTACAGCTTGCCTGCATGCTTCATCGGCCTTGGTACTTGCAAATAAATTGAGCATAGCAGGCACTTTATCAGTGCTCTCCATCAGTAATACATCATCTATTTCTTTACGCTGCAAATGGTTGGCATTGCCCACTGCGCTTAGGTGCAAATATGTTTTTTTATTAGCAATGATATCACCACCATTTTGCTTACCTAATTTATCAGTGCTGCCAAAAGCATCTAAATAATCGTCCTGCAATTGGAAGGCGATACCCAGGTTTTTACCAAATTCATACAGCTTATTTGCATTGCCTTCAGTTGCTCCACCTAACAGGGCGCCCATCTTTAAGCTGCATGCCAGTAGCACCGATGTTTTCAGCGTAATCATGTGTATATATTCTTCAATACTTACATCATTACGGCTCTCAAAATCCATATCCCATTGCTGACCTTCGCAAACTTCTATCGATGTTTTATTGAATAGCTGCAATACCTGCGGCAGGCTGGTGTGTATTTTAGCCAGTTGATCGTAAGCATATATATTCAGCACATCGCCGGATAAAATAGCTGTAGTGAGGTTATATTTTTCATGAACGGTTTCTTTACCCCTGCGTAGCGGGGCCCTGTCCATTATATCATCATGTATCAGGGTAAAGTTGTGAAACAACTCAATACCCATGGCACCATGCCATGCATCTTCCGTTATATCACCAAACAATTCGTTGCTCATCAGGCATAGCACCGGCCTTACTCTTTTACCACCCAGTTCCATAAAATACCTGCAGGGGTCGTACAGGCCCGATGGCAATTGCGGAAAAGGCAATGATTCTTTTAAGCGTTCTTCAAATAGTTCAACTAGCAGGCTGAAACTGTGCATGTGTTATCTTTTACGTTTGGCAGTTTTTTTACCGTCTTGTGGTTTAGCTTCCGCCTTAGCAGATTTTTTCTTCGGCTGGCGCTGTGGTACCTCCAGCAAAGTAAAGTCAATTTGCCTTTTCTCCAGGTTGGTAGCCACTACACGTACTTTCACCCTGTCGCCAATGCTAAATTTCAAACCGGTGTGCAAACCTACTAAAGCATACTCGCCTTCGCGCATCTCAAAATCATCAAACTGGGCAAGATCCTGTATCGATACCATGCCTTCGCATTTGTGCTCAACTGTTTCAGCCCAAAAACCAAAGCTGGCCACACCACTTACCACAGCCTCAAAATCTTCGCCCACATAGTCTTGCATGTATTCTACCTGCTTGTACTTATTGGCAGCACGCTCTGCTTCCATCGCTTTGCGTTCCTGGTCGCTGCAATGGCGGCATTGTTGCTCCATATTTTTCACCGGCTTAATATTGTTATCCAGGCACTCCTGCAATACGCGGTGCACCAATACATCGGGGTAGCGACGTATAGGAGATGTAAAATGGCAATAATCTTCAAAGCCAAGACCATAGTGACCAATATTTTCAGTAGTATAAACAGCTTTGGCCATAGTACGGATACCTAAAGTTTCCAACACGTGTTGCTCCGGCTTCCCTTGAACCAGCTTCAGCATTTCATTGAATGAGCGAGCAATGGTCTCAGGCGTATTCATACTGAATTTGTAACCGAATGTGGCAGCAAATGTTGCGAATACATTCAGCTTATCTTCATTAGGTGCGTCGTGTACGCGATAAGGAAATGGTACAGGCTTGCCTTTTACTTCTATGCCTGAAATATATTCAGCTACCGTACGGTTGGCCAGTAGCATAAATTCTTCTATCAGCTGGTGCGCTTGCTTGCTTTCTTTTACCACTATGCCTATTGGCCGGCCGCTATCATCGAGCTGGAACCTTACTTCCTGAGAAGAAAAATTGATAGCTCCTTTTTTGAAACGTTGCGCCCGCAGGTCTTGGGCCAATTCATTTAGTAACAATATTACATCTTTATGATCTCCTTCTTTACCTTCTATAATTTCCTGTGCATCTTCGTAAGTAAACCTGCGTTGCGATCTTGTTATTGTACGGCCCAGCCAATAGTCTTTTATCTTACCTTTTTTATTGATCTTGAACACCGCTGAAAAAGTATATTTATCTTCATCGGGCCTTAGCGAGCATAATTCATTCGATAGACGTTCCGGCAACATGGGTAGCACCCTGTCGGGCAGGTACACGCTTGTAGCCCTGTTATACGCTTCTTCATCCAGTTTCGATCCTGCTTCTATGTAATAGCTTACATCTGCTATGTGTACACCCAATTCATACATATCATCGCCCAGGTCTTTGAAAGATATTGCATCATCAAAATCCTTTGCATCTAGCGGGTCGATAGTAAATGTAAGTGTACCTCTCATATCCCTGCGCTTCTTTACCTCGTCGCTATGCACCCCTTCAGGGTAGCGTGCAGCTTCTTCCATCACTTCCTCGGGAAAGGTAAGCGGGAAACCATTCTCTATGAGTATGCCTTTCATGGCTATCTCATTGGCACTTTCGTTAGTCAGTATGCTAACAACTTCACCAACCGGATTTTTCGATTTGCCATTCCATTCCACTATACGTGCTATTGCATGGTCGCCACTTTTTGCGCCATGCAACAGGTGTAGTGGAATAAACAGATCGACCGGCATACTTTCATTATCCGTTATCAGGAATGCGAAATGGGGATGTACCTCTATCTTGCCGCTAAATTCCGATTGCTTTCTTTTTATTACATCTATTATCTCTCCTTCAAGGCGGCTGCCGAATTTTCTGCCACGTTCGTTCACTTCCACGCGCACCTCATCGCCACTAAAGGCTATGCCCAGTTTATCACGCTTTACAAGTATATCCTTTTCCAGGCCTTCCACTATTACAAAGCCCATACCCCCGCGAGTCACTTCCAGTTTGCCTTTGTAAATTTTTTTGCCCGAGCTGTCAACTTTCTTTTTGCTCGATGCCTTATGTTTTTTCGTCATAGTATGTGTGGTTTTCCGCTGCACTTCTGGCAACGTATTCTAAAACTATACTATCAAAATCATTCCCATTGTTAAATAAAAACGAAACATTGATAGGTAATACAATCAGCTTTAGCCCCCATTCCTGCAATTTATCAGCATGCAAGTGCAGGCGTGCCGCATCTTTTTCGGTAGTTACAATCACTTTATCAGCCACTTGCCAGTTATCGAATGCCGCCTTGATCTCTTCCAGGTCGCGACTGCCAAAATAGTGGTGGTCGGCGTAAGATAATACATGCACATCGCCGGCAACCGACCTTAATTCTGCTACCAACGGTTCCGGCTTTGCAATACCACATACCAATACGATATTCTTACCTACTAATGATTCTGTTTCCTGGCTGAATACATTGTAAGGCTGCGAGTATTCGATAATGGTAAAGAAAACTTTCTGATGTGGTAAAGGATTGATCGAACGGACCATTTCATCAGCAACAGACCGCTCAAGCGTTGGCGGGCATTTCGATACTATGATCACATCGGCACGTTTATATGCTATCCTGCTTTCGCGCAATGTACCCAGTGGCAGTATATGATCTTTATAAAATGGTTTTGAATAATCGGTAATTAAAATATTAATGCCCGGCTTTACCGAGCGGTGCTGGTAAGCATCATCTAGTATTACCGTTTCAATATCCGGCTTCTTTTGCAATAATGCGGGTATGCCCGTCAGCCTTTCTTCTGCTACGCTTACTGTAAGCTCAGGATATTTCATGAAATATTGCATCGGCTCATCGCCTATGCGTAGCGCGTTAGTTGTTTCATCGGCCAGGATGAACCCCTGCGTACGACGCTTATAGCCCCGGCTCATGGTGGCAACTTTATAGCTGTATTGTAATAAATTTATCAGGTACTCTACATGTGGCGTTTTACCCGTGCCACCTACCGATAAATTACCTACACTTATTACAGGCACACTAAACTCAACCGATGCATAGACACCTGAATCGTACAGGCGGTTGCGCAGCCAGACTACGGCACCGTATATCAGCGCAAAAGGATATAGCAGTATCCTGACAACAGAAAAAATATGATATAGTGCGTTTCTTTGGCTCATTGTATCCATCCGGCTTTTTGCAGGGCATATTCCAGTACCTTCTCTTCAGCAGTAAAAGGCTTTACTTTATCCAACCCTAAATGTTCTATTCCTTTTTGTATGGTCTCTTGTTTATCAGCAATCTTTCCGTTCAACGCAAAGTTACCCGCTTCCAGCAAGCAGGCTTCAGGCATCAAGCCGATCAGCTCACTACCTATTAATTCTACGTTTATTTCTTTAGCAACCGCCTTGCAGGCTTCCCAAGCCTTTAGGGGCGACGTTATCCTGTAGTCCAGTAAGTTCATCGATACCTGCGCACTTCCAAAATCGGCCATATACCAGCCTATAGCGCGTAACTTAGCCAGCAAACCGGGCACTTTTGTTTTTTGTCCATTCTCCTTCAGCCAATAGCCGCGCTCACGCAGGCGCAGCGCTATGTATTCCGCTTTTTCAACGTCCTGCGTATTGAGCGATATATTGAACGCTACCAATACATCGCGTGCACCTAATACGGTGGCGCCTGTGCTTTGTGTAAAGATAGCAGGACCATAATCGGGCATCCATCCAGGTTGCTTCATTTTTTCTGCAAAGCCTTCATATTGGCCTTTACGTATATCGGGCAAAGCTTTACGGTGATCCGCTTTTGCAGAATACTCATATAGATATACAGGTATATCTAGTTCCTCTCCGACTCTTTTACCTAGTTTTTGTGAATAAGATACAGCTTCATCCATGGTCATATTGGCCAATGGCACTAATGGACATACATCGGTGGCGCCAATACGCGGGTGAACTCCTTCCTGCTTTGCCATATCAATACGTTCACCGGCAGTTTTTATAGCCTGGAAAGTTGCTTCCGTCACCGCCTCGGGCAAACCTGCAAAAGTCATTACCGTACGGTTGGCCGCGGGGCTTATATCTATATGCAACAGGCTTACATCAGGCACTTGCTTAATAGAAGCCGCAATAGCATCTATTACCTGCTTATCTCTCCCTTCGCTGAAATTAGGTACACATTCCAATAATGGCCCTTTACTTATCATAGGCGTAAATGTACATAAATGTCGATACGGTCAGTAAATTGCACCATATAATAAAGCTATGAACTGGATACAGCACCCTGTGCTATTGCAAAATGAATATGTGCGTTTAGAGCCATTGTCATCAGAACATTTCGACAGGCTGTTGCATATTGCCGCGGCACCTGAAATATGGCAGTTCTTATCTATAAATGGTACAGACAAGGATTTACTGCTGGGTGAATTAAAAAGCGCTTTATTGCGCAGGCCAACGGGTGAAGAATATGCCTTCACTATTTTCGATGCTAAAACGGGGGACGTGATAGGCAGTACGCGTTTTTATAATATGTACCCTGAACACCGCAAACTGGAGATCGGCTGGACCTGGTACAGCCCTGCGGTTTGGGGCAAAGGCCATAACACTGCCTGCAAATTACTACTCCTTACCTATTGCTTCGAAATACTGAAAACAGTACGGGTGCAGTTTCAGGCACATGACCAAAACATACGTAGCAGAGCGGCGATACGTAAAATAGGGGCCAAATTTGAAGGTACTTTACGCAACGAACGCATCAGGCGCGATGGCACTATACGCAATACCGCCATCTTCAGCATTATTGAAGAAGATTGGCCGGAAGTAAAGCGCCTGCTGGAATATAAATTAACTTCTCTTTTCAATACTTAGACTACCGAACTGTTTCTTTAGGTTTTAGTTTTATTTTTGCGCACGATGTCTGACAATAACCGTTACAACCAAAGGGGCGTATCTGCACAAAAAGAAGATGTACACCGCGCCATTGCCAAGCTTGATAAAGGCCTTTACCCGAATGCATTCTGCAAAATATACCCCGATTATTGGGGTGGCGACGATACCTATTGCAACCTGATGCATGCTGACGGTGCCGGTACAAAGTCGATACTGGCATATATGTACTGGAAAGAAACAGGCGACCTGAGCGTTTGGAAAGGCATCGCCATCGATTCTATTGTCATGAATATTGACGACCTGCTATGTGTTGGTGCCACAGGCCCTTTCACTTATTCATCAACCATAGGTCGTAACAAGCACCTGATACCGGGTGAAGTGATCAGCGAACTGATAAACGGCACACAATCATATTTCGATACTTTAAGACAATACGACATAGATATACACCTGCTGGGCGGCGAAACTGCTGATGTGGGTGATGTGGTACGTACCGTAATAGTAGATGGTACCATGAGCTGCCGTATGCGCCGCGATAAACTGGTAACCACCGAAAAAATGGTAGCAGGCGATGTAGTGGTATCACTGGCCAGCTACGGACAAGCCACCTACGAAGAAGAATATAACAGCGGCATGGGCAGTAACGGCCTTACCAGTGCCCGCCACGAAATGCTTAAGAAAGAATACGCTACAAAATACCCGGAAAGTGTTGACCCTAACCTGCCCGATGAAGTTGTTTACAATGGTAAATACAGCTTACTGGATGCTACCGAAACCCCACTGAATGTAGGTAAAATGATACTTTCCCCCACCCGTACCTATGCGCCGGTAGTATTGAAAGTATTGCAACAGCACTTCGACAAAATACATGGCATTATACATTGTAGCGGCGGCGGACAAAGCAAGGTTTTACACTACCTGCCTAAACCTTTGCGCGTGATTAAAAACAACCTGCTACCTGTACCACCATTGTTCAATATGATACAAGAAGCTGCAGGTACCGACTGGAAGGAAATGTACCAGGTATTCAATATGGGCCAAAGGCTGGAAATATATACCGATAAAGAAACTGCAGCATCAATTGTTGAAATTTCTAAATCTTTCGGTATAGATGCGCAAATTTCAGGGTATGTTGAAGACGCAGACAAAAAAGAAGTAGTAATAGATGGGCCCAACGGAAAGTTTACATACAATTAATTTGCTGCTTTTGCGTTGATATATTGAAAATTGGCACAGTGTGTGCTATTTATAACAAAAAACACCCTCATTCTGTATGAATCTGAAAATCTCATTATTAAGTGCCATTACCCTGTTTGGCGCAACTACAACCTTTGCCCAGGATAAATTGTACACCCGCGATGGCGATGTAATGGAAGTGAAGGTAAAAGTAGTAGGCGAAAAGAACATTACCTACAAAAGGGCCGATAATGAAGACGGGCCAAGCTATATCATCAATAAAAAAGAAGTAGAACGTATTGAATACGAAAGTGGCGATGAGGATGTAATAGTTGCCGATCGTCGCGGCCCAATGCGCCCTGACCGTATGGAACGTTTTGACAAAAAACGCAGACCTAAGCTGGACTATGGCAATAATATTATTTCTGCAGCACCACTACAAATTACAGAAAATGGCCCCGGTTTTGCATTGAGCTATGAGCGTGTACTGGACAGGAAAAACAATATTGTTAGCTTCTACATGCCATTTGCTATGGCTTTTAACATTGACAATGCGCGCTATGACTACTATGGCTATTATAACAATAGCCGCCACGACTACTCTTTCTACGCTATGCCGGGTTTGAAATTCTATCCGACCGGTGGTAAAGGCAAAGTAAAATATGCTGTAGGTCCTAACATCGTATTGCGTTATTCCCAGTATACTGACTATTATTATATGGAGCCTTACTATACTACTTATCCTCCTTACAACTACTATTCTGGCCCATACCAAGCTGACCGTAACTCGTTTACTATGGGTATGATTGTGAATAACTCACTGAACATTAACCCAACCAAGCATTTACATATGGGGCTTGAGCTGGGTGTTGGCTTCTCTTATTTTACCAATAACAACGATACGTACTACAACGGCTATAATAGCTATAACGACCCTGAAGCGCTGGTACAATTCGGTTTCAATATCGGTTACCGCTTCTAGAAGATTTTCTAATAGGTTGAAATAAACTAAATAGCCCCGTATTTCTACGGGGCTATTCTCTTGCAATAAAGTTGTTAGTTATTTCAATACGTTGGCTGTCAATTTGTTTACAAAATCCATTCGTATTTTTGTTGCGCTATCAGGAGTATTGATAAAGTGGCCACCAAAGCGGATGCTTACCTGGTTCTTCAAAAAGTAGTCTTTCATATTCACATCGCTTTCGCAATCAAGGTCAACCGTTTGCTGCCCGGCAGATATACCATATTTATGCGCCATTAATTTTTCTTCAAGGCCTTCAGCAGCTATATACACGCGTACGGTATCCATAAAGTCGAATGGTTCGCCAGCAGGCTCTGTAACAGTTAAGCTCATTTTGGTAAGGGTAATGCTGGTCACCTTATCGCTGCTGGTGTTATTTTGCTGCAATGTATTTGCCACGTCGGTCTGCAAATTTATTGTTGGCGCGTATGCGTTCACGCCGCCCGGCAATACGGTGTCATAACCGGGAACACCTGGCAAATCGAACGTAGTGCTTGAATTAATATCCTGGCTGATGCTGCCCAGGCCGCCAATCTTATTGCAGGATACCCAAAGCGCTGACCCCGCAACTAAAAACAGTAAAAATTTCTTCATAAGTGGTAAAATATTATGCAAAGATACATTTGTAGTGTTAATCCATCAAGCTGATTGCAATATTTCGTAATTTTGCGCCCTGTTATGCTAACAACCAAATCAGTTGCTTTCCACACCCTGGGCTGCAAACTCAATTATTCCGAAACTTCTACCCTCAGCCGCATGCTGGAGGCAGATGGCTTTGTGAAAAAAGAGTTTGAAGATGCCGCTGATGTATATGTTATTAATACCTGCTCGGTAACCGAGAATGCGGATAAAGAATGCCGCCAGCTGGTAAGGCGCATACAACGCCGCGCACCTGAAGCAATGGTGGTAATAACAGGCTGCTACGCGCAACTAAAGCCAAAGGAAATAGCTGAGATAGAAGGGGTGGATCTGGTATTGGGCGCTGCCGAAAAATTCAACATTACCAAACACCTGCAAGACCTTACCAAGGGCAGTACCACTAAAATACACTCTTGCGAAATAGAAGAAGTGGAAGGCTTCAATAGCTCTTACTCTTTAAACGACCGTACCCGTACCTTCCTGAAAGTGCAGGATGGCTGCGATTACAATTGCGCTTTCTGTACCATACCATTGGCCCGTGGCCATAGCCGCAGCGATAGTATTGATGGTGTATTAGCCAATATAAAAGAACTGGCGGCAACCGGCACCAGGGAGATAGTACTTACGGGCATCAACCTGGGCGATTTTGGTAAAGGCACCAATGGTGGCCGCAAACGCGAAGAAAATTTTTACGAGCTGGTGCAGGCGCTAGACGAAACTGAAGGAATCGATCGCTTCCGTATCTCCTCTATCGAGCCAAACCTGTTAAGCAACGAGATCATAAAATTTGTTTCGCAATCGAAGAAGTTCATGCCGCATTTTCATATACCACTGCAAAGCGGCAGTAATAAAATACTCGGGCTCATGCGCCGCAGGTACCAACGCGAATTGTATGCCGACAGAATTGCCACCATCAAACAACTGATGCCGCATTGCGCAATAGGTGTAGATGTGATAGTAGGCTTCCCTACAGAAAGCGATGAAGACTTTAAAGACACTTTCGATTTTCTGCATGATATCGACATCTCATACCTGCACGTATTCACCTATTCAGAACGCGATAATACCTTGGCTATCGATTTGAAGCCTGTTGTACCTATACACATACGGCATGAGCGCAACAAAGTACTACGCAATCTTTCTTACCAGAAATTGCAATACTTTACTGCACAACATGCAGGCGATAAAAGAAAAGTACTATTTGAAAGCGCAGAGAAAAACGGTATGATGGAAGGCTATACCGATAACTACATAAAAGTGCAAACACCTTTCCGCAAAGAATGGGTAAACCAGTTGGTTGACTGGCAACTTTAGTTATATTTGTTGTACTGAATTCGTAGCTCAGTTGGTAGAGCAGCTGACTCTTAATCAGCGGGTCTAGGGTTCGAGTCCCTACGAGTTCACAGAATTATATTTATATAAAGCCATTGAAAATTCAGTGGCTTTTGTTTTGCCTGCAATTTTTCGGTTTTTACAACTAGAGAAATTCGCTGGTACTTCATTAAATAAAACAAAATTTGGAAAGCAGAGTAAGCGATTAGTAATAATATTTATATGAACGTACAGGAACAAATTAAAAACTACATTGACAGCCAGCCTGAACCAAAACGTAATGACATGCAAGAGCTGCACCTGCATATACTTAAAGTATTGCCGAGATGTAAATTATGGTTCTTAGATGGTAAAGACAGCGATGGCAAAACTGTCAGCAATCCTAACATAGGGTACGGATCTTACACAATAAAATATGCCGATGGAACAACCCGGGAGTTTTATCAAATTGGTATGAGCGCAAACACAACCGGCATTTCCGTCTATATCCTTGGCATAGAAGACAAAAAATACTTAGCACAAACATTTGGCGAAAAAATAGGTAAAGCAAGCGTTACAGGGTATTGTATAAAGTTCAAAAAGCTAAAAGATATAAACCTTACAGTACTTGAAGAGGCAATACGGTATGGCGTTGAGGCTCAGAATGAAAGTTTGAGCTGATGATTAGGGGCAATTTCTATTTATAAAACAATTTTATTCTTAAACCACCCTTAACATTTCAGATACTAACTTTGGCGCATTGTACCCGGATATCAAATATTCTAATGCCCAATATCCCTCAACCTTCAGGGCGGTTATAGTTTGGGCTTTTTTTGTGCTGGCTTTAATTACCTGCCCGCTAAAAAAAGCAATAAAAGCCTATCAAAACATACCGCCTGTTAGCCAATCATATTCCGGCCTATACCATAATTGTGTACATCAACAATCGGATAATACGCAGCTTGCCGTAAGAGTTCAAGTCTCTGACCTAATGCCACAGTTGGTGAGCACTGCACTTATCCATAGCTGGCAAATAGTTGATAAGAGGCAACTTCATTTCTCCCGCTTTCTTTCAGCTACCCTATGTGACGAGTTCCCGCTTTTTTTGCGATACAGGAAAATACTTGTCTGATACTCTGTTTGTTTTTATAGCAATCTGAAAGCGGTTATGTGCATTGCCATGTAACACGCATGCTTTAATCTTTTCAATAACAAACATGAAGTACAACAAAGATAACTTTGCCGGCCAGTCTTATGACCTGGCTGCTATGTTTACGTTAGCCTTGCGATTGGTTACAGGCTGGACGTATTTCTCCGCATTCTGGCGCAGGCTGGTATTAGCTAACAAATTAGACCCCGATGCTGCGGGATATATTGGCGAAAAGTTTAACCATTTTTTGCCTAACGCATTACTTATAAAGCCCGGAATAGAATACCTGGTATCACACGAGCAGGCTCTTTGGTGGTTTATGCTTGCATTTACCATAGTTGAGGCTGTTGTTGGCCTGCTATTCATGCTCGGCATATTCACCCGCCTCATGAGTATCGGAGTGATCGGATTGGCCTTAGGAATTTTGTTAGGCGCAGGCTGGCTCGGCACCACTTGTCTTGATGAGTGGCAAATAGGTGTGCTGGGTATTGCTGCGGGATTTACAATATTCCTCTCCGGTGGCGGAAGGTTCGCGCTCGATTATTATATAGGCATACGACCAATGACTGAGAAGCGGAGTGCACTATTCTCCAAAATTGGTTCCGGTGACTTGAAATGGGGAAATAGCGCCCTGAAAAAAGTAACGATAACAGGTGCAGCCTTTATCTTTTTACTCACGCTGGCTACCAACCAATACTTTCATGGAGGTGTGTGGGGCAAACTACATAATCTTTCGGTGCGCCCTCATATCACAATCACCAATGCAACCATTCAAAATGATCAATTGGCTTTTACAGTGTTCCGGGATCAGGGTGCAGATGTGTATGGCTCGTTTCTAATTGCTGTACGCTTGAAAAATAAGGATGGCACTATAGTGATGGAAAGAGGCGCTGAAGATTTAGCGGCAATGGCGCCACAACAAATTGCGAATAGCTATGTCGCTAAAGTGAAAGCGGGCAAATACAGCCTTGTTATTCCCCTGGGCGCTAAAGCATTACTTCGTTTTAACGATCCCCAATTATCCCAACTACCCAAAGGCGTTTACAAAGTAGAATTAACAGATATAAGCGGCGCTCAATGGGAACAAATACTGACTAACTAAAACACAAATATTAACTAATAAAAAAACACATGAAGTATAACATAAGATTTATAGCATTAGTAATAATGACCCTCATATTCTCAGTAAATATTCAAGCACAAACTATGAACGATAATAACAATACTAAATACAAAGTAGTATTTCAGCTTTCCAACAACGATACAATAGTACATAAGGGGTTTGTGAAACAGCTGGATAACCTGCTGGTTGCGATGCACAATATAGATATAGAAGTGGTGGTACATGGACCGGGGGCTACATTCTTAACGAATAACTCGAAATTCAAAGCAGAAATTGCACGCTTGTCAGATTCGGGCATAAAATTCTTAATATGCAGAAACACTTTGAAGGAGAAAAAAATAAATGAAACCGAGCTTCTACCCCAGGCAAGCATTATCCCTGCAGCATTAGCACATATAATAAAACGGCAGGCCGAAGGATGGAGCTATATTAAAGTGGGTTTTTAAGATAACTGTAAGGATATGTTATTCGTCCTGCAACTGCAAACCACTGGATGCAATTTAGAAACTTCCAAAGCATACTGTAATGAAGCCGCTCTAGTAGCGGCTTCATTATTTACTCCGTAGAATTTGGCTGATATACTTGAAAAATACTATCCCTGCTACTCATCTTATAACAACTTCCTTACATAGCAAAAGCTTAGTATAGTTCAGGAAATGCCACCATTCTGGCATCATTTATTAGTGCAATTCATCAAACAAATAACTACAAACCATGAATAACCAGATACAATTCTTAAACCCCGATGGGTTACTAAAAAATCCTGCTTTTTCACAAGTAGCAGTTACACAAGGAAATGGCAAAACTATTTACATCGGGGGACAAGATGCCGCAAATGAGAAAGGAGAAATAATGGGCAAGGGAAGCCTGGCTGAGCAAACAGAACAAGTAATGAAAAACCTGCAAACAGCACTTACCGCTTGCGGTGCCACATTTGAAAATGTGGTGAAACTAAATATATACATTGTGCAGGGGCAAGATTTGCGTGAAGGTTTCCGGGCCTCACAAAAATTTCTGGGCGGGTTAAAAAATCCACCCACCATCACGGGGCTTTTTGTTGCAGCATTAGCTACACCCGATTACCTGGTTGAAATAGATGCTATTGCATTTGTGCCGGCAGAATAAACTACACCTGTTGCAAAGCGACTATTGTTTACACATTAGTAAACACTGCATGTTTCTATATGCATTAGCTTTGCGCACCTTATTAAATCACTTATGCAATCATCTAAAAAGGGGGCGATGGGTTTTATATTCATCACCTTACTTATCGACATTATGGGATGGGGTCTTATCATTCCCGTAATGGCCAATCTTATCGCCGAGCTAAAAGGAATTCCCGTAAATGAGGCCAGTGCTTACGGCGCCCTGCTATTATCTGTTTTTGCAGTGATGCAGTTTTTATTCGCACCAGTTATGGGTAATCTCAGCGACAGGTATGGCCGCAGGCCTATCTTGCTGCTTGCATTACTTGGCTTTGGTATCGATTATATCGTGTTAGCGCTTGCACCAACTTACGGATGGTTGTTTCTTGGCCGCGTTATTGCGGGCATGACCGGTGCCAGCTTTACTACTGCCTCTGCTTATATAGCAGATATAAGTACCGATGAGAACCGTGCTAAAAACTTTGGTTTGATAGGCGCAGCATTTGGCCTGGGCTTTGTATTAGGCCCTGCATTGGGTGGTTTCCTGGCTACATGGGGCATACGTGCGCCTTTTTATGCCGCTGCCGCACTCTGTCTTATCAACTGCATATATGGTTATTTCCTGTTGCCCGAATCGCTTAGCAAAGAAAACCGCCGCCCATTCGATTGGAAAAGAGCCAATCCATTAGGTTCATTAAAGTTCCTCACCAAACATCCTGAAATTGGCGAACTCGCAGTTTGTTTCTTTCTTATCTACCTGGGCGCCCAGGCCGTACAAGGCAACTGGAACTTCTTTACTATTTACCGGTTTGGCTGGAGCGAGAAAATGGTAGGTATATCATTGGCTGTTGTTGGCGTGTTAGTAGGCGCTGTACAAGCGGGGCTTACCAGGGTTGTCAACCCCAAAATTGGCGATGAAAAAAGTATTTATCTCGGCTTATCGCTTTATGCATTAGGAATGGTATTATTTGCATTTGCCACCGAAAGCTGGATGATGTTTGCTTTTCTTATCCCCTATTGCCTGGGTGGTATCTGTGGCCCTTCGCTGCAATCAGTTATATCAGGCCATGTGCCTCCCGGTCAGCAGGGCGAATTGCAAGGCGCACTTACGAGTCTGATGAGCGTTACAACAATTATTGGGCCCTTGCTAATGAATACTGCTTTTACCTATTTCACTACAGATAAAGCGCCTTTTCATTTTCCGGGCATCCATTTCCTGATAGGTGCTGTGTGTATGCTGCTGAGCCTGTATATTTTGTATAGGGTGCTAAGCCGTGAAAAGAGAGAGAAACCGGAACTAAAAAGTGTAATTGAAGGCGCTTATGAAAATGAGCCAGACCCCTTGGCATAGTCTTTGCCTCTATACCTTATTAAAAACAACAACTATGAAAAAAATTGCCTTTGTAATATCAGGTTTGTTCCTTGTTGGCGCGCTTTCATCTTGCGAAAAAAGCTATACATGTACCTGCACCTACCCTAATTCATCAGTAGGCACTACTCAAACCGATTTTAAAGCGAAGAAGAAAAGTGATGCACAGGCTACCTGCAATTCACAAAACCTGGCTGCACAGGCAAGTGGTGGTGCTTGCGCTTTGTAACTTTCATTATAAAATCATTCTATTAAAGCCATTGCTTAGCAGTGGCTTTAATTTTGAAGCAATTTTCCCGTTACATTTTTATACAGGCATAGTTTTTAATACTAATGCTTAAGTAAATAAAAAAAACTATGAAAGCATTAAAGATTACCACATTATTCGCAGCTGTAGCCCTTATGCTCAGCTCTTGCCACACTGGTAGAAACGCTTATGTAAAAAAATTCCGTAAAGATCTGAAAGGCGAAATTACCGGCGCCAAAATAAAATGGAAGGCTGATACTGTGCGTGTTATTTACCCCGAACTGGCAATGTTCGATTTTGGGAAAGACGAGGTAAAAGCCGATGCAAAAACATCACTGCAACGTTTTGCAGGCCTGCTATCACGTTACGACAGGATAAACACTGTTGTTAATGGTTATACCGACAACATTGGTACTGACGACGTAAATAACGCACTATCTGAACGCAGGGCGACTAATGCGGCAGCGCTTCTTCAATCGAACGGTGTATCCGCTTCCAGGATCGATACACACGGTATGGGTAAAAACGACCCAATTGAAAGTAACAGCACTGATGAGGGACGCCAAGCCAACAGAAGGGTTGAATTTCTTTTGTACGAAAAGAAATAACTGCATTTTTATTTAATAAAACACAGGTAGCATCACTGCCTGTGTTTTATTTTTTTAACACTATACTAATTGCAAATGCTAAACACTATCAGTAAAAAAAATTATTTTACAGCAGTTTAATCAAGCATACTATGAAATTAAATACATTAACCACGGCGGGCCTGGCTATCACACTACTAGCTACAGGTTGCGTAAGCCAAAAAAAGTATAAAGAGCTGCAGTCCAGCTATAGCCAGCTAAGCGCTAAAAATACAGATTGCCAGTCTAATTTATCATCAGCTACATCGCGCGTCAATAGTTTGCAAGAGCAGATTGCTTCAGAGCGTGCCAATGTTGCATCGCTGCAGGCGGCGCTTGATAAGTGCTTAACCTCAACCAGCCAGGGCAGCGTTAATATCTCCAAATTAGTTGACGAGATCAATTCATCGAACAAATACATACAGCAACTGGTAAACGCGAAGAACAAAAGCGATTCTTTGAACATGGTACTTACCAACAATCTTACACGTTCTTTAAGCAGGGAAGAAATGCAGGATGTTGATGTGCAGGTACTGAAGGGTGTGGTATATATCTCTTTATCCGACAATATGCTGTACAAATCGGGCAGCTATGAAATCTCGGATGTAGCAAGCGCCACGCTTACTAAAATTGCCAAAATCATTAACGACTATCGCGACTATGAAGTGCTGATAGAAGGTAACACAGACAATGTACCTATTTCAAAACCTAACATCCGCAACAACTGGGATCTAAGTACACTTCGTGCATCTTCAGTAGTGCAGGCCTTGCAAAACAATTATGGTGTTGACCCTAAGCGCCTTACTGCAGGTGGCCGTGGCGAATACAACCCGATTGCCAGCAATGCTACAGATGCAGGCAAAGCCCGTAATCGCCGTACGCAAATTATCATCACCCCTAAGCTCGACCAGTTTATGGACCTGATAGATAAAGCGCCTGAAAACGAAGAATAAAGCATACCGATCGTATATATAGGGCTGTTTCAAAGTGTTTTTGAAACAGCCTTTTTCATTTGTCGATTCAGTAATTTTATCCAGACCTTATAAAACCAACCTTATGAGAAAATTAGTTTTTGGCATCAATATTACCTTAGATGGCTGCTGCGACCACACCAAAGGAATTGCCGATGAAGAAGTACATGAATATTTTACGGAACTTATGAAGAAGGCCGACACAATTGTATATGGACGAAAGACTTATGAATTGATGGTTCCTTTCTGGCCTGATATAGCGAAAGCTCATTCAGGCCCAACGAATGCAATGAATGATTTTGCGCAAGCATTTGACGCTATCGATAAAATTATTGTCTTTTCGCATACGCTGAATAAAGTGGAACACTCAAAAACAAGGATAGTTAGTACAGACCTTCGGGAGGAGATACTTAAATTGAAACAGGAAGAAGGCAAAGACATTTCTGTTGGCGGGGTGGACCTTCCATCGCAGCTTATGAAACTTGACCTGATAGATGAATACCATTTCGTAGTGCAGCCTTTGATTGTGGGAGAAGGAAGACGGTTATGGGACGATGTTGGCTTACCTGCGAGTTTACAATTAAAACTTGTTGAGTCGAAAACATTTAGATCAGGGTGTGTTGCACATCGCTATATAAAGTAAGAGACAGCTTTTTATTTGCAGTAAACTTGCATTATGGAGATCATGATAAAACAGCTCAATGCCGATGACGTTTCTAATTTCAAAGAAATGCTTCTGTTGTTTGAAGATGTTTTCGAAATGACGGGTTTCACTATGCCCTCCGATCCCTATTTACAGAATCTGTTGCGCAATGCCGATTTTATAGTATTTACAGCAATACACAGGGGCGAAGTGGTGGCGGGCATTACGGCATATATCCTGCATTCTTATTACCATCAGTCTGCTGAAGTGTATATTTATGATCTGGCTGTTAAAGCCAAATATCAGCGTAAGGGTTTTGGAAAGATGCTTTTAGAAGCTGTTAAGTCTTACTGCAAACAACATAAATATACAGAGGTGTTTGTGCAGGCCGATGAAACAGATGACTACGCGTTAGATTTCTATCGCGCTACGGGTGGCCATCCTGAAAAAGTGGTGCATTTCACTTACCCTATTAACTAAATGCAATGATAATACGTGAAGCAACTATTGCCGATATCACGCAAATCCAATTTGTACGGCATTCAGTAAACGAAAACAAACTATCGAATCCCGAATTGGTTACCGATGAAGATTGTGAAGAATATATGACCATTCGTGGTAAAGGCTGGGTATGTGAAGTAGACGAAGAGATAGCAGGATTCGCCATTGCCGATTTGCATGATAATAATATTTGGGCATTGTTTGTACAACCTAAATACGAACAACAAGGCATTGGCAGAAAGCTGCACGATACAATGCTCAACTGGTACTTTGCACAAACGCAAATAACCCTTTGGCTAAGTACTTCACCCAATACAAGGGCCGCATCATTTTATAGAAAAGCCGGTTGGTTAGAAACAGGTACATATGGTAAAGGAGAATTGAAATTTGAAATGAATTATGCGAATTGGACAAAGCAACATAGCTAATTAAGCTCCTCAATCTTCTTAGCTATACTTTTTTGTTCAGCCTTGGTTTTAGCCAATCGAAATGCTTTTTCAAAATGGGCTTTTGCTTTATTATTATCTATCGTTTTGTACAATTCGCCCAATAGCACGAAATAGAAATGGTTGTTTTCCAGTTGTAGTTTCTCAGCTTCTTTTATTGCTTCTTCCCTGCCCTTTGCTTTATATAATGCATACGTTCTGTTCAGAGCAACACTGGGCGAATAGTTGATGAGTAGCAGGTTATTATACAATTGTAATATCTCTTCCCACTTCTCTTTGCTATCGGCTTTTATACAGTGCCAGTAGGCAATACGCGCCTCCAGGTGATATGAACTGATCTCATTCCCGGCCAGTGATGAGCGTAAAAAATATTTACCCTGGTTTACAAGCGCTTCATCCCAAAGGTTTTCATCCTGGTCTTCATATAGCACAACAGCTTCTTCGTCTGTTTGCCGTGCATCAAACCTCGATGCATGAAAACACATCAACGCTATCAGGGCATTGGTCTTAGGCAGGTTCGTCACTTCATATTCTGTAAGCAATAGCCCTAATCGCAGAGCCTCTATACACAGATCTTTCTGCAGTACCTGATTTTGTGTTTTAGAATAATACCCTTCATTAAAAAGCAGATAGATAACATGCAATACATTATCTATCCGCTTGCTTATTTGTTCTTGTGGTGGTAGTTCTATTTTAATATTTTCAGCACGCAATTTTTCTTTGGCCCTGAACAGGCGCTTATTAATTGTCTCTTTATTCGACAGAAATGCTTCGGCTATTTCATCTATACCAAAACCGCAAAGTATGCGCAAGGCCAGCCCTATCTGCGCCTCGCTGGCAATAGCGGGGTTGCAAATGGCGAATATCATTTGCAGCTGACTATCCTTAATAAGTTGTTCCGAAAAGTCGGGCTCCTGCATTACTTCTTCCATTTCCTGTCCCGACCTTATTGCGGGCATTACCTTCTGTGCATATACCTTATTCCGTCTGAAGTCTTGCAATGTCCTGTTCTTAGCTACTGTATACAGCCATGCGGTTGGGTTTTCAGGAATCCCCTTTTCACTCCATGTTTGCGTTGCCTGCAAAAATGTTTCGCCAACTATATCTTCGGCAGTTTCTATGTATTGCAAACCATAAAGCTTACTGATAACAGCAACCATTTTGGTAAATTCCTGCTGGAATAATTGCTTTAGAAAATCATTTTCCATTTCAAGGAGAAACCTGCTTTTGAAAAGCAGGTCTTTAATCTGTTAAAATACTATGAGCCAAATACAGGGCGTATCTCTACGCTCCCGCCTGCATCCAGGGCAGGGCAGCCGTGTGCTAATGTTATGGCTTCTTCCAGGCTATCGGCCTTTACAATTATAAAGCTACCTAATATCTCGCGCACCTCAACAAATGGACCGTCGGTAACCACACCACCCGCTTTCAACACTTTGCCTTCCTGTGCCAGTCGCTGCCCGGTTGCTAGTTTATCGTGTTCCAATATGCCCTTTATCCAGTCTTGCCACTTTTTGGCAATTGCCTGGTATTCCTCTTTAGGTGTATGGCTATGGTCGTAGCTAGGTTGCCTGAACAACAACGCAAAACTTTTCATAGTTAAAGATATTCGTTCCTGAAATTATGCTTTTCTCAATTAATGTGCAGCTGCAAACTGGCCGGGCTCGTAAGTGCCCGCATGCGTACGGAAGGCTACATTCAATCGGTTGTAACCGTTGATGGCTACTAGCGCCATAGTAAGCTCAACTATCTCTTCTTCCGAAAATTCTTTACGCACACGTTCATATACTTCATCGGGCACGTGGCCTTCGTGCAGCTGAGTAACTGCTTCTGCCCATGCCAGTGCAGCACGTTCGCGGTTGGTATATACGGGCGATTCTTCCCACGCAGCTATCATGTACAGGCGTTGTTCGCTTTCACCTTCGGCGCGCAGGTCTTTAGCATGCATATCCAGGCAGTACGCACAGCCATTTATCTGCGATACCCTGAAATAAATAAGATTTAGTAACGGCTTTTCTATTGAACTTTTTGCCAGGAAGGAATTGATACCCCACATCGCTTTAATAGCGCCTTGTCCTTTTTCATACAGATTGATCCTTGGTTCCATTTTCTTGTATTTTATCGGTTATTGAATATGTTATATACATCAATAATGACCGACCTAATTGAAATTGGACATAGCAAGGAAAGTTTTTCAGAAAAAAATAAGAGCGCAGTGCGCTCTTATTTTTTAACCTCAATTGTTCTTGATACCGATCTGTTCCCGTCTGTTATCTTCAAAAAATATATCCCATCAGGTAGTTCGCTTATATCCAGCCGGGGCAGTGCCCGGTACATGGTAGCTGTTCTCACAGTTATACCTACTGTGTTTATAATATATACATTGATTGTTGGGCTATTATTCCATTTGAAATTCAAAATATTGCTGGCAGGGTTGGGATATACCACTATTCCATCGTTTGTTTTCAGTATATCATCCACACCTGTTGGTTTGGGCACTTCTCTTACAGGTTGCGAACTCCATGGGCAATATGCCCTCACTGTATTCAGCCAATAGGCAGTATCCGCATCAATATCGCTATATGGGCAGCCGTCACAAACTTCTATAGCCATTTCAGCCAGCGCCCATTCATTTTCTTTAAAGTGCCATTTGAACCAATGACCGGCGTTATGATTAATTCCGGCATTACCTGCGGCTATTGCTCCTGCTATTAATTTGCGTTCGCCCAATGGTTTGTCCAATTCGGCCAATACCTGATTAATGATAACCGTATTAGATGTAGCCGCTATAAAACTGGTGTCTTGCCAGTTACCATGGCCGCAGTCTAAATTATTAAATTGAAAATAACGTACTGTCTGCGCGTATGTGGCTACTGCAGTTATAAGGTTCAATGTGATAATTAGTAACAGCTTTCTCATTAAGTGTCCTATTTGTTTCTATAGCAGAAACGCACACACCGCACAATACCCCTACGCCTCAATTAAAAAAGACTGTATATTCCTTATTATGGTTTGCCAGTAAACAGCAATTGACAATTCTATGGCAATAATTTATTAGTTAGCACGCCTGTCTTCATCCAGACCAGTGCTACGCTCGCGTTTGGCTTTTACGCTTCTATTGCCAAATTTCCATGTAACCGATACAGATAGTTGTCGCTCATCATAATAATGATCCTGATAAGTACCGTTATACTGGTTATCCATACGCCACCAATCGGTTTTTAGCAGGTCGTACGTATTTACAGCAACTATTAGTTTCTTCTGTAATAATATCGCCTTCATACCCGCCCCCAGGTTACTGGCAGCCAGCTGAATATCAAAATCATTCACTCTTTGGCTGGCATAATAATAATTAAGTTCAGCAAAGAGTGTTTTCGCACGGTTCAGTGTAAACGTATTATTCGTTGTTATAAAAAATGCCGGTCGCTGATAGCTTACAGTACTATTGTAGTAGTTTGAATTGAATTGGTTGTAATATCCATAAGCCTGTGTGCTCGATTCCCACCACTTGAAAGGAGTGAAGTTTGCCGATAGCGACAGGCCATAATTGGTAGCTGTGCCACCGTTGGCCATTATAAAGTAAAAAGCGTTATCCACGCTATCTATTTGCGATATGCGGGTGTACAGGGAGGTGATTTTTTCCCTGAACAAGGTTACTGTATATTTCGATTTATAGGTATAACCTAGTTCAATATTATTGCTGAAACTCGGCTGAAGAAAAGGGTTTCCCGACTCGTAGGAGTTTGGTGTCATATAAGTTCTGAAAGGGTTCATCTGCCAAAACCCCGGCCTGTCAATACGTTTGCTATAGTTGGCATACAGCACATTGCCTTCATTGGGTGTATATGTTATATAGGCCGTAGGGAATAGCTTTGCATATTTATTAGTGTTGGTTTGCCCAACAGTTACCGATATGCCTTTTGTCTGGGTCTGCTCATACCGCAGCCCAAACTGCGCCATCCATTTCCCTATTGTCTTTTGGGCCGAGAGGTAGGCGGCCTGCGTGTTCTCCGTATAATCAAATTCATTACTCAGGCTCGAGTCTTTTACATATCCATCGCTCGCCATGTGCAGCAAAGTATTGTCGCTTATATTATGAATGGCCGATAGCTTGCCACCCAAACTGAGTGTAGCCCATTTATAAGGGAGAACCAGGTCGGCCTTTAACGTACGTATGTCAATGTTTTGCAACCCATGTGTACGGTCGTTTTGGTGCACACCGCCAGGGCTGCCATCTGCCAACCTATTAGTTGTTTCAAAATTTCTACCCCGGTCACTTGTCCTGTAAAAATAATCTGCGTCCACATTCAGCTTCTTACCACTTGTATCTATCTTCCATTCATAATTCAGGTTAGCGGTTTGGCGCCAGCTGGCTTCCGATGTATAAGCATCTGTGCGAATGGTGGAATCCAGTATTTGCTCAGGAGTCCGGGAAACCTTTATATCATAATATTGGTTCATGTCGCGGTTTGTATATCCCCTGAATAATTGTACACCTACAATAGATGTTTTAGTTACACTATAATCGGCGCCTAATTGCACCATGCTAAATACAGGGTCATTATACTGGGTCAGCATTTGCTCTTGCTGCTGTGTTTCGTAAAAGGTATTGGTTTGCTGCTGCGACGTAAATTGAAAACTGTTGATATTGACATTGCCATATATATTTAGTTTGCCATGGCGATAATTGAAATTACCCGAGTATAGCTCTGAGCCACGCATTCTTTGCTGGTAAGTAAAAGATAGGCTACCGTTAAAACCATTGCCCAGCCCTTTTTTAGTTACTATATTGATGATGCCGGTATTTCCCTGCGCATCGTATTTGGCAGGTGGTGCAGTTATCACTTCTATTTTGCTCACATTAGCCGATGGTATCGACCGTAGTAATCCTTCCAGCTCTTCACCGCTCAGCTGCACCAGTTTATCATTTAGCATCACACTTACGGTATTCTTACCCGCTACCGATATATTACTATTACCTGTAACCAATACGCCGGGTGCGCGTTTCAGCACTTCGTAGGCATCGGTACCAATAGCCGCTATACTGCTTTCTACGTTAAATACCGTGCGGTCTGCCTTACGCTCTATCATACGCTTATTAGTACTTACAGTCACTTCATTCAACGTATGTGCATCAACCGCCAGCTTTATATCATACTGCTTTTTATCGTTTATTACTATGGTGTAATTAGCATATCCCGGGGCCATTATGGTAAACAGGGCAGGCAGTTGCACATCTGCTACAGGGTATTTACCCAGGCTGTCACTCACATCTGTTTTCATTACTACGCTATCGGGTAATGATTGCCAGATTACTGTGGCATATTCTATCGTTTCACCTTTCGCATTGGTAATGCGCCCCTGCTTATTGGCCTGGGCAAGCGCCTCGTCCACACCTGTGAACCAACATAGTAAAAATGCTACCAGGCAACGCAGTTCCATATAATGAAGCAGTATTTTAATTTTAATAAAATATATTATTGTAGTATTTTTGCTACTGTAATAGTTGCCTGCCAATAGCTAACACAAAATAGATTTTTGTGTTTCTGAAAGCGAAACGTCAATTGTTAATTAAAAAACAAAAATTGTTTATAGGTGTCACAACAGGCATACAGCATTGGATAATTCACATCAAAGAATGGCCTGCAAACACCCAAGCAAAAAAAATAATATACGTTGTTCAATTTTGCTGCACCTTATGAAAAAGCACTTGCTACATTTCATGCTCCAAACCTGCTACTGTCACGTAATACAACAACGGAATGCCGCAGCAGGTTTTTTTTATTTTTTTATTTTTTCAACAAAACTGAACAACAAATAAGCGAATGTTATATATAAACAGATATGCTACATCTTATCACACAACAGCCTATTCACATCTATCACAAAAAAGCGTGAATAATACATGTTTCATTTTCTTTTCATTTACATTTTTGGTAATTTCGCATCGCTTTTAATAATCATAACTTTTCAAATATCCCTTCATGGCATTTGATCTCGACCTAGTACAAAAGGTTTACCAGGAACTTCCCGAAAAAGTTGAAGCAGCCCGCAAGCTTGTTGGCCGCCCTCTTACTCAGGCAGAAAAAATATTATACTCCCACTCTTACGATACCGCTACCCGCGCCTTCGAGCGTGGCAGGGACTACGTGAACTTTGCACCCGACCGCGTTGCGATGCAGGATGCTACCGCCCAAATGGCGCTATTACAGTTCATGACCTGCGGCCGCAACCAGGTAGCAGTACCCAGCTCGGTACACTGCGACCACCTGATACAGGCTAAAGTAGGTGCCGATCAGGATTTGGCTACTGCCAACGAGGTAAATAAAGAAGTGTACGATTTCCTTGCCTCTATATCCAACAAATACGGCATTGGTTTCTGGAAACCGGGTGCAGGTATCATACACCAGGTAGTGCTTGAGAACTATGCTTTCCCCGGCGGTATGATGATAGGTACCGATAGCCACACGCCAAACGCAGGTGGCCTGGGTATGATAGCGATAGGTGTAGGCGGCGCTGATGCGGTGGACGTAATGGCCGGCCTGCCATGGGAGCTGAAAATGCCTAAACTGATAGGTATAAAGCTAACAGGTAAAATGAGCGGATGGACATCGGCAAAAGATATCATCCTGAAAGTAGCTGGTATCCTTACCGTAAAAGGTGGCACCGGTGCTATAGTTGAATATTTTGGTGAAGGTGCAGAAAGCCTGAGCGCTACGGGTAAAGCAACTATTTGTAACATGGGTGCCGAAATAGGCGCTACATGCTCACTGTTTGCTTACGATGAGAAAATGGCCGACTACCTGAAGGGTACTAACCGTGAAGACATTGCGAAACTGGCTAACGGCGTTAAAGACGACCTGCGCTCTGATAAAGAAGTGTACGACAACCCTGAAATATTCTACGATCAACTGATAGAAATAAACCTGGATGAACTGGAACCTTATGTAAATGGTCCGTTCACCCCTGATCTTGCTACACCCATCAGCCAAATGGCTGAAGCTGTAAAGCAACATGGCTGGCCCGATGATGTGGAAGTAGCCCTGATAGGCTCTTGCACCAACTCTTCTTACGAAGATATAAGCCGCTCTGCATTTATAGCTGAAGACGCTATGAAGAAAGGCCTGGTAGCGAAAAGCGAATTCACCATCACACCGGGTTCGGAAATGGTGCGCTATACTATCGACCGCGATGGTTTCCTGAAAACCTTCGATAAAATGGGCGGCATCGTGTTAGCTAACGCTTGTGGCCCTTGCATTGGTCAGTGGTCTCGCCACATCGACGATCCTAACCGTAAGAATACCATCGTTACATCCTTCAACCGCAACTTCGCAAAACGTAACGACGGCCTTGCATCTACACACGCATTTGTAGCATCGCCCGAAATAGTTACCGCTTATGCAATAGCAGGTAAACTGAGTTTCAACCCACTGGTAGATACGCTTACGAATGATAAAGGCGAACAGGTAAAACTGGATGAACCTAAAGGATTTGAACTGCCTCCAAAAGGCTTCTCGGTAAAAGATGCAGGTTACCAGGCACCAGCCACCGATGGCAGTAAAGTAGAAGTAAAAGTGAGCCCTGAAAGTAACCGCCTGCAATTGCTGGAGCCATTTACCCCCTGGGAAGGCACCGACCTGCATGGCTTGAAACTACTTATCAAGGCGTTTGGTAAATGTACTACCGACCATATCTCTATGGCAGGCCCATGGCTGAAGTTCCGTGGCCACCTGGACAACATCTCGAACAACATGCTGATAGGCGCTATCAATGCCTTCAATATGGATACCAATAAAGTTAAGAACGCCCTTACAGGCGAATACGGCGAAGTACCTGCCGTACAGCGCGACTATAAAGCCCACAAACTGGGTAGTGTAGTAATAGGCGATGAGAATTACGGCGAAGGTAGCTCTCGCGAGCACGCAGCTATGGAGCCGCGCCACCTGGGTGTACGTGCTATTATCGTGAAGAGCTTTGCACGTATCCACGAAACCAACCTGAAAAAGCAAGGTATGCTGGCGCTTACCTTTGCTAACAAAGAAGATTACGATAAAGTACAGGAAGATGATACAATTGACATACTAGGCCTGACCAACTTTGCCCCCGGCGAACCCCTTACTATGGTGCTAAACCACAAAGATGGCAGCAAAGAAGAGATTGCTGTGAACCATACCTACAACACACAACAGATAGAATGGTTTGTAGCAGGCGGCGCCCTGAATGTAATACGCCAGGAGCTGGCCAGCTAGGCAATAGCTTACAACAACTTACAATGACAAAGCCCCGCTAATATGCGGGGCTTTCCATTTTGACAGGGTTATGTTCAACCTCTAGTATATGCATAAAAGCCAGCACGAAGCCGGCCCTTATGTTCTTATTGAAAGCTATTCTTTAACTACTTTGATAACTTCATGGTATGTACCTGAACTATACTTAACCAGGTAAATGCCGGGAGTCAGTTTGCTGAAGTCAACATGAGTTTCGTCTTGTTGTACTGTTGCCTGTGCTACAACTTTACCCGTCATATCGCTTACAATAACCTGTGCATTGTTGTCTGCTTTACCATTCAGTTTAATAGTAAGCATATCTTTTACCGGGTTAGGGTAAACAGCTATACCATGGGCATTATTGTTAACATCATTTACACTAAGCGGGAATGTTTTGAACGATGCCATAGTCCATGGCGATTTATCTATGATACCAAGGCTATTACAATGACTCCTAACAAATACATAGTATTGCTGGCCATCAACAAGTGCCGTTAGTAACTGAGAGTTAGATTGGATCTTAGTACCCAGTTCAGGAGCGGTAGAAGTCTTCTTGATAGCAAATTCATAGTCTGTAGCTGTCTTTACGGCAGGCCATGATGCAACTGCCTGATCAATATTGATATAATCAATTGAAACAACCGGTTGACGACATGGCACGGGTGTTAAGAAAGAATCTAAAGACCAGGGTGATATTTCACCACCTGCACAATTAGCTTTAATGTGCACATAGTACCATGTATCTTCTGTAAGACCTGTAAGGCTTGCAAAACTATCGATAGTATTTACAGCACCCGTACTTGCTTGAGGGGTCGCACTGCTTTGATCTACTATATAATCATAACTTGAAGCCGATATTAACCTCCTCCAGGATACTGTTGCAGAGTTAGGAGCAAGATCGGTAACAGTAAAGCCCGATGGAGCAGTACATGGAGGGTAAGTAGTAAAGGCATAGTTAACCCATGCTGAAATACC
>CAMLFX010000007.1 GCA_946479435.1 uncultured Sphingobacteriales bacterium | reverse complement strand
CATTCACATCATCAGGGCGCAGCATTTGCGCAATTTTTGCGCTTACTTCTTCGGCTGTAAACGGAGCGTAAATAGCTTTCACATAGTTCTCCTGTTCTACTTTACCGGTAGCTTCTGCTGCCTGGCAATTAGCAAAGGCTTCGTCAAGTATATTGGTCATACCTCTATCCTTCAGCAATTCAACAGCAGCCTGGAAGGCAATGAAATCGCCCATACGGCTCATGTCGATACCATAGCAATCGGGGTAGCGTATTTGCGGTGCCGATGAAAGAATGATGATGCGTTTAGGGCCCAGCCTGTCCAGCATTTTTATAATGCTTTCGCGCAGGGTAGTGCCACGTACTATTGAGTCATCAATAACTACGAGTGTGTCCCCTTCTTTTACCGTGCCGTAAGTAATGTCGTAAACGTGCTGTACCATTTCGTTGCGTGATGCATCTTCGGTAATGAAGGTGCGCATCTTGACGTCTTTAATGGCTATCTTCTCTATACGCACCCTGCGACCCATCAGCGTGCGAAGATCGTCTTCGCTCAGGTTTTGGGTAAGTATGCGTTTCAGTTTCGTTTCGGTAAGGAAGTCTTCCAGGCCTTTTATCAGGCCATAAAAAGCTATTTCGGCTGTATTGGGTATGAAGGAAACTATAGCGTGTTTCAGTTTATTGTCCAGCGCTTCCAGCACTTTAGGCGCCAGATTGCGGCCCAGTTGCATCCGTTCGCGATAAATATCGGCATCGCTGCCACGGCTGAAATATATACGTTCGAAACTGCAGGCAGTTTTTTCTTTTTCGGGTAATATCTGCGGATTGCTGAATGTACCATCGCCTTTTACAATAATGGCATGGCCCGGTTGCAATTCCTGCACTTGTTCCTGTGGTACGTTGAATGCGGTCATGATAGCAGGGCGTTCCGATGCGGCAACCACAATCTCATCGTCCTGGTAGAAGAATGCCGGGCGTATGCCATTTGCATCGCGCAGCACAAAGCTGTCGCCATTGCCTATCAAACCACTGCAAACATATCCTCCATCGAAGTGTGAGGCAGATTGTTTCAGTACACCTTCCAGGTTCAGGTTCTCGGGGTCGGTATCATCGGCCATGCGCAGGTAGTAGTGCACGGTTTCGATCATGGCACCCAGGTCACTTTCGCGAATGGTAGTAGTAGGGTGTGCATCCAGCATTTTGAACAGCTCATCGGTATTCACCAGGTTGAAGTTGCCCGCCATAGCCAGGTTGCGCGTAGGGTTGATGTCGGCCCTGTGGAAAGGGTGACAAAACTCTACATTATTACGGCCTTGTGTGCCGTAGCGCAGGTGGCCAATATAGGCCTCGCCCATAAAGCGCAGGTAGCCTTTCATTAGTCCCGGGTGCTTACGTATATCGGGGTACATTTTTTCAAGGTCGCTGACCTCTTGCTGCACATTCTGGAATATCTGTGCTATTGCCTGTCCGCCGCTGATGCGTAACCTGTGCATGAACTGGTGCCCGGGTTCTACATTTAGTTTCAGCGATACGATACCTGCGCCGTCCTGCCCACGGTTGTGTTGTTTTTCCATTAGCAGGTATAGCTTGTTAAGGCCGTAGAAAGCAGTACCGTATTTGCGGTGGTAATATGTTAGTGGCTTAAGCAGGCGTATGTAAGCGAGCCCGCATTCGTGACGTATAGCGTCTGACATGAGGGGGCAAAGATACTAAGACTTTACTAAGTTTTGGCTGTTGTTCAATTGAAAATGCTGATAAGCAGATTGCTTTTCTTCCTTAGTAAACTGGATGTCGAAAGCGGTACTGATAAGTAGCGCAATGCCAATGAGTAAGATGCATGCGCCTGAAAAACGATGCAGGTAAAATATACGCCTTATTGTAAGCCTTCTGCGAATAGCATCGGCAAGGAAAACCTTTGCGACGTCAATAGTAAGTATTAAGCCCAGGCAACAACCAAATAACACCAGCCTGTACATGTTGGAAGTATTGGCGGTGGCTGTAACGGCAGCCAGCCAGGTAATGATAACGCCCGGATTAATGGTATTGATAAGAAAGCCACTGGTCCAGATACGAAATAGGTGGGCATTGCTAAGGTTGACCTTGGTGGTAGAGGGGCGCTTTGGCTTGTATTTGCCCAATAAACTTGAAAGCCCTACCAATATAAGTATACCGGCACCCGCATAAGCAATGGTACGCTCATACTCATTGAGTAACTCAAGCCAGTAAGCAGCTACGTTGGCTATAGTTACATACATAATATCGCTGAGGGAAACACCCAATATAAAAGCCAGCCCTGCCTTATAGCTGTGGTTGAGACTGTACTTGATAACAGCAAAAAGGGTAGGCCCAACTGAGATGGCCATGAAGAGGCCAAGCAACAGTCCTTTTAGTATAGCATCGAACAAATGCACAAAGCAAGATAACAAGTTATCCTGATAGCTTGCTTAAATAATAAGTTATAAGATGTTTAAAAAGTAATGGGCGCCAAACACAGTAAGGTTTACTTAAATAAGTGAAAAATATTATTTCAGATAAACCTTCATCTGCCTGTCGGTAGGGGAAGTGCTTTCAATAGCTATCCAAAGGTGCGGATGTGGTAAGATTTCCGGTGCTTTTTCCGGCCATTCAATGAAAGAATAGTTATCTTTTTGCAACAGGCAATCTTCCATGCCTGTGCTTATTGCCTCCTCTTTATCGCGCAGGCGGTACCAATCCATATGGTAAATGGTATGGTCTTTTGTATCATCAGTAAAGTGATACTCGTTGATGAGCGCGAATGTAGGGCTGCTTACCGCATCTTCAACACCTAATACATCGCACAATGCGTGTATGAAGGTTGTTTTGCCGGCACCCATTTCGCCACTGAAGGCTAATACACGGTACTGATGCGCATATTGCCAGAACTGATGTGCTGCGTTTCGGATATTGGCTAAAGTATATGAAATTTGTAAAACAGGTGCTGACATAAAGCACAAAAGTAAGATACCAAACACAATAGTATGAAAAAAGCCTATACAGCTACAGTAGAAGGAATGACCTGTGGCAATTGCGCCCTTACTATTTCCAGGCTGCTGGAAAAGAAAGGGGTACAACATGTATCGGCCAATGCGGCGTCGGGAGAGGTGAATTTTACAACTGAAGAAAATACGGATGTAGAAAAGATATATGATGCTATTGACGGCCTGGGTTATCACGTAGTGAGAGAAGGAGAGCAAGCGCATGATGAAAAACACAATCATGCTGATGGCAGCACCATACAATTAATAATATGTACCCTACTCACTGTGCCATTACTGGCGCACATGTTTAGCAGCTGGCATGTACTACACATACCCTGGGTACAATTTGCGCTTGCTACACCTGTATATGCTATTGGCATGTATGTGTTTTTAGGTAGTGCTTTGCGCTCTTTGCAACATAAAATGCCCAATATGAATGTGCTGATAGTTTTGGGGGCATCAGCTGCTTATGTTTATTCGCTTATAGGTTTGTTGGTTTATACTGAACAGGTACACGACTATCTGTTTTTTGAAACGGCTGCGTCTATTATTACACTGGTGATGTTTGGGAACTGGCTGGAGCACCGCACTGTAAAATCGACCACGGTTGCGATAGATGCACTAGTAAAATTGCAGCCACGTATGGCCCGTGTAGTAATGGTGGACAGCCTGGGTAAAGAAAGCATTGTAGAAACAGAAAGCGAGCATATACGCACAGGTGATATTGTATTGACAAATCACGGTGACAATATTGCAGTAGATGGTGAAGTGATATGGGGTAATGGGCAGGTAGATGAACACATGATAACGGGTGAAAGTTTGCCTGTGAGGAAAAGTGTGGGTGATAGCGTTGTTGGAGGAACATTATTGCTTGAAGGCAATATAAAAGTAAAAGCTACTAAGGTTGGTAATGCGTCGGTATTGGCGAGTATTATACGCATGGTGCGCGAAGCACAGGGCAGTAAACCACCATTACAAAAACTGGCCGATAAGATCAGCGCCATATTTGTACCCGCTGTACTAGGCATAGCAGTACTTACATTGCTGGTGAGCTACTTCTTTTTACATCTTGGTTTTAGTGAAGCTATGATGCGCAGTATCGCAGTAATGGTCATTTCCTGCCCCTGTGCTATGGGGCTGGCAACCCCTGCGGCTATTTCAGTAGGGCTTGGCCGCGCAGCACGCAATGGTATGCTGATAAAAGGTGCCGATACGCTGGAGCTATTGAAGAAAGTGAAGCAAATAGTATTTGATAAAACAGGCACGCTGACTACGGGAAAACTGGAAATATCGGACTATGTTGTGGAAAGTATTGACGATGGACAATTCAAATCGGTAGTTGCATCTTTAGAGCAGTACTCCTCCCATCCTATAGCAAAATCGGTATCAAAATCATGGAGCAATGCAGCGCAATATACTTTTATTGAAGCTGAAGAAGTAAAAGGTAAAGGAATGCGTGCAACGGATGCTGACGGTAATGAATGGAAGCTGGGTTCGGAGAATTGGTTGCATGATGATAAGGCTGACAATAAAGGTTATGACCTGTATCTGTATCGCAATGAGGAGTATATGGGAGCGCTTCGTGTAAGTGATATGCTAAGGCCTGATGCCAAGGAATGTATAGCTGAACTAAAGGAGATGGGCTATAAAACCATTTTGCTAAGCGGCGATAAGAAAGCAAAGTGTGAGCACATAGCGCAACAGCTAGGTATGGATGAAGTGTATGCGGAGCAATCGCCCCAACAAAAAAATGACAAGCTGGATGAATGGCTAAAAACAACCCCCACCGCAATGGTAGGAGATGGTATAAATGACGCACCTGCTTTAGCTAAGGCTACTGTAGGTATATCATTAAGTGAATCGACCCAGATAGCCATACAGTCGGCCCAGATAATTTTATCCAACAATCAACTATCGGCATTGCCCAAGGCAATAAGGCTGGGTATATATACCGAACAGACAATTAAGCAAAATCTTTTTTGGGCATTTATTTATAATATAATTGCTATACCTTTTGCTGCAGCCGGATATTTGAAACCTACGTTTGGTGCGGGCCTTATGGCACTGAGCGATGTGGTTCTTGTGCTCAACTCATTGAGATTAGGAGTGCGCAGGCTGCGTAAGTGATACAAGTATAATATTGTCACACAAATGTAAATGGGTTTAAATGCATAAGTACAGTTGTCAATTTTGCATTTTATAAGCACCTCATTTAGTAAATTACACGCTGTTGACACAGAAAATTTAAGAATGTTATATAAGGTTAGTTTTTATTTAGGGATCACGGTTTTATTTGCTTCTTGTGCAGGATCGAATAAGGTAACTACTAAGAAAGAAGTAGTACAAGGCGTAAGCGGTACTGACGTATGCGAGAAAAGTTTATCGGGCAATAAACCACATATTAGCTGGTACAAGCAAACCGATGATGTGTTTAAAGGAGCAGAGAATACTATCGTGCTGCCTGCTATGCACGATGTGTATGGACTGGATACACAACAACTGCGTACATTTTTTTACGCTGCAAAGAAGGAGTGGGAAGTGGAAACTGCTATACCGCTTGCTAATGGTGTAGGTTGTAGAGTGTTTACGTTAAAAACATCAGGAGCAATGAATGAAGAGTTACGTAAAAAGTATCCTGATATGATCTCGCTGCAAGGTGGTGAGAGCGGCACAAATAATGGAGATGTAAGGATGGACTATAATGGCCGTGCAATACAAGCACAAATTGTGATAGACGGCGCGACCTATATTTTAAAGCCGGTATATGTACGTAATGTATATTATTATGTAATGTATCGGAAAAATGATACAGAAACCCAACCTGTGCAAGAGCCGGTAGCACCGGTAAAGCCGCAAAGACCAAGGCAACCTGAACAAATAAAATACGACCGCTAATCATTATGAAGAAGTATCTCAAATATTTATCGCTGGTATTGGCAATTGGAATTAGTTTTCCGGTATTTGCTGCAGGTATATGGCAACAGGCTGATAAAAATATTGTAGCTGCCGGCACACAGAAACTGCACCCCAATAAATATGTAGTTTATGCCGTGGATGAAAACGCTTTAATGCAACAACTGCAGGATGTGCCACTATTGCCTGAACGAAGTGTGGCGATAATATTGCCTATGCCTGATGGTGGCTTCAGATCTTTTCATATATGGCAAACACCTGTAATGGCACCTGAGCTGGCAGCACGTTATCCCGGTATTAAGACCTTTACCGCTACCGCAGATGATAACAGGCGTGTAAGCGCTAAAATAGATATTACTACTCATGGCTTTCATGCTATGATATTTGATGGCAATAATACAACGCTTATAGATCCCTTGACGGATGGTGATAGCAGGTACTACCTGTCTTATTATAAAAAGGACTATCCACGAGAAGCAAGCGGTGAGGTGTTTTGCCAGGTAAATAAAGAAAACGAAGAAGAGCTACAGACCGGTAGAATAAACATACAGCCTCAAGATCCCGAAGTGGAATATATAACGAACGGGTTAAGCCATAAAACATACAGGCTGGCCCTGGCCACAACTTATGAATATTCTGTTGCAGTAGATGGTAGCCTGCCAACAAAAGCAGGCGTACTGAGTGCGATGGTAACATCTATAAACCGTGTGAATGGCGTATATGAACGTGAGTTATCTGTTACACTTGAACTGATAGGTAATACCGATACTTTAATATCGCTGACGGCAGCAGATCCATATACTAATAATTCATCGTTCAGTATGCTTGGTGAAAACCAAACTAATGTAGATGCTAAAATAGGTACCGCTAATTATGATATAGGGCACGTATTCAGCACAGGTGGCGGTGGGGTAGCTTTCCCATCCTGCGTATGCGATGGCAACTTTAAAGCAAGAGGGGTAACAGGCAGAACCAATCCTGTTGGCGATCCTTTTGACATAGACTATGTAGCGCATGAAATGGGTCATCAATTCGGGGCCATGCATACATTCAATGCAGGCACAGGTTCTTGCGGTGGCGGTAATGCCGTGTTTGACAGTGCTTACGAACCGGGAAGCGGAACAACGATATTGGCCTATGCCGGTATTTGCGGTGTTAATAATGTACAGGCTAATAGCGACGCTTATTTTCATTATCGCAGCCTGGAACAAATAACTGATTTTATAACAACAGGTAATGGTTTTACCTGCGCGGCTGTAACACCATCAGGCAATACCCCTGCGGTTACAACCCCTATAGCAGTTTCATACAATATCCCTTATTTAACACCGTTTGAATTAACCGCCCCCGCAGCTACAGATGTCAACCATGATGAACTTACCTATTGCTGGGAAGAGCATGACCTGGGCGATTTTGAAGCTGATTTTACGGCTACAACTGTTGGCCCTATATTCAGGAGTTTTATGCCAGATACTTCCAGAACGAGAGTATTTCCTACTCTTGAAAAACTATTAGATAACACCACCTCTTACTTAGGTGAAAAGCTACCTGAAGTAGAACGTGAAATGAATTTCAGGCTAACGGTGCGTGATATACTTAACGGTCTTGGCTGTGTTAACCTTTCGGATGATGAAGTAAAACTGAATGTTTACGACACAGGTTTGCCATTTGAAGTAACGACACCTAATGAAGCTAATGACTACTGGCAAGCAGGGAGCATTGTAACAGTGACGTGGGAAGTGGCCAATACCGATATTGCACCCGTAAATACTGCTGAAGTTGATGTTTACTTATCTGTAGATGGCGGGCATACTTATCCTTATATACTGGCTAGTGGCATTGCTAATACCGGCAGCGCTGAGTTGACAGTGCCAGCTGTAGTAACTGACAGCGCCCGTGTAAAAGTAAAAGGAGCAGGCAATGTGTTTTTTGATATCAGCAATCAGAATTTTTACATCAATACCTGGCCGGCTAATGTTGCCACAATAGGCAATGATAACGGCATTACGTTATATCCGGTACCGGCAAGCGATGTATTGAATATTGATTATAAAATGAAAGATGGCGCTGCAGTAGTAGTGATAAACGCATTGGGACAGCAAGTATGGAAAGGGAGTGTAACTAATAAAATGCAAGTGCCTGTGCAAAACTGGGCAAAGGGTGTATATAATATTCGTTTTTTAAATAAGGATAATAAGCAAGTTGGTGCCAAGCAGTTTGTGGTACAGTAAGCAATACATATTTTAAAAGAAAGAGGGCGGAATTATCTTCCGCCCTCTTTAGTATTTCAGCTCTTCTATAAGATAGCGCCCGGTGTGGCTTTCTTTTATTTTGGCTATTTGTTCAGGTGTGCCTGCGCCTACTACCGTACCACCGCCACCGCCACCCTCAGGGCCCATATCTATAACATAGTCGGCTACTTTTACTACATCAAGATTATGCTCAATTACTAAAACTGTATTACCCCTGTCGGCAAGACGGTTGAGTACTGCTAATAAGTGTTTGATGTCTTCAAAGTGAAGGCCGGTTGTTGGTTCATCCAGTATGTATATGGTTTGCCCGGTATCACGTTTCGATAATTCTGTGGCCAGCTTCACCCTTTGCGCTTCACCACCACTTAGCGTAACAGCACTTTGGCCAAGTGTTATGTAGCCCAGGCCGACATCTTGCAGCGTTTTTATTTTGCGGTGCAAGTATGGTACGTTTATAAAAAACTCAACGGCTTCATCAACAGTCATGTTCAGCACATCCGATATCGATTTGCCTTTGTAGCGAATCTCCAATGTCTCGCGGTTGTAACGTTTGCCGCTGCAAGTATCGCAGGGCACATATACGTCGGGCAGGAAGTTCATTTCTATAACCCGCATACCGCCACCCTGGCATTCTTCACAGCGACCACCTTTTACATTGAAAGAAAAACGGCCTGCGTTGTAGCCGCGTATCTTGGCTTCCGGTACTTGTGAAAATAATTGGCGTATCTCATTGAAGAAACCGCAGTATGTAGCAGGGTTACTACGAGGTGTTCGGCCAATAGGACTTTGGTCAATTTCGATTACTTTATCAATAGCCTCCAAACCGTCAACTGATTTATAAGGCATGGGTGTTTGCTTGAAATTGTGGTAGCAATGCTTACCTAAAATAGGGTAGAGTGTTTCATTGATAAGCGTACTCTTACCACTACCCGATACACCACTTACACAAATGAATGTGCCTAATGGTAGCGTGACAGAAACATTCTTAAGATTGTTACCCGTTGCACCTTTCAGTACCAGCTTTTTGCCATTGCCTTTGCGGTGCTCTGTGGGTACTTCTATTTTTAACTCGTGATTTAAGTAGCCGGCAGTAGTCGTATGTTGTTTGATGACTTCCTGCGGTGTGCCCTGGCTTACAATTCGGCCGCCATGTACCCCTGCCGCAGGGCCAATGTCAATAAGGTGATCGGCTGCCATCATGATGTCTTTGTCGTGTTCTACTACTAAGACACTGTTGCCGCCATCGCGCAGGCTTTTGAGTGCCTGTATCAGTTTGTGGTTATCGCGCTGGTGCAGGCCGATGCTAGGCTCATCTAATATATAAGTGATGCCTGTAAGTTGCGAGCCAATTTGGGTAGCCAGCCGGATACGTTGTGATTCGCCACCACTTAAGGTGCGGGTAGGGCGGTCGATAGTGAGATAATGCAAGCCAACGTCCAGTAAAAAGTGCAGGCGGTCGCGTATCTCTTTAATAATGTCTTTGGCTATTACGTTCTGTTTTTTGTTCAGCCTTTTTTCAATGCCTACAAACCAATCGCTTAATGATTGTAGTGACTTATTAGATAGCTCGGCAATATTTGCGTTATCAAGTTTGAACCAAAGGCTTTCTTTTCTTAGCCTTGCCCCATTGCATTCGGGGCAGGTGCTTAATTGCATATAAGATTCTGCCCAATCACGTATAGCTTCAGATGAGGTTTCGTTGAACCAGCGCAAAACCATGTTAACGATACCTTCGTAGCTGTGTTGTGCTACATGTTCGGTATAGTCTTCTGATTCGTCGCTTACGTAAGTAGTTAATCCCTCCTCATTGCCATATAGCAATAAGTTGAGCTGTTTTTCTGGTATATCTTTGATCGGAGTGTTGAGTGGTATCTTATTTTTCTTAGCCAATATCATGGCTTGCTGATAGCTCCATGCATCGCGCTCGCCTCCAAGTGGGGCTATGCCACCATCATTAATAGTTTTAGCAGGGTCGGGTATTACCTCACTCATGTTCACCAGATAAATGCTACCTAAGCCTTTGCACTTTGGGCATGCCCCATAAGGTGAGTTGAAGGAAAACGTATTAGGTGAGGGTTCTTCATAAGAAAGCCCTGTGTCGGCACACATTAGCTGCTTACTGTATTGCGATAAGGTGTTCTTATCCGCATCGAGTACAAACATTAGTTCTTTGCCAACCTGCAGCGACTTTTGAATGCTTTGACTAAGGCGGGCTTTAGCATCATCTTGTACAATAAGCCGATCAACCACCAGTTCAATATCGTGTATCTTATACCTGTCGAGCTGCATGCGCTCTTTCAGGTCTTGTATCTCACCATCAACGCGCACTTTAAGGTAACCTTGCTTGCGGAGCTGTTCAAACAACTCACGGTAATGCCCTTTACGTCCACGTACTATGGGCGCCAGTAAAACAATCCGTTTTCCTGCATAATGTTCTTCAAGGTGGGCAATAATCTCCTCTTCGCTGAAGCGGGCCATTTTTTTACCTGTATTATAAGAATAGGCTTCTGCTACGCGTGCATATAGCAGGCGCATAAAATCATATACCTCAGTTACGGTACCTACTGTGGAACGTGGATTACGGTTGGTGGTTTTTTGTTCTATTGAAATAACAGGCGAGAGCCCCGTGATCTTATCTACATCGGGTCGGTCGAGATCGCCCATAAATTGGCGGGCATAAGCGGCAAAACTCTCCATATAGCGGCGCTGCCCTTCAGCAAAAATGGTATCGAAAGCCAGTGATGATTTACCACTGCCACTGATACCTGTTATTACTACCAGCTTATTTTTGGGAATACTTACGTCTATATTCTTAAGATTATGTACCCGTGCACCTAAAACTTCTATATTACTACTACTTTCTGCGGTACTTGTATTTTTCTTCATGTTGACTCCTGAACTGCAATTTAAATGAAATGATGCAGTACAAATGAAAATTTAAACCTGGCTAATGTTTCCTTTGTATTACATATTCAACAAGCTCTTCCATAGCATCGCGGGCAGCAGATGGCGGATATTGCAATAATATTTGCTTTGCCTCCTGCTGATACTCCTTCATTTTTTCCTTTGCATAATCTATACCACCAGTACTTTTTACAAAATCAATTACCTCTTTCACTTTTGCTTTGTTCGTGTTTTGATTTTTAATAATATAGATTATTCTCTTTTTTGTTTGGTTATCAGTGTTTTGCAGGGCATATATTAAAGGCAAGGTCATTTTCTTTTCCTTTATATCGATACCGGTAGGTTTGCCTATATCCTCTTCGCCATAGTCGAAGAGGTCATCCATTATCTGAAATGCGATGCCCAGTTTTTCACCTAAAAGCCTGAATGTTTCCGATTCTTCGCTATTTGAATGAGCTGAATAAGCGCCTGCTGCACAAGCAGCAGATAAAAGTGATGCTGTTTTTGCCCGAATAATCTCAAAATAGACATCTTCTTTAATGTCAAGTTTACGAGCTTTTTCCATTTGCAGCAATTCACCTTCACTCATTTCCTTTACAGCACGCGATGTTATTTTTAATATTTGATAATCATCGTGTTGTAAAGACAGTAATAACCCCTTAGATAGCAGATAGTCGCCCACCAGCACAGCTATCTTGTTTTTCCACAAAGCATTGATTGAGAAAAAATTTCTACGAATCATGGAGTTATCTACCACATCATCGTGTACTAAAGTGGCAGTATGTAATAATTCTATAAGCGATGCAGCGCGATAAGTTGCTTCATTTATTTCGCCTGCTATCTTAGCTGAAAGGAATACAAACATAGGGCGCATTTGTTTGCCTTTCCGGCGAATAATAAAGCGCATAATGCTGTCTAGTAAAGCGTTTGAGCCTTTTACGCTTTCGGCAAATTTCTTCTCGAATATGGATAGCTCGGAGCCTATTACCTGCTTAACAAGTTGCATTAAAGTGTGTGGGAATGAGCTTGACTAATATGAATGCAATTACTGAGTGTTAAAGGTAGAACAAATTTTCTGGCATAAAACTTGAATATCCTTGTTTGCAAAAGACAAAAAAAGATTTATATTTTTGTTCTTTTCACAGGGGAAATATACCTTTGTTCGAAATATTTAATAATTTAACCAAAATTGTTTAAATAAACAAATCTGTTATGGTCAACAAAAAGTACCTATTGCTAGCTGGTATATGCTCAACAATGGCATTGCAACCAGCCTTTGCACAAGAAAGCGGATCTTCAGGGGCACAGTGGTCAGGTCGCGATATGACTTATCGCGGTCAGAGCTACGATGTTCTGGATTCAAGCTATGTGCCAAAATCGAGAATGGCTCAACACCGTAAGTATCTGAACCATCAATACGCATTCCCTGCTAAACCAAGCAACATGTGGGAAATAGGCGTAGGTGGCGGTTTGTATAACATTGCCGGTGATGTTCCTACCCTTTTCTTATGGCAAAAAGGTGGATACGGTTTCCACGCACATGTACGTAAGGCTTGGGGATATACGCTATCTACTCGTCTGCAATACATATATGGTGTTGCTATGGGCTTAGATCGCACAGCTGTAGATCAAAACTTTGTACAAAAAGAACAAGTATGGAGTGGCGAAACAAATGGTTTTGATTATACCAAAGCAGCTGCACCTAATAATACAGTAGCAAGAAACTACAGGACTGAAGCTCACTCGCTGAACTTTGACCTGATGGCTTCTACTAATAACATCCGCTTCCATAAAGCTAAGATCTCTACATCACTTTACGGTTTTGTAGGTTTGGGTGCTACTGCATGGAAAACTCGTGTTAACGCTGTAAATGATGTTACAGGTAATTATGATCCATATCCGTTTCAATCAATTGCTGAAACAGGTGGTATTGCTTTAACAAGAGCAAACGCTTCTGACATCCGTAAAAACCTGCAAGATGGTATGGATGATACTTATGAATCAAATGCATGGACTGATAACTACGCTGCTGAACACGCTACTATTCTAGATGATAAGCTTGTTGCTTTCACTCCAAGTGTAGGTGTTGGTGCGCAATTCCGCCTGAGCAAACGCGTAAATCTTCAAATTGAAGACCGTTACTCAATGGCTGTAGGTGAAGATATGTTAGATGGTCACCGTTTTAGGTCTGGTGGACAAATTACACCTAGCACTGATGGTATCAACTACTTGTCTTTAGGTCTTAACTTCAACTTAGGTAATGCACGTAAAAATGTTGAGCCTCTGTACTGGGTTAATCCACTTGACCATGCTTATAACGAACTTAGCTACCCACGTCACATGATCCTTCCTGATCCGGTTCTGCCTGATGCAGACGGTGATGGTGTAACTGATCAATTCGACAAATGTCCTGGTACTGCTGCCGGTATAGCTGTAGATGCTCACGGTTGCCCAATGGATACTGATGGTGACGGTGTACCTGATGATCGTGATAAACAACTGATCACTCCTACAGAATGTCAACCAGTTGATGCTGATGGTGTTGGTAAATGCCCTTGTCCAGAAGGTTGTGGTACTGTTTCATCTGCTTGTGGCAACATTATGGCAGGTAGCATATCATTCTCTGGTAGCTCAGCTAAATTGAACGCTGCTTCTTCTGCTCAGCTTTCTACTTTAGCTGCCCAAATGCAAGCTAACCCAACATGTAAAGTTGTTATCATAGGTGCTGGTAATGCTAGCAAAATGCAACAACAACGTTCATGGGAACGCGTTAATTCAATCATTGAACAAATGAGCGAAAAGAATGGTATCGATCGTAACCGCTTTATCTTCCAATATGGCCAAGCTGGTGATGCAAACTCTGTTATGTATCGTTCTGCAATGCCTGGTGAAGAAGGTCCGGCTAACGTTCCTCCTCCATTCCCTAATCTGAAATAAACTTATCAGATATATTGAAAAAGCCCCGCGTTATGCGGGGCTTTTCTTTTACTGGAATATTTTATGCTTAAAATTTGGGTTGATTAGTTATGGTACCTTATTAACCCTTCGAGAGGGCTTTTTTCTATGGTACCTAATTCAAGCTCATATTGGCCACACATCCCTTTAATGACATCTTTAAACTCATAAGCCACAGAGCCGGTGAAATGGATAGGAAGACTCCAGCTTTTTCTCAGCTTGAGTATATGATGCTGGAAAAAGTCGCTTAAACAGTCTTCAAGTATGTTTTCAACCATGAAATGGCCTCTGTTGTGTTTTAATAAGGTTACAAAACCAGCCAGGTAACGGTTTGGGAATTGGTTTTTATATAAGGTGCGTATAATTTCTTGTAAGTCGTTTCCGAATCTTTGCTCAAAATCCATTCGTAGTTCATCGTCAAAAGTATTGTAGGCATAATACTGTAGTACACGTTTACCTAAATGGTTGCCGCTACCTTCGTCGCCGGCAATAAACCCCAGTGACGGTAATTTTTCTTTTATTTTCTTTCCATCATAATAACAAGCATTGCTACCTGTACCCAGAATGCATACAATGCCTTTGTTGTTGCCTGCTAAGCCTCTTGATGCAGCTAACATATCGCAGGCTACCTCTATTTTTGTTTGCTTGAACCTGGCAGAAAGGATTTTTTTTACCAATTGTTTACTGGTTGTATTACCAAGGCCTGCGCCATAATAGTACAAATCACTGACAGGTTTGCCAGATATATTCCAGTTCAGTTCATCGTTTACTACAGCTTCAATTTCTTTTTGCGTCTGAAGGTTAGGGTTGATACCTGTTGTTTGGTGATGGCTTGGTTTTTTACCTTTTTGAAGGTAGCACCAATCTGTTTTTGTAGATCCACTCTCCGCCAAAAGTAAAGCCATAAGGAAGTAGTTTGTTTACAAATTTGCACAGACCAGGAAGATTTTCCTAATGCTATGAAAATATTTCTTTTTGTGCTTTATTACTTTATTATTTAATGATTAAATGCTGCTAACTTTGCGGTCACTTTTTCAAAGAAATGGACGATAAAAAACCCGGTAAGCTCAATGTATGGATGCCCCTGTTGTTTGCATTTATATTGATCTTTGGCATGATACTGGGATTTAACTTAAGGGATACACTACGTAATAAACGAGATATACAGACGCTTGAACGCAATGACAGGCTTGAGCAGATAATAGATCTGGTAGATGCTAAATACGTAGATAGTATAAAAAAAGATGCTTTGTATGAAGATGCTATTACGGGTATTCTGAGCCATCTTGATCCGCATACGGTATATATACCTGCCAATGAGTATGATGAAATGAATGAGGAACTGGATGGTAGTTTCTTTGGTATCGGTGTAGAGTTTTCAATAGTAAGGGATACTATCCAAGTAACATCAGTAATAAACGAAGGGCCGGCAAACATGGCTGGAGTAGAGGTGGGCGACCAATTAATAAAAGTTGGAGATAGTGTGGTGGCGGGTAAGAACATTACTTCTGAGCGTATCATTAAAATGCTGAAAGGGAAACAATATAGTAAAGTATATGTGACCCTTCTGCAGCCTTTAGATAATAAAACCAAAACAGTACAAATAAAACGCGATGTTGTACCTGTATATAGTGTGATAGCAGATATAATGCTGGATAGTGTAACAGGCTATATCAGGATTAATAAATTTGGTGCTAACACATACAACGAATTCATGAAGGCCTTTAAGGTACTTAGGGGTAAAGGCATGGAAATGCTTATTGTTGATTTGAGGCAAAATGCCGGTGGGTATTTAAATGCTGCTACAGAAATTTTGGACGAATTATTGGATGACAACAAGCTATTAGTTTATACTCAAGGAAAAAATTCACCACGCAAAGAATATAAAGCTGAGAAAAAGGGGATTTTTGAAAAGGGAAGACTTGCAGTTTTAATAGATGAAAGTTCAGCCTCTGCAAGTGAAATATTAGCGGGTGCTATACAAGATTGGGATAGGGGTGTAATAGTGGGGCGCAGAAGTTATGGCAAAGGACTAGTACAAGAACAGTATGACATGGATAATGGCGCAGGGCTGCGACTAACCACAGCAAAATATTACACACCTTCAGGCCGAAGTATTCAACGCTCTTTTGCCAAAGGCAGGGATGCCTACGAAAATGATTTTGCAAAAAGATTTGAAAGCGGAGAGCTTATAGGCAATGATACTACACACCTAAGCGATACTACGAAATATTATACTTCTAATAAACGTGTAATGTATGCAGGCGGAGGCATAAAGCCAGATATATATGTGCCTTATGATACCGCAAAATTATCTAATGCACTGCTGAACATCGTGTACACCGATGAAATGAAGAATGAGGTGTGGGATTATTATATGAAGCACAGAGCCGATTTGCTTAAATATAAATCGATAAAGGATTTTAATGCCCGATACAATGCTGATAGCCTGGTGATAGAATATATAAAAGTGCTGCGGCCAGTAGAGAAAAAGATAGCGGCAAAAATACTTTCAGTACCATTCAACAAAAATTACCTTAAACTGCAAATGCAGGCGCAGCTGGCCAGGATATTATTTGGTAATAATGGTTATTACACAATAGCCGTACAAGATGACAACGCAGTGAAAACAGCCATTAAGGTATTACACAGCGACACTTATCTAAAAGCTATAGGAAGGTAAGTTATCCATCCACTTTATATTAGTTTGTATAGTTGCGTCAGCACAATAAGTTTGATGTCCGTTCGTGAGTACCCAATAGCTGCATTGCATTTTATTTTGATAGTTCAATAGCTGATGCAATGTGTTTTCAGTCAACGGTACATCCGGTGCTTTACACTCGATAAGCATCCAGGGGGTATGGTTATCCCTGCTATAGACAACAATGTCAAAACGTTTAGCTAAGCCTTCTACTATTATTTTTTTCTCTACTGATATTAAACTTACGGGGTAGGCCAGATGCGTAATGAGATAATTGATCATACATTGCCTGACATGTTCTTCTGGTGTTAATACCAGCCATTTTTTCCTGACAAGGTCAAATACATAAATTTTACCGTCTTGATTTTTGAGTTGAAGCTGTATTGAAGAGAAGTTGATATTAACCATACGACATTGTAAAATAAACGAAATAATAATAGACTGTTGGTGATTTGACAGAGAAACGATTGGCTGCAAATTCTTAACTTTAATAAGACAATGAAGACAAAACAGGACATAGTAGAGAACTGGCTGCCGAGATATACAGGGCAAAAGCTGGATAACTTTGGGAAGTATATTATTCTATGCAATTTCAGCAATTATGTAACCCAGTTTGCGGAAATGCATGATGTAGAGGTGGCAGGAATAGATAAACCTATGTTATGCGCTACCGCCGAAGGGATAACTATAATTAATTTTGGTATGGGTAGTGCCAGCGCAGCCACTATTATGGATCTGCTATCGGCTATAGAACCTAAAGCCGTGCTTTTTTTAGGAAAATGCGGTGCCTTGAAAAAGAAAATAGATGTAGGAGATTTTATTTTGCCAATAGCCGCTATAAGAGGGGAAGGTACAAGCGGCGACTATTTCCCCACAGAAGTTCCCGCTTTGCCGGCATTTGCCCTCCAAAAAGCAATTTCAACAACTATACGTGATAATTCTTTCGACTACTGGACTGGAACTGTATATACTACGAACCGCAGAATATGGGAACATGATGATGATTTCAAGGACTACTTGAAGCGCATCAGGGCTATGGCCATTGATATGGAAACAGCTACTATATTTTCTGTTGGTTTCTTTAATAAAATACCTACCGGCGCGCTGCTGTTGGTGTCAGACCAACCAATGACACCTGAAGGCGTAAAAACTGCAGAAGGTGATGTAGCGGTTACTAAAAAATATGTGAACAGGCACCTGGAAATGGGTATAGGTTCACTAAAGCAATTAATAAACAAAGGGCTTACTGTAAAACATCTGAAGTTTTGATAAATGATAATACTTTGATATTATCTGTTGATAATTTATCCATTTCTTTCGGAGATAAAGAACCTTATAAAGCTGTTGACAATATTTCTTTTTCGATTAAGGAAGGTGAAACACTGGCTATTGTAGGTGAAAGTGGCTCCGGCAAATCACTTACAGCATTATCCGTAATGGGTTTGTTGCCTAATAACGCATACGTTTCGGGCAGTATTCTCTTTAATAATTCAGTTGAGGAAATTAATTTAATTGGGCTAGGAAGCCGCGCATGGCAGCATGTAAGAGGCAGGGAAATCAGTATGGTTTTTCAAGAGCCTATGAGTGCCCTGAATCCTGTAATGAGTGTAGGTGAACAACTTAGGGAATGCATATTACTGCATCAGGAAATAAGCCCTAGAGAGGCATATATCCAGGCTATAGAATGGCTGGACCAGGTTAAGCTACCCGACCCAAATAAAATATATAACAGATATCCGCATCAGCTTTCAGGCGGGCAAAAGCAACGGGTAGTAATAGCTATGGCTATGTGTAACAGGCCTAAGCTATTAATTGCTGATGAGCCAACAACGGCACTGGATGTAACAGTACAAAAAGAAATAGTGCAACTGATGCATAGCCTGCAACAACAATACAACATGGCTATGGTATTTATTACGCACGATCTGTCGCTGGCAGCTACAATTGCTAATAACATTTTAGTGATGTATAAAGGGCGTATTGTTGAAGCAGGGGATGTTAGGCAAGTTTTATCAGTGCCTTCACAAGCTTATACAAAGGCGTTGATAGCATGTAAACCAAAACCCAATCAAAAAGGTAAAATATTGCCAGTTGTTGCAGACTATTTTTCAAACAATGTAACAGAAAAATCACTTCCGGTATGTAACGATGTTTCCGAAAAACTTTTAGAAGTAAATGATCTCAAAATTTGGTTTGAAAATGAGCGCAACCTATGGGGAAAAGTAAAGTCATATTTTAAGGCAGTAAACAACGTTTCATTTACACTGAATAAAGGTGAAACGCTTGGCCTTGTTGGTGAAAGCGGTTGTGGAAAGAGTACAATAAGCCGTAGCTTGATGGGACTGCTACCTATACAAGAAGGACAAATATTATTTGAAGGTAAAGATCTTGCAAAAATATCTTTACAAGAATGGAATACTGTAAGGAAAGATATTCAAATGATCTTCCAGGATCCTTATGCATCTCTAAATCCCAGGATGATGATAGGTGATATTCTTGCCGAGCCATTGCGTAAGCATAATATAGTACAGGGAAAAGATGTAGAAGGTGAAGTTGCCAGGTTACTTGCTATGGTGCACTTACCCGAAGATGCGGCAAAACGTTACCCACACCAGTTCTCGGGCGGGCAGAGGCAAAGAATAGGCATAGCAAGAGCCTTAAGCGTACGCCCGAAATTATTAATATGCGATGAGAGTGTTTCTGCACTTGATGTAAGTGTACAAGCACAAATACTTAACCTGCTGAAGGAACTTCAATATAAATTGGGGTTATCATATCTATTTGTTTCGCACGACCTTTCCGTTGTATATTATATGAGCGATAGGGTAATGGTGATGGAAAAAGGAGAAATTATAGAAAAAGGAAATGCGAAAGATGTCTTGCAACACCCTTCGCATCCTTATACCCGGAAGCTTGTAGAAGCTGTGCCGGAAAATTTATTTTAATTATTTTTTATCACCCTTTTCTGCAACTATTTTATCCCTGTTTTGTTGCTCTTTCATTATTTTATCAATGTGTGGGGTTACGAGCTTGTCAATTTCATCAACAGAGATATTTAAGGCTTCAGGGTTTTGAGCTAATGCCAGCCATGGTTTAGGTGAGCCAAACGGGTAATTCCCAAATACTATAACAGGTGTGCCTTTTGCCAGCAGTGTTTGTTCGTCTTTTTGTATCCATTGTTCAGCCCAATCGTACAGGTATTTCGCATCGGGTTCAAACAGACGCAGACACGAATGTGATGCAGGATATCCCGGCATTTCGTATTGGTGCCAGCCTACACCGCCCTGATTAGCAATGTTGAAATTCCATTTCAGTATCCACTCATCATCAACAGTACTGCGGGTTTCTTCTGCTTTCCAATTAGTGAAAAATAGCCCTGTGGGTGTTTGTGCATTTTCCCGTCCCATATTTGTTGGTCCCCATTTTACAAGGTGGCCATTTTCATAAGCGCCCCATGCTTGTGCAGGATAAGAGAAGAAAATTATTTTATGAATATCTTTTATAGAGCGGACATTGTAAGGGAAAATAGAGTATTCCATTAAATTGGTACTAGCATCGGTAGGTATAATTATTGAGTCAGCTTTTAGCACATTGCTTATATCTACCCTGTTGAGCGCTAATATTACCTGGCGCTGCTGTTCGTTATACTTTGTTTTGAAACTGTCAATACCCATTTGCTTTACTGATGCAAGTTGATATTGCGTTTTAACATGTTTTACTTCTTGCTCTTTCCATTCTGGTACTGTTTGTTGCTGTTGCACAGTAGTATCGCAAGCAGTAAATGCCATTGCGAAAAGTGAAGCAACATATACATAGTTTTTCATTGTAGTGCTTTAGTTGCTTACTACAAGAAAATTCATGCCACCCCAAGTCGGTATGTACTGTACATTAATGGGTTATAACGAGTTTTCGGGATAACGTTTTACCTCCGCCAGTTACATAAATAAAGTATAGGCCATTTACAACATCATTTGTGTTGATATTGATAGTAGAACTGACTCCTGTATGTGTAAAATTGTATTGATGCACTAATTGGCCCGTTATACTACGCATACTGATCTTGTAATCGCCAACCGGCATAAAGTCAAGATATATTTTAAAGTTTTGGGATGCCGGGTTGGGGAAGAGACGGATGCCTTCTGGGATGCCTGAAAAAGATTGAAGTGTAAGATCGGTTGGATTATTTGTGTATGGAAAATCTTTTGAAAACATAGTGCTTCGACATACGTTCATGCCATTCATTGCCGCGATTCGTATGTTATAACTATTGTTTTGTAACATAGTAGAGCTGAGTTGTAAAATGGTATCGGATGTTATACGCTCCATCATTATAGTGCCGCTTGCTTTTTGCAGTACTCTTACATAATATGTTTCAGCACCTTCTACTTTATTCCAGATGGCATACATTAAATTCTCATGAATACTATCAGCGGGATATAAGACAGTAGGTGCTTTGAAATCTTTGTAAGTAGGGGCTACATTTAAAGTCATCCCCGAATAATCACTTTCTATGGTATTTTTCATCCATGCAGTTTGCATATCGCTGAATCGCTTCATGCAATTGTCGGCAGCATAAGACATATAAAGCGAACTATCAGGATGATAGCGATCTCCATTTGCATCTACTCTGGTTCCTTTATAGGGGCAAGTCCACCGTTCGGCTAAGTAGTCGGCTTCTGTATCGCAAAAGCCATCTCCTGCTGTGGTGCAGTTAGCTCCCGTGCCGCGTGTTACTTTTTCGGGGTTCGTAGGTGTGTCTCCATCTTCCCAGCCATAGAAGGTATGGGGCAAACCCAGGAAGTGGCCAAGTTCATGTGTAAGCGTTGTAGAATTGGTACCTGCGCACTGATTTTTTATAGTTACTGCACGGCCGGACGGTAAATAATACCCACAAGTTCCATCCGGATCTTTTACGAAATATACATTTACAGCTTCAGGTACATTATTCTCACGCATCATTTGCGAGCCGACAGATGCCGTATGTGTATAATAATTTGAATTATTTATATAAGTAACCGGCCATTTAATATAAAAGCTAATACCTGTTTCTTCATAACGAGGATTAAGACGACACAGCATTTTAAGCAGGTTATCCAAACTGATGTAGCCATCCCCGTTATCTTCGCCCACTATATGTATGGATAGAGGAAGTGTATCTTGTATTGCGGTGCGTTTCATAGCCGCAATTGCTTGACTATTGGAATAGATACGCGATACTTCACTACTTGGTGTTTTTGTTCCGCAACCAAAAACATTTAGATCTGCATTTTGCGCATATAGCTGTTGGGTAACAACTATAGTGAGAATAAATACCAGAATATGTTTGGATAAATGTATCATGGTTAGCTACTGTGAAGTGATATTTGGTTTCAACTTTTTATTAGCTGTGTCATTTTTTTTTTTTGTTCAACTCTTTTTTCCAACAGGTTTACACGTGTAAGTAGCACATCAGCCAATACATTATTGAAGATAGTCTGGTAGCCACACTACGTTAAATATTTGCCGACAATAGGTACTCTGCGTCCTACACCAAATGCTTTGGGCGATACACGTATGATAGGGCAAAACTGATTGCGCTTATATTCATTAGTATTTACCATTTTCAATACGCGATTAACTAATGCGCTATCAAACCCTTGGGCTATAATCTCCTTTGGCCCTTGTCTTCTTTCTATGTACTGATAGAGGATTGGGTCAAGGATATCGTATTCGGGCAGGCTATCACTGTCTTTTTGATCGGGCCTTAACTCTGCAGAAGGTGCTTTGGTTAAGATATTAGCCGGTATTTTTTCTCCATTCCTGTTTATGTATTCCGATAATGCATACACCTGCGTTTTATACAGATCACCAAGTACACCTAATCCACCCGCCATATCGCCATATAAGGTGCCATAGCCTGTGGATAGCTCACTTTTGTTTGATGTATTGAGCAGTATAGAGCCAAATTTATTGGAAAGCGCCATTACCAATGTACCGCGTATGCGAGACTGTAAATTTTCTTCAGCGACGTTGAATGGCATGTCTTTAAAAATCGGTTCCAGTGCTTGTTCAAAAGAATTGAAAATATCTTTAATGGCAATTATATCGTAAGTAGTGCCTAAATTTTTAGATAGTTGTTCTGCATCGCTTACTGAATGGCCTGTAGAGAATTGTGAAGGCATTAGTAATGCGTGCACATTTTCAGTCCCCAAGGCTTCAACTGCCAATGCCAGAACCAAAGCGCTATCAATACCTCCTGATGAAGCTACAATAGCTTTCTTAAAGCCAAGCTTATTGAAGTAGTCTTTGATACCAGTTAGTAGTGCTTTGTGTATATATTCAATATTGTGCTTAGGATTAAGTTTTGATGAGTATTCTTTGATGTACGGAGCTTCTGAAGCTGGTTTTGTTATAGTGTCCTGGAAAGTATTGTTGCTATTTAATTCAACATAAGTTAGGTCTTCAATAAAGTATGGTAGTTCTTTTACTACATCCTGGTTAGCATTCATCACCAAAGATCCGCCATCAAAGACTATTTCAGTTTGTGAGCCGACAGTGTTGCAGTATACCATAGGCAATTTATATTTGGCTACGTTTTCCTTCACGATATTCAGTCGGCTTTCGGCATGTATATAGTCGAACGGCGATGCGCTAATATTTATCATGATATCCGGCTGCTGTTGTGCTAAAGCATCCATAGGACATATCCTGTATAGTGGGTTGTCGGCTATATTCCAGATATCTTCGCAAATGGTTACTGCCAGTTTTTTGCCTTTAAAATGCATGATGTTCCATTCGTATGCAGGTTCGAAGTACCTGTATTCATCAAATATATCGTATGTAGGTAGCAGTGTTTTATGGGCAATGCCCTGTATTTTTTGTTTGTATAAAAGGTATGCGCTATTGAACAGGTCTTTACCTTCTATTGTAGGATTTCGCGATGGGGCACCTACAATTACGCCAATCGTATCAGCTTCCCGACGTATCAAATCGATAGAGTGTAAGCATTGCTCAATAAAGTCATTAAACTCCAAAAAGTCTCTTGGAGGGTAACCGCACACGGCAAGCTCTGAAAACACAATTAGTTCTCCCCCCTCAACTTTTGCTTGCCTGATAGCGGAAATGATCTTATTTGTGTTTGCTTCAAAATTGCCTATATGATAATTCTGCTGCGATAAAAATATTTTCATAAATCTATATTGCGTAGATGCTAATAAAAATTGCGCCTGTACAAATTTATGTACAGGCGCAGTAATATAAGTGAAAAGCTTGTTTTAGAAGAAAAACCCTATTCTAAATGCCATATTATTGAGGCGTGTATTACCATCAGAGAACTTGCCTTTATAGTCCATTTTTATTTCTCGGGGGTTGGTAGCATCGGGCACAAACCCGTTATTAAAGAAAATGCCGCCATATATGCTCATTTTTTCAGTTATAGGATACTCTACACCCGCGCCTATGTTCATGCTTAGCATAACAGGCGATATTGCCAGGCCACCTTGTAATTTTTCGTTTTCGCCTGATACGGTACGTTCAATAGTGCCGGCGCTGCTTGTATCGGTAAAGGTTACATCGTAATTGGCTTTTTTGCTGATGTTGAAACCTAAAGAAAGCCCTATCTGTCCAAAGAACCGCACGCCACTATTGCCAACACCATCGCTACGTAATTTTAAATTAAAAGGTATTTCAAGAAATTGAGTACGATAATCGAAGTAAGCCGACCGTACCACACCTGCACCGGTAGGTTGTGTGACCTGCAAATTTTGTTCGGCCAATATTTTACCCCCAGTGCTATTTAACTGAAACCCAGTAGCAATGCCATAGTTTTCTGCAAAATAATAGTCCATCATTAGGCCCCAGGTGTAGCCTATTTTGCTGCCTTCGCTACTGACAGAGTAGAGCCTGTCGTCACTCTTGTTCGCTGTAGGCTTCATCCATGATACATTTGGTGCAAAGAATACGCCAAAGCGTACTTTTCTTATTTCGGTATTGCTACCTCTTGTTATAGGTACTTCAGGCCCATATTCATATTGTTGAGCATGAACCGCACCACTGAATACAGTTATGGATAGTAAGATGGGTAGAAAGTACCTTTTCATAGTAGCTGAGAATGTTTTTTATACTTTTGTCGACATAAAAATAAAAGCATTTCCTGATGTTGACGGAATTATCTGCAAGAAAACTTAAAAAATACATGGTAGCACTATTGCTGGGCTGTTGCGTTGCCGCTTTTTTAAATAGTTGTAATGGCAGCGATGATGGACCGGACGTATCGGGTATAAAGGTGCAGCTACATAAACAAAGGCTTGACCAGGATATAGCCAATATAGACACTGCCGATATAGTTACCGGTATAAAAGGAGTAAAAAATAAATATCCGGGCTTTCTCGATTTCTATCTTGATACATTAATAGGTATGGGGATAAACGGGAATTATACGTATGACAATCCCGCTATTAGTTTGGGCCTCAGGAGTTTTCTTACACATAAAGATTACAGAGGTTTGTTTGATACTGTTGCGAAGCACTACCCGGATACCAAAGATGTAGATGAAAAGCTGATAAAGGGATTTCAGTACATGAAATACTACTTCCCCGATTTTAAAGAACTGCATATCATTTATATGATAACATGGTTGAACAAGTGGGCCGCATTTACATACGATACTTCGCTGGGTATTTGTCTTGATATGTTTCTTGGTCCAGATTATCCCTATTACCAGGCAGTTGATATACCCAAGTATCTTTCTGTACAACTACAAAAAGATTATATACCCGTTGCAGCTTTCAAAGCAATATACAGAGATTCATATCCCTTTGTTAATGATGACCGTACCTTATTGAATATGATGATACAAAAAGGTAAAGAGGCTTATTTCCTTGGAAAAGTGCTGCCTTTCCTACCTGAAGCATTGAGATTAGGATACACAGAGGCGCAACTAAAATGGTGTAACGATAATGAAGCTATGGTGTACAATTTCTTTATTAAAGAAAATTTTCTGTATGAACGTAATCAGCAAAAAATATTGAGGTATGTTATTGAATCACAGTCAAGCGCGGGAATGCCGGATCAAAGTCCTGGCAATATTGGCACTTGGTTAGGATTGCAAATAGTTAAATCGTATATGGAGGCATACCCTAAAACTACTTTACCTGAATTATTACAAATGCCTGTGGAAGAACAAAAGTTTTTACAGGCATCACATTACAAACCTAAAGGTTAAGATATGAGATATAAAATATTTTGCTTCGTTGTATTGATCGCCATTTTGCCTGCTGTTACCGCAAATGCACAGCTTCATAAAACCGATAGCCTCAAACAATTATTACAAACTGATAATAAGGATACTGTTGCCTGGACGTATAACGGTATTGCCAATCTTGGCTTCAATGAAGGGTTTCTGCATAATTGGGCTGCCGGAGGCGAACTTGCTTCTCTTACCACGAATGGATTTTTCAGTGGTAGTTTAGCCCGTTTGTATCACAGGCATATATGGAGTAATAACCTGGATATGAATTATAGCCTGTTCTATGCGTATTCAAACAGTTTCGTGCCCCGTAAAACAGATGACCGGATCGATTTTTCATCGAAATACGGATACCGCCTGGACACAGGGAAGAATTTTTACCTGACAGGGCTTTTGAATTTTAAATCTCAGTTTACAAAAGGGTATGATTATAATGCACCTAACTGGGATTCGTTTAGTACATCTAAGTTTTTTTCACCGGCCTATTTAATATTGGCTGCGGGTGTTGAATATCGCAAAGGTTCAAATCTTCAGTTATTTTTATCCCCGGCTGCAGCAAGGTTTACATTCGTTGACAGATATTATACTTTACGAAATCCGGAAGGAGCTTATGGTGTGCCATACGGTGAACGGTCAAGGTTTGAAATTGGCGCCTATTTCTCGGGCCGCTACCAGGTAAATATTGGTAAAAAGCTTCTTTATAAAACACGCATTGATCTTTATAGCAACTATTTAGCAAAAGACAGAACAGATAGCCTGGGTATAGTTGTAAAAAAAGATAACCCCGGGAATATTGATGTGCTTTGGGACAACCTCTTTAGCTTCAGCATTTCAAAATATTTCAATCTTGCATTGTCAGCTACAGTCATCTATGATAACGATATACCCTACGAAAAAGTATATGTAGATGAAAGTGGGATAGAAACTGCAAAAAATGAACCTGGAGAAGGGCTTGGCTGGATACAATTAAAGCAGACCCTTACCCTTGGTGTACAGTATAAGTTTTAAAAAGTTTTACAAGGTAAAAGTTTATTTTTGGAGCATCTGCCTTAGCAGGCTAGGATACATTTCGATATTATAAATGTCAACATATCAAATTAAATTACCACAGTTTGAAGGCCCTTTCGACCTTTTGTTGTTCTTTATAGAACGCGATGAGCTGGATATTTATAACATACCAATAAATAACCTTACAAAAGATTTTCTTACCTACATACACGAGTTAGAGTCGCTGAATATTGAACTTGCCAGTGAGTTTATTCTATTCATATCGACACTGATGCGCATTAAAGCAAAAATGCTGTTGCCAAGACGAGAGGTAGATGCGCAAGGTAATGAAATAGACCCCCGGCAGGAATTAGTTGATAAAATACTTGAGTACAAGCGCTTCAAAGAAGCATCGGAACAGATGTCGATTATGGAAGCAGAACGTCTGCTGCAGCAGAAAAGAGGTAACATAAAGAAAGAACTGGATGCACTAAGTGAGGAATATTCTGAAGGTACAGAGATACAGACCATCACTATGTATAAGTTGATGCAATCGTTCGAGAAGGTGATGAAGAAGTACCAGGAAAGAACGAATAAGCCACAACACGTAGTAGTGAAATATAACTACAGCATGGAAAGCCAGCGTACATTTTTATTGGATTACATGCAAAACCAAACCCGTGTAGCTTTTGAAAGCATGTTTATGATTTGTGAAGACAGAATACATGCCATATTTACTTTTCTTGCTATGCTTGAGTTAGTACAGCAAAAGTATTTTACTATATTAATAGGAACAGGCCGTAACAACTTTATTGTGGAATGGAATGACAAGAAGGACGAGGATATAATAGAATATAATGAAGAAAATGTTAATAACGGAGATGATGAAGCAAATTAAGGTCAAATGGCATAGAAATTGATATATTATTACTGCAAGCAATTGCATGAGAATTTCCCCAAACACTGTCGGACAGAAGCTTTGGGGATTTTTGATTTTAGGAGCTACGTGTGCTCTTTTTTTGTTTTGTGTGGAGTAATACCGATTTTTGCAAACTTACATGAAAAGTGTACATAATATATTGGCTATTGAATCATCATGCGATGAAACAAGTGCTGCTGTAATACAAGATGGGATAGTGCTGAGCAATCTTATAGCTACGCAAAAAGTACATGAACAATACGGTGGTGTAGTTCCGGAATTGGCTTCGCGTGCACACATGCAGAATATAATACCTGTGGTAGATGTAGCTCTAAAACAAGCAGATGTGGATAAAGGTGATATTGATGCCGTAGCATTTACACAAGCGCCCGGCCTAATAGGTTCGTTATTGGTTGGCGCGTGCTTTGCTAAAACTTATGCACAGGCATTGGGTGTGCCGCTAATAGCAGTGCACCACATGCAGGCGCACGTGCTTGCTCATTTTATTGAAGAACCTAAACCTGAATTTCCTTTTTTATGCTTGACTGTGTCTGGTGGTCACACACAAATAGTATTATGTAAAAGCCATCTTGATATGGAGGTGTTAGGCGAAACAATAGATGATGCAGCGGGAGAAGCATTTGATAAAGTGGCTAAAATGCTGGGATTACCTTATCCGGGCGGCCCCCTAGTTGATAAACTTGCTAAAGAAGGTGATGCCGGTAAATATTCATTTCCTATGGCAGCGATGAAAGATTACGATTTTAGTTTTAGTGGAATAAAAACGGCTGTTTTATATTTTTTACAGGCACAGAAGAAAATTGATGCAGATTTCATAGCAAATAATCTCAATGACATTTGTGCTTCAGTACAACATACTATTATTGGTATGCTAATGAAGAAATTGATAAAAGCAGCCAATGAACTTGGTGTTAAGCATATAGGTATAGCTGGTGGTGTATCTGCAAATAGTGGCTTAAGACAGGCGTTGGTAGAAGCAGGCAATCAATATGGCTGGCAAGTGTATATACCCAAATTTGAATATTGTACTGATAATGCGGCCATGATTGGTATAACGGGGTATTATAAATATCTGAAAGGAGAGTTTGCTGATTTAAGCATAAGCCCGACAGCACGAGCTACCTGGTAATGAATAATTATTTTCAGTTTAAACAGTTTAGAATTGATCAGGACAATTGCGCCATGAAAGTATCGACTGATGCTTGTTTGTTTGGTGCGTGGGTCCCTGTAGCGAAGTATGTTAAAACTGTTTTAGATATAGGTGGGGGTACAGGTTTATTATCATTAATGCTTGCGCAAAAAAACAAGGATATTTATATCGATGCAATTGAGTTGAACTTGAATGCATCGCAACAAGCAAATACTAATTTTACAGCATCGCCCTGGAGTAATAGATTAAGGGTGATCCACGCAGATATAAAAGAGTTTGTAGAAGAACATAAATATGACATGATCATATGCAATCCGCCATTTTTCCAAAATAGCCTTCTCGGTTCAGATAATGATAGAAATATTGCAAGACATACACGCGAACTCGAGTATTCTGATATTATTAAGGCAATGGAAATGTATTTAACGGAAAACGGATACGCTACAATTTTACTACCTGCGGCAGAGCATAAAGTTTGGCAGGAATTATTGAAAAGATTTGGATGGTATGTAAATACAGAGCTTAGAGTTCGGCCTTTACCACATAAGCCTATCAATAGAATAATGAGTATCTGTAGCCGGCAAAATGAATCAAACGATATACACGAAATATGTATTTACAAGGAGCAGGGAAAATACTCAGATGAATTTATTGCGTTATTAAAACCGTTTTATTTACAGTTATAACCGTTATTGTTTAATAGTTATTGTTTTATTTTCCTGAATATTGAGTTCTTTACTATAAAGCTGTATTACGTATATCCCGGGAGTAAGTGATGAGACATTGATAGCAGAAGCACTATTGGTAAAGCTGATACTTTGCTGAATGATTTTCTGCCCAACGCTATTAATTATGGTGGCGTTCAGTGTCATATTGTTGGGAATATTAGCCTGTATGTATAGTTGCCCATTCTCTACCGGGTTAGGATAAACAATGATGGAATGCAAAGAATTTACGGCACCTATTGATGTAGGTGCATGCACCCAAAGTCTTGCTGTATCGCTTGTTGTATCGCTATAATTACAATTGCCCACTTCTTCCAGCAAGCAACGGAAATAAGTTCCATTTTGGGAGTATGATGCGTGGTTTATAGTTAGCCTTGGCGTTTTTGTGCCGCTATATACGCCATTGTCATTGATAAAGACAAAAGTACTGCCTGTGAAACTAGCCTGCCACCGGTATTTAACACCTACACCGGAAGAGCCTACTTCAAAAACCGCAGGGTCATTATTGTTAACTAATACGTCAACTGGTTGTGCTGTGATCTTTGGCTGTTGATAAAGCCAGATGTTGATTTCGTTGCTATATACTGTAATGCATTCGCCAATAACAACGCAACGCAGCTTCGTACTATCAAGTGAACCATTTACGGAACTAATGCGAAGCAGGTTAGACTTAGTGCCTGTGTAAACCCCTCTATCAATTAAATTCACCCACCCCGTACCATCATTTATTTGCCACTGAAAGGCAATAATAGGGCCTGAGGCCAGCACTTCAAGGGTTAATGTGACTCCTTCACAAAGATATTGATCTCCAGGCTGCCTCCAGATGTTTGCTGCAGTAGAAATAGTTACAGTAGCAGCATCTGAAGTATCTGGTGGGTTACATCCGTTGCTTACAATACAACGGTACTCCCCTGCATTAGCAATTGTTGCGCCTGAAATTATTAATGATGTTGTATTTGTACCGCTAAAGATGCTGTTATCCGTAAGGTCAATAAATCCTGTTGGTGTTTTGTATTGCCATTGATAAGCAAGTTTAATGCCTGATGCTGCTATGTTTAAAGTATCACTTAAGCCAACACATATAATGGTGTTTGCAGGTTGTGTGATTATGGAAGGAGCGGTAATAACTTCTAAGCGCGCTGAAGCAGAAGTTATATTAGTGGTTGCGCATAAGCCCCCTATTATACATCTATATTGATAACCATTAAATATGCCAGGGATATTATTTATTGTAAGTGAAGGTGAGTTTACACCGCTATAAGTTGAGTTGTTTGAGATATTTGTAAAGCCCGTGCCGCTATCTTCCTGCCATTGGTATGTAAGGCTGCCGCCAGTAGCTATGATTGAGAAAGATGAAATGCCATTAATACAGGCAGTATCGTTTGCAGGTGATTCTGTTATGGCAGGTGGTGCATACACTGTAACTACTAACGGTGTTCTGTTGCTTTCGCAGCCACTAATAGTTTGAGTAGCATAATAGGTAAATGTGCCTGCCACAGCTGTTGATGGTGTTATAGATGATACGCCGGTGCCGCCTGTAGCACTTGTGTACCATAAAATATTACTACCTGTTGCCGTAAGTGGAATTGCTGTTTGCCCCTGGCAATAAGTAACAGGAACGACGGTTGGAGTGGGGATGATGTTAGGTTCAATTCTGATGGTAAGTGTTTTTGATGCGCATAGTGACGACATACTGCTTGTGCCGGTAAGGGTGTATGTAACAGGTGTGGAACTGGTTAACGTTATCACATTGTGTGTTCCCGTTGTGTTGCTTAAACCTGTTGACGGTGACCAAGACCAACTATAAAAGTCGCCATTGATAATATCTACTGCGGCGCCCCCGTTATTTTGGCACATTTTTATAGTGTCGCCTGAAGAATAATTCTTCCCATCGTGAGCAAGCTGAGGTTGTGTTTGATTGATTGCTACATCGAGATCAGCCTCTTTTAAAATATAAGCATAAGCAAAAGTTACACTATCGCCTGATGCAATATTCCCAAGATCAAAAACAATCCCAATTCCTTGATCTGCAGTATCTGCGCCAGACTGATGCACAATTGAAGTTGGCGTACCGTTATATAAATCCTGAAGTGTGATTGTAGAAGGAGGAGCTACTTGGCCGTTATCCAAATAAAAAACTTTTGCCCTGCAATCTTTAGTACCAAGGCCTAAATATGCGTTGGTATATATTGTACCTGTTGAAGTAACCAAAACCCTATCGGAGGTATTAGGAAGTTGATATTTAATTTTATTGATGGTTGAGCCAGAGGCAGCACCATTACTTATAGCCCAATCATTATCAGCATCAACTGTTCGTACATAATAAACATTATTGATGGTAGAACTACCAGTATTCTTCAATACAACACTCACAGTAAAGAATAGGTCAGTGTCATTGAGTCTCGTGGTTTGCTTAACAGATAGATTGCCCATTGTTCCCATCCATATACCCTGCTTTACACCGCTTGTATATGTATAGTTGGTATTTGAACCATAAAGCGTACCACTGAAGCCTGTAGCGTGATTGTTGATGTAATCACGGGTCCATGCATTAGATATGGCGCCATTTGCCTGTATTGAAAAACCTTCCTGGGGCAGGCCCGGCACAAAATAGTCTCCGTAATAAGCCGGGCTACCTACGGTCCAGCCATCTTTGCCATAGTCGGCAACAAAACCTAAAGAAAAAGCCCTTGTTGTAAATGTGCTCGATCCTGTATCGAATATGGAGTATGGGTAGTAATACGGCCTTGCATGATAGCCGGTAGGAGCATCTAAAGTAGTGCCAAAAGCGCCGTTTGGAGCTACGCCAATTTCTACATAATTACCCTTGATGAAAACATTACCGCCGATAAGTTGTGCTACAGCAATATGATGCAAGCATACTAATAACAGTAACAAATATAATTTCTCAAACTTGGCTGGCTTTACTTGCATACAATATTTACAATCTCACACTTTTACTAACACAAAACTAGGGTTTTTATTTTTGGTGAATAAATTATTGCTTATTGTTAATCAGTGTAATAGAAGTGTAAAATTTATATTTCTGCTTCTTAAAAATATTGATCAATAAAGAAAGTAATAAAACAAGGATAGTGCCTATCACGTTTAGCCAGAGGAAAGAAACTATATGGAGACAATAGATGACAACTACACTGATTTCTGTTATTGTGGCAGCTATTAATACGGGCTTGCCACTAACTTTTTTGCAATAAAAAGCAACAAGAAATATACCCAGAATCGTACCATAAAAAAGGGAGCCTAAGATATTTACCGCTTCGATCAATGAGCCCATTTGCGTAGCGAACATTGCTACTGCAATGCAGAATATGCCCCAGCCAAGTGTGTGCAGGCGTCCCAGCAGTAATTGTTTTTCCTGGGTCACGATCTTTTTTCGATGCAGCAATTGTACATCCATAAGTGAAGAAGATGCCAACGAGTTTAAGGCTGCCGATATAGACCCCCACGATGCTAAAAAAATTACTGCGAATAGCAAGCCTATAAGGCCTTTAGGTAAAGAGTGGGTTACAAAGTACAAGAAGATATAGTTAGTATCATTTGCATCTGCATGACTATTGGTTTCAACAATTGCTGTCCGCGCTTTTTCTCTCGTACTTTCCAGCAATGCTTGTGTTTCTTTTAAGTTATTGATAGCCGTTTCAGTTAATCTCTTATTGTCTGCATTCTTATTCTCGATAACCGTTAACGCTTGTTGTCGGTATTGCTGTTGAAGTATGTTGTATTCTTTTTCAATAGGGTTTATTCGTTTAGGGTTTGCAACACGTGTTTCATTAAAAACGCGTTCATTAAAAAACACTGGAGATGCCTGGAAGGTGTATAAAGCAAAAAGTAACGCACCAATCAATAGTATAGAAAACTGCATTGGTATTTTAACAAGCCCATTCAGTAGTAAACCTAAGCGGCTTTGCTTCAGGTCTTTACCTGATATATAGCGCCCTACCTGGCTTTGATCGGTACCAAAGTATGATAATGCAAGGAAGAAACCACCAATTATACCACTCCAGATATTGTATTTGTCTTGCCAGCTAAAGTTGGTGGTAATGACATTTAGTTTTCCTGATTTACCTGCAATATACAGCGCATCACTAAACCCAATACCTTCGGGCAAGCGTTGCACAACTAAATACCCGGCTACAGCCATAGAAGATAAAATAATAAGAAACTGTAACTTCTGTGTATGTGCTATGGATTTTGCCCCGCCTGAATATGTGTATATAATAAGCAGCCCCCCGGTAACAATGTTGGTTAAATATATGTTCCAGCCCATTATTGAAGAAAGGATAATAGAAGGCGCATATATGCTTATACCAGTTGATAAACCACGTGAGATGAGAAACAGTACTGATGTTAGTAAACGGGTATTACGATCGAAGCGTCGCTCCAGATATTCATAAGCTGTATATACATTTAGTTTCTGGAATATTGGGATGAATGTAACACTAATAACTACCATGGCTATAGGTAGGCCAAAATAGTATTGCACGAAACGCATGCCATCGGTATAAGCTTGCCCCGGTGCCGAAAGGAATGTTATTGCACTGGCTTGTGTAGCCATAATGCCAAGCAGCACTACATACCAGGGCATATTTTTATTGGCCAGTATGTAACTGTCTGAACCCGTTTGTCCACGACCTTTGTATACGCCGTAAGCAATGATACCTCCCAGGGTAAGTAGTAATATGAGCCAATCGGCTGTACTCATGACCAATATTGTGTAAACCAGTAGTATAGTATTATTTGTACTGCTAATGCAAGTAGTACAACTATATACCAGCCAGTCCAGCTATTTTTTTTCAATTTACTCATACCTTATTTACCTACCGATAGCATATTCATTAATAAGCGAATGGCTCCTTCATTACCCGCAGGTAATTGTCTGAAGAACGATAATGAAGTATATATGTAATGTCCTTTTCCGTATGGCGTATACAATGTTGCACTACTAAGCGGGTCTTCACCTGTATCATGCATTTTATATAATGTCTCATATTGGTCGTCCCATTTGCCTGCAAAATATAATCCTCGTTCTTGTACCCAGTTTTCGAAATCGGTTTCACTTATTTTATTGGGGTAATTCAGTAATCTATGTGAAGGGTTTGTAAATGTAACCTTAGCATCCTCTTCCGTAACCCGCATACTGGATAATGTAATGGGGTAAGGGCCAATGTTTTTTGTAGCCATATCCTGCAGCGTATTGTATTGCACTATCAAGGTGCCTCCATTTTTTGCGTATTTAAGAAGTGTAGGCATCCAGTATTCCATTTTCTTTTCAGTATTGATAGCGCGGATGCCGGTTACCACTGCATCGTATTTTTTTAGTTTTTCAATATTTATGTCGGCGTCTTTTAGTATGTCTACCTGTAATCCTGCCAGGCGGAGTAAACTCACTGTGTAATCCCCAGCACCTTCAATAAACCCTATTCGTTTGGCTGTTACCTTCCAGTTGTTGTGCAATACTTTAGCTTTGGCAGGTGTAAAGTATTGAAGTGTAGGTATATGTTCATATTGTATCAGGTGCTGTGTTTTAGTATATATATTGCCATTTGCATCAAGTGATGCAGATAGTTCAAAATCATTTACTGTATTTTTTATTTCAGCAGCTGCAAACCTTATATTGATCAATGTATCCTGGTCTTTTCTCAGGTTGATGTTACTTATTGGTTTAGCAATTTTGTTACCTGTTATAGATAATGTAGTATTGGGCAGGTCTTTGAAACTATGTATGTGTACCGATGTGTTTAATGATCCGTCAGTATTGGGCAATATCAGGTTTGATGTAAAGGAAAGTGTAACGTCGGGTACAATTCTTAAAGCTTCAACTACATCTCCGTGAGTCGGATCAAGTTTTTTATAGGATAGCGGCACGGATAAGGGTATAATAGTGCCATCAATATTTAGTTGAACAACTATGTTAAGATCGTTAGGTGCTTCGGGATACCCTTTATATTCCTTTTGCGATATGGTATAGTGTCCCGCATCTTGTGCCGCATTCTTTAACCAGTAAGGCTCTGTAGGCTGAATGTTGGCAGGTATGGTAATAGTGCTTTGCAATGTCAATAAAGAATCGTTTTTCAACTTAATATTTGTTGTGCTGTCTTTAGTTAACCAGTTAATATGGGTAATAGTAACTGGTGCTTCTGAGCGTGCAACTATTTTTAGTGTAAATGGCAATGTATTTCCTGCTATACTTTCTTGCTGTTGTGTATACAATTCAGCCATAATACCTGCACAATGCAGAATAACATTGTCAAGCTCTTCCAGTTTTTCTGTGCGCCAGTAATCATCTTTTACTGTTGCTATTTCTTTGCGTAAAGATAGCAGCGCCGGTAAGCTCTCTTCAGGATGTTTAAAATCGTAAGCCTTTAAAATTTGTTTTATCTCATTGCCAATTTCTTTTCTGCCAACACGATCCCATGTAATGTCTACACCATCAAACAACGAGTTTTTAGGTTCGTCGCCACCTACTATTTTAAAGTATTCAGTTTGTATACCCGGTGTGCTTGGTGTACCTGCACCCTGGCTTTTGTGTACGCTACGGCTGATACCTGCCAGTTCGCCCACCCCCATACCAAGTAACGGTTCGTACTGACCAACAGGCAGTTTAAACTGGTCTTCGGATGTTGTGTTGCGGTCACCAAATTTGTAAGTATTTAGTAGTATTCTTTTTGGCTGCCAGGTAGGGTATGTACTTAATTGCTCAGGATATTTGTTTGCATCGCCCGCAGCTTTAAATGCTTTTTCTGCAATGATAGCGGATGCCGCATGTTGGCCATGGCCTGCCATTTCGTTTGGCGGGAAACGGCATATAATAACATCGGGTCTGTATTTGCGTATCACCCAAACTGCATCAGCAGTTAGCAAGTTATCGTCCCAATGTTTAAATGTTTCGGTATAGTTCTTTGAGAAACCAAAGTCTATAGCACGTGTGAAAAACTGTTCTGCTCCATCCAGCTTACGGGCTTCTAATAGTTCATGAGTACGTATCAAACCTAATGCAGCACCTTGCTCGCTACCTAAAATGTTCTGACCACCATCACCACGTGTTAGCGATAAGTATGCTGTGCGCAGATGTTTATCATTAACAAGGTATGCCAGCAGGCGGGTATTCTCATCGTCGGGGTGGGCTGCAAAGTATAATACATTGGTCAGGTGCCTCAGCTGCGATATCTCGTGGTATATTTTAGCAGATGATGCCGGGCGCACTTGCTGTGCATATATAGAAGAACCTGTAAGAATGAATGCTGTTATTAGCAGTAATTTTTTCATAAACTGTATTAAAAAATAAACCCACAGTTAATGTACTGTGGGTATAAAATTTGCTAATGGGAAATTACATTTTTTTTGCTTTGTTGATGATAGCCTGGTTGTTGCGAATATAATCTGCTTCAAACGCAGAGCCTTTTGCTGCCTCAATTGATTTTTCTGCAGCGGCTATTGCCTCATCTTTTTTGCCCAGTTTTTCAGCGATCCTCGCTTTAAGATACCACATGTAAAATGCTTTAGGATTTTGCTCTACAGCTTTGTTTACATACTCGTAGGCCTTTTGTGTATTCTGACCATTTTCAAAATAGTAACTAGCCACCTGGTAATAAGGTATTGTAGGGTTGTTTATAGCCTTATCGATTGATGTTGCCAGGCGCTCTTCATTATTGGCTTTTATTGGAATAACAACCTTGGTGTTTTCCCACTTCAATTCAAGATTACAAGTAGTTGCTGTAATGTCAGCAATGTTTAGTGTGAATGTGCTGACCTGCGTAGATAGCTTTGAAGATTTTACTTTAAAACGCGCTACATCGTCGCTGGTAGCATATCCCGCATTACCCCAGTTACCCACACCTTTGTTAAGGATTATTTCCCATTCAGCAGTGTTTGGTATTGTGTACAGAGCATATTCGCCTGCTTTTATTACCTGGCCACCCATAGTTACATCTTCACCAAGTTTTATCTTGGTTGCCGAGTTGGCGCCGGTACGCCATACAGCATTATAAGGTACAAGATCTCCAAATATTTTACGGCCACGCATTGAAGGGCGGCTGTACGCTATTTCAATAGATGAGGTAGAAAAATCCTGAGAAATCTTAGCATTAGGGCTTAGTGCCGGCAATTTAAGATCTTGAGCGAAAGCTGAAGTACATGCTAATGCAATGAATGCAAGAGTGTATAAGCTGCGTTTCATAAGTTTGGTTTTTAAATGAGTGCCAAAAATAAGGGCATATAATGTTTATAAAAAAAGATATTCTTTATAGGCCATCTGATTTTACTAATAGGAGGTAAATTGCAGCCTTAATATTTTATATGCAGCATAATGTAAATCTGGCTATACAGGTATTGCCACTACAAAAAAGCACGGAAGATGCTTATTCTATCATTGATAAAGTAATAGAACTAATTGGTAAATCGGGAATGCACTATGTTGTTTGTCCGTTCGAAACGGTAATTGAAGGGCCTTATCGGCAGATAATGAACTTGTTAGATGAAATACAAATTGTATGTTTTGAAGCAGGTGCCGATTCTTTATTGATAAATATGAAACTACATACCAGCAAAACAAAAGATATGTCTATTGACGACAAAATAGGCAAGTACAAGTAATCTATTACCTTTGTGAGCCTCAAGAAAATGACATACTATGAAGCGTAGCGAGCTTGTACAAATAATACGTGAAAAGAAATCGGTTCTATGTGTAGGGTTAGATACTGACATTGAAAAGATACCCAAACACTTGTTTTCGGAAGAAGACCCGATGTTTGCTTTCAACAAGGCAATAATTGATGCTACTAAAGATTATACGGTAGCCTACAAGATCAATACAGCTTTTTATGAAGCGCAAGGTGCAAAAGGGTGGATAAGTCTTGGTAAAACATTGGATTATATTCCGAAAGATATTTTCACCATAGCTGATGCTAAGCGTGGTGATATAGGCAATACCGCCGATCAATACGCTAAAACATTTTTTAGTACCTATACTTTTGATAGTGTTACTGTTGCCCCATATATGGGCGCCGATAGTGTAAAACCGTTTATGCAATTTGAAGGGAATTGGGCTATTGTATTGGGACTTACTTCGAATGCGGGTAGTGCAGATTTTCAGTTGCAGCAGAGTGGAGATGAGCTACTGTATGAGAAAGTATTAAAAACTGTAGCGCAATGGGGTAGTATAGATAATACCATGTTTGTAATAGGAGCTACCCGTAAAGAACAATTGCAACATGTAAGGCAAATGCTGCCCGACCATTTCTTCCTGATACCCGGTGTAGGTGCACAAGGTGGCGATGTGGCTACTGTATGCGAAAACACTATGAATAAAGATGGTGGAGTACTGATCAATGTTTCAAGAGGTATTATATATGTAGGTAGTGGTCCTGATTTTGCAGAACAGGCCGGTGCGGCCGCTAAAGAATACCAACAGCAAATGGCGGCTTATTTGTAAATTAGTTTGCAAATAATAAATTCTTGCAAGAACAATTATTACAATTTATCTGGCAGCATAGTTTGTATAACGCTGCACAACTAATTACAGTTGATGGGGAGGCCATAACAATTATTCACCCGGGTACTTTAAATAAGAATGCTGGTCCTGATTTTTTAGATGCACGCATAAGAGTAGGCAATACAATTCTTGCAGGTAATATAGAGTTACATGTATATGCTAGTGATTGGGAGAAACATGGTCATAGTAATGATGCTGCATATGATAATCTTATACTTCATGTAGTTTACGAAGATGATCTTAATGAGCACTTCCCATCTTTACCATTATTAGTACTTAATAATCATATTTCCGCTTCAGTACTTAAACAATATGAAAGTCTTAGTAAGATACCTGGTAGTATTCCATGCGCATCTCAATTGCACAATGTAAAAGATATAACTAAAGAAGCCTGGTTGAGTAGGTTGCTTGCAGAGCGTTGGGAAGAAAAGCTTCTTAGCTGGAAAGAATTGCTAGATGAATCTGTAGAAGATTGGCGTAACCTGCTTTATTGTCGAATGGCTGCAAACTTCGGTTTTAAGATAAATGCTGAGCCATTTTTGCAATTGGCCAAATCATTACCACTAAATATTCTTGCCAAGCATAAAGATAATAAACTACAGATTGAAGCATTGTTGTTTGGGCAAAGTGGTATGCTGGACAAAGATTTTATTGATGAGTATCCCAACAAGTTAAAAACAGAGTATCAGTACCTACAATCAAAATATAAACTGCAACCGCTACCTGCTCATCTTTGGAAGTTTTTGAGATTACGACCGGCTAATTTCCCAACCATACGCATAGCCCAGTTCGCAGATTTAATAACAAGATCATTACATCTCTTTTCTCAACTGATTGAGTGTAATGATATTAAACAGATTAGCCCCCTGTTACAAGCTGAAGCAAGCGAGTATTGGCATGCACATTACACCTTTGATGAATTGGCAGAAGAGATGTCTCCTAAGAAACTAGGCAAATCATCTGTTGACAATATTATAATAAATACAGTGGCACCTATTCAGTTTTTGTATGCGCAAAGAATTGGAGATAGTAATATGCAGGAACGTGCGTTGCAACTTTTAGATATTGTGAAACCAGAAAATAATCATGTTGTCGATGAGTGGGCTGGTTATAATTGGCAGGCACGGAATGCAAGCGAATCACAGGCACAAATACAACTATATAACAGTTACTGCCTGCCGAAGAAGTGTTTACAATGCGCTATTGGTTTGAATATCCTTAAGGCCAAATAAACGCAACAGTCTTTTTACAATCAGGATGCAGGCTTTCGAATACAGGGCAGGTTAAGGCTGCGTGTTCCAATATTTTCTTTTCTTTATCCGAATAATTTTGAGACTTTGGCAGCGTTAATGTTGCTTTTATTTCACCAATGCGTCTTGGGTTTGTTGCCATTATCTTTTCTATATCGCATGTTGTGCCATCGATATTCATGCTATGTGTTCTGGCAGCAATACCCATAATAGTCATCATACACGAACCAAGGGCAGTCGTAACCAAATCAGACGGAGAAAAACGTTCGCCTTTTCCCTGGTTATCGGTTGGGGCGTCGGTTTCTATTACCGTTCCGGATTTAAGATGTGTAGCTTCGGTGCGCAGATCTCCCTTGTAAACTATCTTCGATGTCAATTTGAGCTAATTTGAGTTAAATTTACAAAGCTGTGATCTTACCAGCAAAGAAATTCGTACCTTAATATAAGTTTGGTACATGTTTTTTGTAAGTGTAGGTACCATAATAAGAATATGAGATCAGTATCCGGTGTAGCATCATTTATTATCATATTTTCTCTTTGTTCAGGTTTGAGCATCGATAAGGTTTTTGCTCAAATTGATAATAAGTTGTTGCCAGGCGAAAAACCAACTACAATGTTGGTAACAACCACCAAACAAAAGAAGCCCAAACCTATTCGTGCTGAATTGAGCGGTGGTTTCAGATTGGCGACAAATGGTTGGGGGGTATTTGTAGATAAAGGCTGGGTGAAAAGCGACGAGAAGCTTAGAGACTATTTTTACAATACTAAAGTATTGCAGATAGAACTTAGTGAGAAAAAAAATCCCAAAGAAATCAAGCGTAATAATAATTTGAACGGCCTCGATAACAGGGATACAAAGCCTTTTATTTATGGCAAAACCAATAATTTTTATGCGTTTAAGCTAGGGTATGGTATGCGAAAAATGATAGCTGGTAAACCTGAAACTAAAACAGTTTCCGTACACTGGGTATATCTGGGTGGTTTGTCACTTGGCTTGCAAAAACCTTACTACCTAGAAACATATAATCAGGATAATGGCACTATCGAGTCTATTAAGTATTCAGAGGAAACCGAGCGAAGGTTTCTCGGGCAATATATAATCGGCAGTTCCGGCTTTACCAAAGGACTGAACGAAACACAAATAATTCCGGGTTTTCATGCAAAAACTGCTTTGCATTTCGATTTTGCTGCTACCAAGAAGAGCAAAATAGCGCTGGAAACAGGTATTAATGCGGAATATTATACGAAAAAAATTGAATTGATGGCTTACCAGGATGCCAAGCCATATTTTATAGATGTTTACGTATCACTGCAATTTGGTGGACGCTGGTGAGCTACGTAACTTGCAATGTCTTTTATGCAAGAATTACCCGTTATAAACGTTATAGATACTACCGAGACCAGGGTTAAAAAGCCCAATTGGCTGCGTGTAAAACTGCCTACGGGTGAGGGTTACAAGCATGTGCGCAGTCTGGTAGATACACATAAGCTACATACTATTTGCGAAAGCGGCAATTGCCCTAATATGGGTGAATGCTGGGGCGAGGGTACGGCAACCTTCATGATATTAGGTAATATATGTACCCGTTCATGTGGTTTTTGTGCTGTTGCTACTGGTCGCCCTGAACCTGTTGATTGGGATGAGCCCCAGCGTGTTGCAGAGGCTATACACCTTATGAAGGTAAAACACGCCGTACTTACTTCTGTTGATAGGGATGAACTGAAAGATGGTGGTTCTATAATATGGGCAAATACAATTAAGGCAGTTCGTGCTTTAAATCCTGAAACCACACTGGAAACTTTGATACCTGATTTTAGGGGTCAATGGGAAAACCTGCAACGTATTATAGAAGTTGCACCAGAAGTTGTCAGTCACAATATTGAGACTGTTGAACGTATGACACGTAAAGTGAGAATACAAGCCAAGTATCACCGCAGTATGGAAGTGATCAGGAGATTGAAAGATGGTGGTATGCGCACCAAGAGCGGCATAATGCTTGGCCTGGGCGAACAAAAGGAGGAAGTATTACAAACATTACAAGATCTGGCAGATAATGGTTGCGATGTAGTAACCATTGGCCAATATTTACAACCTACACAAAAGCATTTACCTGTTGTACGTTTCGTACACCCCGATGAATTTGCTTTTTATCGCGAAGAAGGGTATAAAATGGGGCTTGACTATGTAGAAAGTGGCCCATTGGTACGCTCTTCTTATCATAGCGAGCGACATGTATTTGCCGGCGAAGGCAGAAAGAAATGGATGAATGAAAAAGAAGGCCTTTAAGGCCTTCTTTTTCATTAGGAGTTTTTAATAGCTTTTACTCTATTTCAAAAACCATTTCCAGGTCTTTTTGCAGGCTCAATTTATCTAATGCAATGTTATTTGCATCAGCCATTTCCGATGACATAGCCATACGTTTATACATAATTGGCATAGGATTGCTGTTACCTGTCTCATCAACAGAAACAAGTTTTACCGCTTTTATACCGGCTGCACCTGCAATAATATTGGCCTTACTAATGCCATTCTTTACAGCATCGGCAGTTACCTCATCATTCTTCTTATCCTTGTTGTTTACATTAATGTCCGATACATACAGATTCTTAAAACCTTTGCCTACCAGGCCAAGTATAATTGTTTCATACCTGCTTAGGTCATCAATCCTCAACGTGTAATTCTTCCTGATATAATATTTAGAGCCAAATATAGCATAAGCTTCTCCTGTGTTCAAGCGTTGCACGCGTAGCTTCTCAGCAGGTATATTGTTAGCCTTCATGAAATCGAGCAGGGCGCGTTCCTTTTCTGCAACTGAATTATCTGTGTTTACCTTTTCTTTCTCTTCAAGGTTTATTTGTACATCCACATAATCGGGCTCATAAAATTTTTCTGCATGCCCAGAAACCCTGATGTACTTCGCCGGTTTCTTATCAATGATTAATTGTTGTGCTTGTACGCCGCTTGCTATAAATAATGCTATTAGCGACAGTTGTAGTGCTTTCATAAAGTGCTTTTAGTTTTGTAAACAAAAACTGTGCAAGGTTCTATTCTTTTCCGCCCATTCCTTTAAATTGATGGTGCGTTTCTTTAAAAAGAACGTTAAATGTGGTCAATGAGCCATACACCGCTGTTATATATTGCTGTATATCTATCTTTTCTTCATCAGTCAGTACTTTATTGGCGTTTACTTTTTGCTCAATAAGCCTGAGCCTGTCACGCACCATTACTATTTTATGGAAGAATGTTTCTATCGGCAATTCTTTTGGTTGCAGTGAATCATCCCCGGGCTTTAATATTAAAGTACCATTGTTCCATCTTGTACCCATAGGCACTATTTGCATTTCGTGCAGGCGACGTTCAAGTATATTGTCTAATGCTTCTTCTATATCTGCAATAGAAATATTGCTACTTTCTGCAGGTGCATCAACAGCTTGTATCACCCGTAGGTCAAAATCTTTATTAATACTTTTAGCTGTATTCTGAGATTTGAACCAAATGGTATAAGTTTCACTTGTGGTTTCCACAACCACTCCTTTACCAAAATGCGGATGCTCTACTCTTGAGCCTATACCTAATTGTGTTGATTCCATACGCCGAATATACATTAGTTTTATAGCATGAAAAAAGCCCCGATACAGGGCCTTTGATTATTAAGATTTTTTAGATGATTTCTTAGCTTCTTCCTTTTCTTTTGCCTCTTGCTTTTTTCGTGCATCGGCTTCTTTTTTTTCCTGTGCCCTTGCTGCTTCTTCCTCTTTTTTCTGTTTGGCTTTATCTGCTGCCTCTTGTTTTTTATCTAATTCTGCTTGTTTTTTTTGTTTTGCTTTAGCAATAGCTTCTTCCTTTTTCTGTTTTTCTTTTGCTAATGCGTCTTCCTTTTTTTGTTTTTCACGTGCTATTTTAGCTGTATCCACAACCTTTGGCTTAGGTTTGGGTTTCGATTTTGTTACAGATGCCGTGTATATATAGGCTAGTGTATCATTTACAAATAGGCTGATATTATAATTGCCTGATGTAGGTGTTGGCATGTCTACATACATCATGTTGTCTTCAAAGGTGTACTTTGCAGGTATTCTTTTTGTTGTTTTTACTGCTACAGTTACTGATTTAATTCGTGATGGGTCTTCCACTTCAAATGCAAGTTTCTTACTTGTGTCTGATTTGCCTCTAATATTTCCTCTTACACCTTCAGCGGGGTATATCTCATTTTTCATAGCTGCGGGTCCTATAATAGGTGCAAAAGTGAAGTTTGATTTATTAATAGGGGTATCAAGCAGCTGCCATTTTTTATCTTTAGGATAATGGCTTAGTGCAAACAACTCTTTATTGGGCATAAACCATGCATCGGTATATGAACGGGTAAATTCTTTAAATCTTCTATCTGTATAGCCGGCGCCCCATGTTACATCAATAGGGTACCATACACCGTTTATCTCTACTGCATTCCATGTATGGTCATTCCATTTACCCAATTCGCCAATATCTGTGGGGCTGAATTTAGCGAGGCCTTTTATTATCACACAGTTGATCTGTGCCATATCGCACATAGTTTTGAAGAGATTGGCATAACCTTCGTGTGTGGTTATTCTGGTATTTAAGGCTGCTGAGGCGGTAGTGTTATTTTGTTTAGGATGATGTGCTCCTTCGGTATTGTAATCAACATTTTTTGCTTCCCAGGCATATAAGGCACGTGCTATAACAATTTTAGGGTCATTTAGCCTGTGGGTAAGTGTATCAACTATCAATTTCAGATAATCGCCTCTCATAGGGCCAAGTGACGTTACATAAGCATCTACGTTACTCAGCGAATAATTGTCAATTTTTTGAGCTTGTGCTGTAAAAAATGTGCAAAAAGGCAATACGAAAAACAACCATCTTTTCATGCCGGGATAATATTTATGTTTTAAAAATAATAGTTTGTTTTTGCAATCACGAATATTCAGACACTTAATATAATATGCCTGTCAATTTTGCTTTATTGAGCTTCTGATGGCCTTTGTAACGGTAATTGTCAGGAGTAGAATACTTATGGCAAAAGCGCACCAAACCGGCCAGCCTGGAAATATTGGTAAAGTCAGGCCGAGGCGGGTAATTTGTTTTGCAATAATTATTTGGATGGCCATTGTCAGTAATAATGCAATTACTACACTACCAATCGATAGCGGAAGGAATTGTTTTGTCATAAATCGGCGTAAATAGTTAGGGCTATAGCCCAATGAAAGTAGTAGCGATAATGAAGATGCTGCTTTGGCAATTGTTAGCTCAATGAAAAGTACTAATACTAAAATGCTAATACTCATAATTACAAGTGCTAATCCCCCTGTGGCGGATGCCACAACCTCTACTATCGATCTGATTTTGTTCCATTTAAGCAATTCATTATTAGTAGTATAATTTTTTCTTTTTAAATAATTGATAAATGCATCATTTGATGGGTCTTTAGCTTTTATTATTAATCTGGAAGGGGCAGCATTACCTGCCGGAGAAAAGATATTGTTGCCGTATTGTATAAATGATTTCGGTACCAGAACCGAACTTATCCTGTCTGAAAATCCGGCTATATGAGCAATGTATATAACTGATGCTGTCCCACGTCCTATTTTTAATTCAAATGCTACGGATTTTATGGATGACTCTGACAGTTGCGGCAAACCCTGGCTTAATGCAAATCCATAGTTGTAAAGATTTAGGAAATCTGTTGAAATAATTACCGGTACTTGGCTATCACCTGGTTGCCAGTTCCAGTCTGCAGGCTTCATATCAATAAACTTATCCTCAGCAGCCTCCAAAAACATTTCTGTTTCAAAACCAACCTTTTCGCTAAAAACGGCATATACTGGGAAACGGTTGGCTGTAAGTACGCCTATGTCTTGCACCTCCGGTACCTTTCGTAATGCTTCAATTTCTTCAGGTGTAAATAATGTGGCATTAGCATTACCCATATTTTCATCGGTAACTTTTTTACCGATGGTAAGAAAAGTGCTGCCCAGGCTATCATTATTTATTTTACCGGTAAGTAATTCTCTAAAGTTCCACCAAAGTAATACTGATAATAGCAGGAGGGTGGTGCCAATACATAGGGCTACTAATGAAAGCCATAGCCTTGAATTGTTGCTTTTATGCAACAGTAGCTTTTTTAAAAGTCCTGTCGTCACAATTCAAGTTTTAGAGTGTAGTTAAAATGATTGTTATCCTCCAGGTCCACCATAATAATCCCAGCATTATTTTCTTCTGATATTCTTAGTATTAATTGTGCCGCTTTAAGAATATTAACATTGTCGAGGTGGCTGAATGGCTCGTCCATAAGCAACCATTTGTAGGGTTGCGATAATGCGCGGATAATTGCTACGCGCTGTTGCTCACCATACGATAAAGTGTTTGCGAGAGCATCTCTTTTATTTGCTATTCCCAGTTCCCCCATCCAGTCTAATGTCTGTTCTTTGGGAACAGTGTTGGTTAAAGCCCTTTTTATCTCAATGTTTTCCCATGCCGTAAGTTCGGGGAAAAGGCGCATGTCCTGGAATACAATGCTCACTTCTTTACTTCTTAATTCTGCCCAGGCTTCGCTGTCGATGTTATTATCCTGTTTGCCAGCCCAAATAAACTGCCCCTCTTTATCATTTCGTAATCCGTAAAGTAAATGGATCAAGGTTGTTTTACCTGTACCGGAAGGTGCTTTAATGAAAATATAATCTCCCTGGGTAAATGTGATGTTTTGCAACCATACTGAAGAAATATTACCTGATATCTTCTCCTTTAGCGGGATTGGTACAAGTTGTTTCAGCGATAATTGCATTGGCTGGTCTTATAAGGTGAGTCTCAAAAATATGTAAAATCGTATCTGTATTGTCTTACTGTACGCAATTTTAATTAAATTTATAAGTATGATACAACGCCTTTTCGATATAGTTGCTGAACGTGCAACTGCTGAACCCAATGATGTATTATTTGGGGCCAAAGAAAATGGCAGCTGGCGCACCTATAGTTCAGGTGAAAGTTGGCAAATGGCCAGGTACCTAAGCGGAGGCTTGTTGTCATTAGGTATTGATAATGCAAATCTTATTCCTGAGCAACAGGAAAAAATAGCAATTATTTCACTCAACCGTCCTGAATGGATGGTGACAGATATTGCTGTACAGATGACGGGCGCTGTGTTAACTCCAATATACCCTACTATCAGTCCAACCGAACTAGCGTTTGTATTGAGTGATGCCGGAGTGAAAAAAATATTTATTGCCAATAAAGAGATTTACGATCGATTTAAAGAGGTCTTTCCACAAGTAAGCACTTTACAGCATGTTTTTTCGTTTGAAGAAATAGAGGGTGTGCATAATTGGACGGAACTGATAAATAAAAAATTGGATGTTGACCCATCGGTAACTGACAGGATAACAACTGAAACGTTAGCGACTATTATTTATACATCAGGCACAACCGGAAACCCCAAAGGCGTAATGCTTAGCCATAAAAATATTGTAAGCAATGTACAAGATTCTATGCCTGAATTTTGTTTTGCTGAAAAAGGAGGTAGGGCATTAAGTTTTCTTCCTTTGAACCACATCTTCGAGCGTATGGTGACGTATGTATATATACAGTCAGGTATTGCAATTTATTACGCCGAAACTATGGATACTATCGGTGATAATCTACGTGAAGTGCAACCAATAGTGTTTACCACTGTACCAAGATTATTGGAGAAGGTTTATGAACGTATATTATCGAAGGGTCTAGAGTTAAAAGGTATAAAACGGGGTTTGTTCTTTTGGGCATTGAACCTGGGCAAGCAGTACGACAATGTTCGCAAAGGTAGTATATGGTATAGGCTGCAGCTATGGCTTGCCAACAAACTCATCTTCAATAAATGGCGCGAAGGGCTTGGTGGTAAAGTAAAAGCAATAGTAACAGGTTCGGCAGCCTGCCAGGAAAGGCTGATACGCATATTTACTGCGGCAAATATAATCATCATGGAAGGTTATGGTCTTACTGAAACTTCTCCTGTTATTTCCGTAAATAAATTCGTAAGCGAAGGAAGAAGAATAGGTACTATCGGCCCTCTTATAAAAAATGTGCAGGTAAAAATTGCAGAAGACGGAGAAATATTAGCGAAGGGTAATAATATCATGATGGGCTATTACAAACACCCCGAACTTACTGCTGAAGTTATTGATGGCGAAGGGTGGTTTCATACTGGTGATATAGGTTTGTGGCAGGAAGGTCGTTTCCTGAAAATTACTGACCGCAAGAAAGAGATATTTAAAACTTCCGGAGGTAAGTATGTAGCACCGCAGGTTATAGAAAATAAGATGAAGGAAAGTATGTTCATCGAACAAATGATTGTAATAGGTGCCGGAAGAAAATTTGTTACTGCACTCATTGTTCCCGCTTTCGCGCATATACGTAAATACCTGGAAGAAAAAGGCGTTAAAGCGCCCGTTAGCAATGCTGAGTTGATTAGCGTGCCTGAAGTAGTGCAGCTTATACAAAAGCAGGTTGATAAGTATAACCCTTTATTTGGTCATGTTGAACAAATAAAGAAATTCACATTAATGGCTGAAGAATGGACTATAGATACAGGTGAATTAACGCCGTCAATCAAAATAAAACGTAAGGTTATCGAACAGAAATATGCAAACCAAATAGAGGCTATGTACGAATGAGTTTAAACTGCATTGGCTGTTATCGCAGCTGTCATAAAAAACACTATTATTAGACCATAAAAAGAAATCAACACTATCGTCATTACTCCAAGATACTTATACAGGTTTTTAGTCAGCCTGAATGAATCGTTTAACAGCAACTGATCATTCTCTGCAATGGCTTTTCTGGCCTGCGATGCCGATTTTATTATGGCATACAATGGGTAGAAATAAATTGCCAAAAGCACTATTACGTAAAAGATAAACCAAAAAGATGCTGCGCCATGCGATAACTCCTGGTACTGGGGGTTTGAAAACATTACAACCGGGAAGAACAAACAAACCAGCAATATAGCTACTGTATAAACAATACCAATAAAGCGTCCCCACCTTGCAGTATCAAGTAGATATGATTTACCTATCTCATCAATGATGAGGTTGTGATGCTGTTCTTCCTTATTGAAATAATCTTCCATAATATATCTGCAAATATATTAATAAGCCCGTGCAAATAATACTCTTTGCGTAGAAGGTTTGCCGGTCAATATGCAAACACCATCTTCTTTCTCATTATTTAAAGGTATGCAGCGTATAGTGGCTTTTGTCTTTTCCTTAATTTTTTCTTCTGTCTCCCCGGTACCATCCCAATGAGCAGATATAAAACCACCTTTATTATCTAAAAGCTCAACAAATTCTTCCCAATTATCAGCTTTAGTAGTCATTTCATTGCGATAGTTCAATGCTTTTTGATACATGTTTTTTTGAATATCGTCTAATAGATCGCTGATCTTATCTATTAAGCCATCTAAAGAATAGGCATTTTTTTCTTTAGTGTCACGCCGCGCTACTTCTACCTGGTTATTTTCAAGGTCTCGTGCTCCTATAGCTATCCGTACAGGCACTCCACGTAGTTCATATTCCGCAAATTTCCAGCCCGGGCGGCTGGTGTCATCATCATCAAACTTTGCCCTGATACCTTTTTTATTAAATTCTTTAATCAATTCTTTTGCTTTTTCATCTATTCGCTGGCGGGCGTCAGTGTCTTTATTGTAAATAGGCACTATGACAACCTGCATAGGTGCAAGCTTAGGAGGGAATATCAGGCCCTGATCGTCGCTATGCGCCATAACCAGCGCGCCTATAAGGCGCGTAGAAACTCCCCACGAGGTAGCCCACACATAATCCAGCTTATTGTCTTTGTCAGTGAACTGTACATCAAATGCTTTCGCGAAATTTTGACCTAAAAAGTGAGAGGTACCTGCTTGCAGGGCTTTACCATCTTGCATCAATGCTTCTATGCAGTAAGTGTCTTCAGCACCTGCAAAACGTTCGTTAGCTGTCTTTACACCACGTATTACAGGCATGGCCATATATTCTTCGGCAAATGTGGCATATACATCCAGCATACGTTCCGTTTCCTCAATAGCCTCCTGGCGGGTAGCATGTGCGGTATGGCCTTCCTGCCAAAGAAATTCAGCAGTACGTAAAAATAAGCGGGTACGCATTTCCCAGCGTACAACGTTAGCCCATTGGTTAACAAGTATAGGTAAGTCGCGGTAAGATTGTACCCAATTTTTATACGTGCTCCATATAATAGTTTCCGATGTAGGACGTACTATTAGTTCTTCTTCCAGCTTAGCATCGGGGTCAACAATAACTCCGCCGCCATTAGGGTCGTTTTTAAGACGGTAATGGGTAACAACAGCACATTCTTTGGCAAAACCTTCAATGTGCGCCGCTTCCTTACTTAAAAAACTCTTGGGTATGAATAGAGGAAAATAAGCGTTTTGATGCCCCGTTTCTTTAAACATGCGGTCCAGTTGGTCGCGCATATTCTCCCACAAAGCAAATCCATAAGGTTTTATCACCATGCAGCCACGCACGGCTGAATAGTCTGCCAGATTGCCCTTTAGTACCAGATCATTATACCATTGCGAATAATCCTGTTCCCTAGATGTTAAAGTATTGCTCATATATAATATTGGCACGCTTTTCGTGCTCTTTTTCAATTGGTAGAGTGCAGCAAATGTAGTAATTTCACTAGGTAAAAATTACGTTTAAATCAACAAATAAAATGAAACGTTTCCTTCTGGCCGGTTTATTCATGATGGGTATGTGCCAAATGGCGTCTTATGCCCAGAGCAGGAATCAAAATAGTTACGAAGACGATATTTATTATAACAGCGAAGATGCAAAGAAAGATGCTCAACAAGCTAAAAGGAATAATAATTCAACTGAAGAACAAACTAATAACACCTATTCCAGCTCAGGCAATTCAAATGAGAATGGCGATTACACTAACTATGCCCAAAGCTATGATAGCGACGGTGATGTGTATATAGACTACGATGATGATAGCTATACTACACGAATACAAAGATTTGGTTATCCTTCCTACTATGGATATTATGATCCATTCTGGTTCGATCCCTGGTATAGCCCTTATTACAGTTATGGATGGGGATACCGCCCTGGTTTCTCTATAGGTTTTGGATATGGCCCTTACTGGTCATCATATTGGGGCTATTCTGCATGGTATGGTTATCCAGGCTTCTACAGCGCATGGAACTATCCTTATTATGCTTGTGGATGGGGTGGTGGATATTATGGCGGTTACGGTAATGGTTACTACGATGGCTATTATTCGGGCGTTTATAACAGTAATCGTCCCTCAGGAACGTATGGCCCTCGTTCTTCCATGAATAGTCCGACTTATGGCCCCCGTTCGGCAATGAAAGTGCGTAATGCATTAGCCCCTAATAATAATACTAATAATACTTCAATACGTGGCGGTGGTCGTGAAAATATGCGTATGGCTAATCCTGAACAGAATAGCAGAGTAGGAAATACAAATTTGTCAAGACAATCACGTGCAGCTGAAATACGCTCAAGCCGTGAAATGAACAATAACGCAGTTCAATCAGACAGTCGCAGAAATGTATTTCAACGCTCTGACCGTATGAATAATAATGCTAATGTTGAGATGAATAATAATAATGTGCAGCAACAGCCGCGCCGCGCAAGGTGGTTTGGTGGCAATAGCAACAGAGCTAATGTGGAAATGAGCCAACCCTCACGCAGTTTTGGTAGTAGCCCTGCAAGATCCGAACAGCGTTTTGAACAAACGCAACCGCAGAGAACGCAGTCGGAGCCTGTTTTCCAACAACGAAGTTATTCAAGCCCAAGCCGTAGTAGTTCACCTTCATTTTCACCGTCTCGCAGTTCTGGTAGTTTTTCATCGCCAAGCCGTGGTGGTAGAAGGTAATATCTAAGGATAGCAATATAATCGGTGCGCTGTTTGTTAAATAGCGCACTGTTTTTTTAACATGAACATGTTTTTTGTTTTTAAGATATTTGTTAATGTTTTAAACCATGTAATGGTTTAAAAGTCTTATAAAGAAAAATAGATACTATGTATCAACGTTTTTATTCCCTGGTTGCAATTTTAACTTGCTTTGTAATACTTACGCAACAAGTTTTCGCACAAGACGCATCCGATGCATTGCGTTATTCCCGATTATCGACACAAGGTACCGCGCGGTCAATAGGTTTTGGTAGTGCGTTAGGTTCAATAGGTGGCGATTTTTCTTCCCTGAGTGTTAACCCCGCAGGTATTGGTATATACAGAAGTTCGGAATTTATGTTTACGCCAGCTATAAAAATTAATGGTGTTGACGGAACATACCTGAATACAACCACCAGCGATAACGGAACACGTTTTTCTTTTAATAATGTTGGTGTAGTATTCAATAGTTCACCGAAAGGTAAAAGATATCAACGCAGTAAATGGAAATCAACATCATTCGCAATAGGAATCAACCGCGTAGCTGATTTCAATCGTAACTACACTTATAACGGGACTAACAGAGATACAAATACGGCAAGTAGCTTTACCGAAAAGATGGCATATAATGCCAATACTTATCCTGAAGATCTTGACTACCCAAATTCTTTAGCATCTATAGGTTACAATGCTTTTTTGATTGATACTTTCAATGGTTTGTATCAAACTATCGTTCCCTGGTACACAGGTATCAACCAGCGTCGTATAGTAAAAGAACGTGGAGGGATTACCGATATCGTATTTTCTTTTGGAGGCAACCTGATGGAGAAATTAATGTTAGGTGCCACAGTAGGTTTACCTGCCCTTACTTATAGGCGCGATGTTACTTACGAAGAGCGGGATGCGAGTACTGACCCTAATAATTATTTTGATAATTTTAGTTTCAATGAAAGACTAACCACTACAGGCCTGGGTATTAATGTGAAACTAGGTTTTATATATAAGCCAACCGATAATTTTAGGGTAGGGGCTGCTTTCCATACACCCACTTATTTTGGCTTAACCGATGTTCAGAATAGAAGTATAACCGCAAATACCGAAGGTTTTAGAAATGCCCTGGGTTTTCAGGGTACAACTACGGTACTACAATCTGGTGTTGATATACCCGAGAATACTTATGAGTATGGCTTGACCACTCCCTGGAAAGGCGTAATAAGTGCTTCCGGCATATTAGGCAAATACGGGTTTATTACTGCCGATTATGAGTATGTGAACTATTCTTCCATGAGATATAAATTCCCTGGTTATGCTGGTGCTGCAGCCGATATAAATAATTATATAAAGAATAATTTTAAGGGTGTATCAAATGTCCGTATTGGTGCTGAAGGGCGTTTTAATATGATAATGGTGCGTTTAGGTTTTGGTTATTATGGCAGTCCATACAAGAATTCAAGTTATGATAAAGCCAACCGTATAGATATGTCAGCAGGTATTGGCTTTAGGGCCGATAAATGGTTTGCTGACCTGGGTTTTGTAAACAGTACATATAATGAGCAAGAGCAGCCTTATACTCTTGATGAAGTAAATGTACAAGTACCTAAAGCTACTTTAAAAAACAGCTTAAATACAATGGCACTTACATTGGGTTGGAAATTTTAATATATGTACATCGCAGTAAGAGCCGGGCAAATTGCCCGGCTCTTACTATTTATTACACTTGTAATAGTTTATTATTAACCATATTTTTCAGGAAGCAGCACAAATGAGCTGAATTCTATTTCTTTGCAAAAAGGTAATTAGTGTAAATGGCAGAATTAACGAATCAATATACAGAAGATAGCATCCGGTCGCTCGACTGGAGGGAACACATACGTCTGCGTCCGGGTATGTACATCGGTAAACTTGGCGATGGTAGCAGTATGGATGATGGTATTTATATACTACTGAAAGAGGTAGTAGATAACTGTATTGATGAATACACCATGGGGCATGGTAAGCGCGTAGAAATAAAAGTGCATGATGGTATCGTCACAGTTCGCGATTATGGGCGTGGTATACCACTTGGTAAAGTAGTAGATGTGGTTAGTAAAATAAATACAGGTGCGAAGTATGATAGCAAAGCCTTCCAGAAATCGGTAGGGTTGAATGGTGTGGGTACTAAGGCCGTGAATGCATTGAGCAGTAGCTTCGTAGTATCCGCTTATAGGGAGGGTAGAGTGAAGACCGCTGAATTTGAAAAAGGTATACTAACTAAAGAGCATAAAGAAACAGCTACAACCGAGCCAAACGGTACGTTTGTCTCATTCATTCCAGATGATACAGTCTTCAAAAATTACCATTTTCTGAATGAATATATTGAAAACCAGATATGGAATTATTGCTACCTGAATGCAGGTTTGCAGATCAATTTCAATGGCAGAAACTTTGTTTCTAAAAATGGTTTGCTCGATCTTCTTCAAAAGAAAACAAATCCTGAAACAGTTCGTTATCCGATCATCCATCTGAAGGGTGAGGATATTGAAATAGCGCTTACCCATACCGGCGACTATGGCGAGGATATTTATTCTTTCGTGAATGGACAGCATACTACACAAGGTGGTACTCACCAGGCTGCTTTCCGCGAAGCTTTCGTGAAAGTGATACGTGATTTCTATAAGAAAGACTATGATGCTGCTGATATACGCCAAAGTATTTGTGCCGCTATATCAGTAAGGGTTCAGGAGCCTGTATTCGAATCGCAGACTAAAACCAAACTTGGCTCGCAATATGTGTGGGAGGGTGGCCCTTCTATGAAGGTATTTGTACTTGAGTTTTTGGGTAAAGAGCTGGATAATTACCTGCATAAGAATAGTGCTGTAGCAGATGCACTGAAGAAGCGCATAGAGCAAAGTGAGCGGGAACGTAAAGAACTTTCAGGTATAAGAAAACTTGCCAATGAACGGGCTAAAAAGGCAAACCTTCATAATAAAAAACTACGCGACTGCCGAATACACATGGATGCCGAGCCACCTAACAAAGGCCGTGAAGAATATCAGCAAAAGCAATTGGAAAGCACCATATTCATTACCGAAGGTGATTCGGCCAGTGGATCGATAACCAAAAGCAGGAACGTTGAAACACAAGCCGTATTTAGTTTGCGTGGTAAGCCACTCAACTGTTTCGGCCTTACAAAGAAAGTAGTTTATGAAAATGAAGAGTTCAACCTGTTGCAACATGCACTGAATATAGAAGAAGGCATGGATGGGTTGAGATATAACAATATTATTATAGCTACCGATGCTGATGTGGACGGTATGCACATCCGCCTTTTATTGATGACATTTTTCTTGCAGTTTTTTCCTGATCTTGTAAAACACAGGCATGTGTACATTCTGGAAACACCTTTATTTAGGGTTCGTAATAAGCAGAAAACTATTTATTGCTATACCGATGAGGAAAGAAAAGCAGCGATAAAAGAGTTAGGCAATAAACCTGAAATAACAAGATTTAAAGGTTTGGGTGAAATATCGCCGGAGGAGTTTGGTCAATTTATTGGCGACAGTATGCGCAAAGAACCTGTTTTATTGAACCAGGAAGCCCAAATTAAAGAATTGTTGAGTTACTACATGGGCAAGAATACGCCTGAACGTCAAAAAAATATTATTGAAAAGCTACGTGTTGAAAAAGACCTGGTAGAAGAAATAGCGACTTAAGTTGACCAATTTTAAAAGTAAAGGCCTCGCATTATGCGAGGCCTTTACTTTTAAATAAACTAGGATAATTATTTGCGTATATCCATTTCCTCAAGCAGGTTATGCGCTTTGCCCATTTTTTCAATTATAAAGAGAATAAAGCGGGAGTCTGTACAAATAGTTCTTTTGTATTTTTTATCGAAAGCAATGTCACCACTCATAGCTTCCCAGTTGCCATCAAAGGCAATTCCTATCCATTCGCCGTTTCCATTCATTACAGGGCTGCCTGAGTTACCACCTGTAATATCATTAGTAGTAATGAAGCAGGTGTGTAGCGTGCCATCTTTATCTACATACATGCCGTAGTCTTTATTCTTGTAAAGCTCCAATATCTCTTGTGGTGCATCAAATTCGCCATCGTTTGGCTTATATT
>CAMLFX010000006.1 GCA_946479435.1 uncultured Sphingobacteriales bacterium | reverse complement strand
GGAAGTGGAAGGACTGAAGAACAAATACATGCAGCGCCTGCGCGTGTACCATATATTGAGCCGCGAGCAAATGGAAGTGCCTTTGTTCAATGGCCGTATCGATGCCCAAAAATGTGCCGACTTCTGCGATACACTGGTTGATATAAAATCGGTTGACGAGGCATTTATCTGTGGCCCTGAAGACATGATCCTTTCCGTAAGGCAAAAACTGGTTGACCTGGGTATGCCATCGGCCAACGTACATATAGAACTATTCACCAGCCCCGACCAGCCTAAAGCATCGCACGAAAAATGGGCATCGGACCACGCTGCCGATAAGGGCCCTACCAGCAAAGTAAAAGTGATACTGGATGGTACCGCCTTCGATATGGAGCTTGCCTATAATGGTGAAAGTATACTGGATGCCGCCCTGCAACATGGCGCCGACCTGCCTTACGCCTGCAAGGGTGGTGTATGCAGCACCTGCCGTTGCCGCGTTACCAAAGGTGAGGTGGATATGGAAGTGAACTACGCACTGGAAGATGACGATGTAGCTAATGGTTTTGTACTGGCCTGCCAGTCGCACCCAAAAACTGCAGAGGTAGTTATCGACTTCGATGCACGGTAAATAAGAAAGGAGCCGAAGCTCCTTTTATTACCAGTCTGCTTTTCGCAGTTGTTTCTTTATAGATTCTTTGCGCTTGCTGTCCAGCCGCTTCTGTACAGCGCCTTTGCTTGGCTTGGTTGGCTTACGTGGCTTGGGCTTCACAATGCTTTGGTTCACCAGCTGTAGTATCTTCTCAAGGGCTATGCCTTTGTTCTCCAGCTGCGAGCGGCTTTCGCTGCTCTTCACCATCAGGTAGCCCTCTTTGTTGATGCGGTTCTTGAGCTTGTCCAGTATCAGTTCTTTCTCTTCGGGCTTAAAGAAGTAAGAGGTATCAATATGCCACCATGCTTCCACCATCGTCTCTACCTTGTTGACGTTCTGGCCACCTTTACCACCGCTACGCGCGGTCTTGAAAAATATCTCTGATGTAAAATCTCTCATTATTAAAAATCTTCCTCGTCAATGTCATCATCCTCATCGCCACCCATATTCATATTGAACATGCTACCTAGTATATCGCCAAAGTTATATCCACCTGTTTCTACACCCTTCTTACTTATCAACGAGAACTCTGATAAACCATGCAAAACAAACTCCATCAAAAGTGCCGCCTGCTTTTCATCGGCATTAGGGTAAAACTGTTTTACTGCTGCATACAGTCCATCTACCTGGTACAGCCTTTCTTTATAGGCCTCATCGGTAGTGTCTTGCAGCAACATCAAATCGTTGCCTTTACCAAACCAATCTATAACCGGTTGGTAGGGGTTAGGTTTTGGTTTGTTGCGTTGTGCATCCTTATCCCTGCCGGCAGGTTTCTTAAATGTTTGCGGGTCGGGGAAGTACTGTATGAACATAGTGCGTATAGCCTGGCCCATAAGGCGGTAGGCCACATTAAGCGGGCCTTCCTGCTCGCCTTCATACACCAGCTCTACCTTACCGGTTATGGAGGGTATCACACCCAAAAAGTCGGATATGCGTACATCAGTCTTTGATTCGCCATTGCGTAGTGCCCTGCGTTCGGCAGTGCTTACCAGGTTCTCCAGTGCCGATATGGTAAGCCTTGCAGATACACCGCTCTTCTGGTCTACAAACTCGCTCTTGCGGGCTTCCATCGCAATCTGCTCTACCAGCAAACGCGTAATATCCGGCAGCTCTATGCGTGCCATCTGTTCATCAAGCAGGTTGGCTTCCTGTTCGGTGATGGCTTTCGATACTTCTATAGTTTTAGGATAGTGCGTGATGATCTGGCTTTCGATACGGTCCTTCAATGGCGTAACAATGCTGCCGCGGTTGGTGTAGTCCTCGGGGTTGGCAGTGAACACGAACAGTATGTCTAAAGGCAGGCGCAGCTTAAAGCCACGTATCTGTATATCGCCCTCCTGCAGTATGTTGAACAGTGAAACCTGTATCCTCGCCTGCAGATCGGGGAGTTCGTTGATAACGAAGATGCCTCTGTGCGAACGTGGTATGATGCCATAATGTATCACGCGTTCATCGGCAAAGCTCAGGCGCATGTTAGCTGCCTTGATGGGATCTACATCGCCTATCAGGTCGGCTACCGATACATCGGGTGTTGCCAGCTTCTCACCGTAGCGTTCGCTCCTGTGCATCCAGTCGATGGGTGTGTTATCGCCCAGGTCTTTGACCAGTTCCTTTGAATGAAAGGAGATGGGATGCAGCGGGTCGTCGTTGATCTCGCTACCTGATATGAAAGGTACCCATTCATCCAGCAGGCTCACTATCTCGCGCGCCATACGCGTCTTGGCCTGGCCACGCAAACCCAGGAACAGTATGTTGTGCCTCGATAGCAATGCCCTTTCTACATCAGGTATCACCGAATCTTCATAACCCAGTATACCATTGAATGGATTGGTTTTGGTTTGTATGCTTTTGATGAGGTTGTCCCTTACCTCCTGCTTTACTGTCTTGTATATGTACCCCGACTTCTTTAGCTCGCCTAATGTATTGATATCTGGTTTGTTCATGTACTGCATCTTGTAGTTAAAGATACATGATGTAGCGTTGCGGCTGTGTAAACAATAGCAATAGCCTTATAGATAATATATAGCTAGTTGGCAAACATGCCATTCTCTATAGTGTTATCCAATTCTTCCAGCTTGCTGGGTTTCACTTCCTTCTTTTCCCTGAAGTTCACTTCATATTCGGTCTTGTCTTTGTTCGATATCCAGGTACCGGTAAACTTATCATCCTTTAGTACCAGTTCCATACTGCCTACATCAGGCTCTTCATCAAAGATCCAGGTACCATCTTGTTTCCTGGTTACTTCAAGCTTTATGTATTCGTCCTGATCCTGGAATCGGTAAATAGCATCCCAATAGCAGGCAGTTTCCGGGCAACTACCTTTTATACCACGTATATACATTTCCACCTTTGTAGTACCATCGAACGTACCTGTGTAAAGCTTACGTTCGGTTATCTCTTTGTTCCCGGCTGGTGGCTTTTGCCTTTTAGCTCCTTCATCTTCTTCAGTGTTTATATACAGAAATGATTTTTCGTCTGCCACCACTTTGTCTTTAGCAGTATCGGCAATAGGTGTTACTAAAGTGTCTTCGTCGGGGGGGTATAATAAGGCCAGCAGCTTTTGCTTTTCCATCTTTCTCTCGGCAGCAAGTTTATCATAATATTCATCAATGCTTTCCGCTTCCAGCACATTTAGTACATGGCCACCATACCATAAGCCCTTTATACGCATTATATCTTTTACCGTTATTATATAGTGTCTTCTTGTAAGTATATCTTCTATCATGATATACCCCTGCATGCGACCCTCTATTATTTTTTCTATACCGCGCAGATCGCGGGTCACCATCATTCGCTCCAGTTCGTACCTGGCCATAAGTATATCTGTCCAGTGTACGCCCGAGTCTTTCCCCTTTTGTCTGACGTACTTAAAATCCTTATCGATATCCTCATTGAACATTGGATCATATTGCTGCAGCTTTTGCGGATTGGTACCGAAGTTTATTAAAGCAATAGTGTCCGTAGTTGTATGCAGATGTTTTAGCAGGGTATCGTATGGAGGGAATAAGGTAAGATATACCGACTCATTGCCCGATTGCAGACTCTCGAGAACAGCACCTACCTGCAATGCTTCTGATTTAGTTTGCGCCTGCGCTTTAGCGAGCACAATCACCAGCAGGAATAAATAAATGCAAGCCTTTTTCATAAGTATATAGCAAAACAGCCCTAAGCAGGGCTGTTAAAATTAATAAACGTTATGACTTTTTCAGGTGGCCGGGCAATAATTGCTTTACCATCTTTTTCTACCACCGGCCGCTCTATGAGTATAGGATTGGTAGCCAATACCTTGATCCATTCATCACCTGATAGTGCTTTTCCTTCATATTTTTCTTTGTATAAAGGTTCGCTCTTTCTTACTAACGCTTCCGGTTCGATATCCAGCTTTTGTATCAGCACTCTTAGCTCTTCTTCATTCAATGGTTGCAACATATAATTGCGAACATTGAAAGGGATACCTGCATCTTCTAATAGCTGCGTAGCTGAATTGCTTTTACTGCACTCGATATTATGATATATGATTATCGACATTATGCAAAGGTCATTTCTTTTACGTTGGGCGATATTGAAAGCTTACCTGCTGTTTTTGCTTTTATTTCATCGATAGTAACGCCGGGTGCATATTCAATACAAACAAAACCTTCAGGTGTTACATCGAACACCCCAAGATCAGTTACTATTTTCTTTACACATTTGATGCCTGTAAGCGGCAGTGTGCATTTCGACAATAGCTTGCTTTCGCCTTTTGGATTGGTGTGTTGCATAGCCACAATGATATTCTTTGCAGAAGCAACAAGATCCATTGCGCCACCCATGCCTTTTACCATTTTGCCCGGTATCTTCCAGTTGGCAATATTCCCATCGTCCGATACTTCCATAGCACCCAGCACGGTAAGGTCAACCTTGCCTGCGCGTATCATACCAAAGCTCATAGCACTATCGAATATAGAAGAGCCCGGTAGTTTGGTAATGGTTTGCTTACCTGCATTGATCATATCGGCATCCTCTTCACCTTCGAGAGGGAAAGGGCCCATACCCAATAAGCCATTCTCACTTTGCAGTACTACGTTCACCCCATCGGGTATGTAGTTAGCAACTAAAGTTGGAATACCAATACCCAGGTTTACATAATAACCGTCCTGCAATTCCTTTGCTATACGTTGTGCTATCTGTTCTTTATTTAAAGGCATAAATTCTAATTGATAAAAATGAAATGGTGATTAAGAGCGTTTACGGGTAGTGCGTTGTTCAATACGCTTTTCATAATTAACCCCCTGGAAGATGCGGTGCACATAAATACCCGGTGTGTGTACGAAGTTGGGATCCAGTTCGCCAACGGGTACCAATTCATCAACCTCTGCAATAGTTATTTTACCCGCCATAGCCATTAGTGGATTGAAATTGCGGGCGGTATCCTTGAAAATAAGGTTGCCTTGGGCATCGCCCTTCCAGGCTTTTACAATTGCAAAATCAGAATCGAAAGCATACTCCATCAGGTAATCTTTACCATTGAAGTTTCTTACTTCCTTACCTTCTGCCACCTCAGTACCTACACCCGCAGGGGTAAAGATTGCAGGCATACCGTAGCCCGCAGCCATGCAGCGTGTAGCCAGTGTACCTTGTGGTACCAGTTCCACTTCCAGTTCACCACTTAAGAGCTGGCGCTCAAATTCAGCATTCTCACCTACGTACGATGATATCATCTTCTTCACTTGCTTTTGTTGCAGCATCAGGCCAATACCAAAATCATCGACCCCAGCATTGTTGGATATGCAGGTAAGATCTTTGATACCTTTTTTTACCAGGGCAGCAATACAGTTTTCGGGTATGCCGCAAAGGCCAAAACCACCCAACATCAATACCGCACCCGATTCTATATCTTTTATAGCTTCTTCAGCATTCGCTACTACTTTGTTCATCTATCTGAAAAATTTTGTCAAAAGTAAAAGAATTATAGGGAACCTATATATCATCAATTTCTGCTACCTCTTCTTCCTTCACCAGCTTGTATTGGCGGGCAAAGTTGCACCAGTAGCAATCGGGCTTACCGCAACCTTTATCGAAGTCGTGGTTCATAATGCCCGCGTAGGCTTGTTTCATTTGCTGGCGAACGGTGGTTTCATCTTGCGGAAAAACAGGCACCTGCACGCGTTTGTATTGCCCTGTGGTTCTACCTTTTTCTATATAATCGAAAATACCTTTGCCTACTTTTATTTGACGGTCAGGATTATTTTCGAGTATCAGTTTATAAAATACCATTTGTCGCCAGTAGTCGCCCCCCAGCGGTTCTTTATCATTTGGCGGCATTGTATAAGCTCCTGCCGACCTGTCCGGGTCGCCGCTTTTGTAATCTACCACCGTGCAGGTATCACCGTCAAACTCCATCTTATCAATCTTCCCCGTTACGGGTACACCATCTAAAATGTAACGGGGTACTTTATATTCTATCTCAACATTTTTCGAGAAGGTGGGCAGGTACTTATCGTAATAATCGGATATGGTTGTTTCGCCTTGCTCCATTCTGCGTTCGTATTGCAATGGCGTAAATGACTCCTGTTCTGAATACATACCTGTTCTGAAAACAGTGATCACTTCTTCTTTTGTTGGGAACTCACCATTCCTTTCTTTCATCAGTTTGAACATGCGCTCCAGCGCATAGTGCAATGCACTACCGTAAGCCAACGCATCATTCTTCAGGTAAGGTACACGCAGCAATGTTTCGTAATAGTAACTAAGCGGGCAGCGCAGGTACTTGGACAGGGTGGTATAGCTCATAATGAACTGCTGCAATACCATGTCTATCCATTTATGGTTAGCCAATGATATACGCACTTCAGGCACCGGCTGCATAGCCCATGCTATATGCTTAATGACCTCTTCACTTGTCACCTGTTTATTTACACGTTCATCGGCAGTGCTTATCTCATCAATAAATACTGAATGTTCTATTGGCTTACCCTGGTTATCAGCAACTGCATAAGATACGTGCAGCATTTTTTTAGCACGGGTAAGGGCTACATAAAATAAACGACGTGCTACTTCTGTCTTGTAGGTTTTGTCTGCATCGTCATCGGTACTGGTTATAGTATCGGGTAGTTTGTATTCATTGCCTGCACCTTTACGTGCTTCCCAAAAGTTTTTGGTAACGCCTATTAAATACACATATTCAAATTCATTGCCTTTGGCGCCATGTGCTGTGTAGAGTTTTACACCATTTTCGTTTTGCACTATTTTTTGCACCGGTATGCTGATGTTCTCCAACTGCATGCGGTCTATCATACGCAGCAGATCAGTAATACCTGTTCGGTGATTCCGTGCATAAGTTTCACGAACAAAATCGAAGAAGGTATGCAAAACCTGCATTTGCCATACATGATCTTTTTCTTTCAGCAAATGCTGTACAATACCGCTTTCGTGTAATATATGTTCAATAAGTAAGGGTACAGGCAACTCCTGTTGTAGTCGCAACCAGTTATTGATATTATCGCCTAAGCGTCTGAGCGCTTCAACCGTTTTCAGGTTGAGTGATTCCAGCAACAAACCATTCGCCAATACCAAACGCCAATACCCAAGGCTTTTATCTTTTGCCTTGTTGGTTTGTATATACAATGCGAGCATTGCAATATCTGTTGGGTCTATTTCGTAGTAGGGCGTGTGCATGATGCCGAACAAAATATGTTCTGCACTGAATGGTGCTTTTTTCTCGTCGTCGAGATAGCGCAGCAAGTTGATGATCTGCTGAATGAGTGGTAGTTCTAAAACATTCACCTGCTTCTTTACACTATATGGCATACCTATGCGGTCCATCAGCGCCATAATATTATCCGCCTGCTTGTGCTGTGCGTAGATGATAGCTACTTCGTTGAGTGGTATGCCTTCCGCACGCAATTGTTCAATCTGCATCAGTACATCGGCTTCTTCATGCACCACATTGCTGTATGCGGTTACCAGAGGCTGAACAGTATCCTTACCACCGGCAAAGCGCGGGTGCGATGCTACGATGTTTTTATCAAGTTGTAAATCTTTTAGCTGATAGATAAGGCGCTGTAAATTGTTTTGAATAGTTGCAGTGGCTTTATCGAGTATCGGTTGCGATGAACGGTAGTTTTGTGGCAGCACAATAACCTGTATCGATTCTTTAAATTTCTGGTAGAAGTCGATAATGTTGCGGATACGTGCGCCCTGGAATTCGTAAATAGATTGGTCATCATCGCCCACTACAAAAAGATTGGGATCGTCCCAGAACTGTGTCAGTTCATTGATCAGTTCATTCTGTGCGCCATTAGTATCCTGAAACTCATCGACCAAAATAAACTGGTAACGCTCCTGGTAGCTTTGCAGTAATGCAGGATTGTTCTTGAATTCTTCAAGCACCCAAACGATCATATCATTGAAATCGTAGCGGCCCATTTCGCGCATACGTTCGTTATAGACTTCGTATAAGCCCGCAGCAGCGCGTGTCTGCGACATCTTTCTTATCTCATCATCTATCTGGGCTTGTTTGAGGTCGCCCTTGGCAAAACCTTTACCTGCTCTTTTATATACATACTCTTCACGCTCGGACAGGCTGGCATTGTATGTTTCAACTGCAGTTTCTATATCAGCAGCAGAAAGGTGTTCGCGCTTCATGAAATCGAACAGGCGATTCAAGCGGCCTGCGTCGTAGTATATATTACCGCTTAGCTTTCTAAGTATATGTCCCTGTGGCAGTGTTTCGAATATTTCATAGAGCAGTTCAGTACGTTCAAGGTCGGTAATGGGTTGCAATGAACGCAGGCTGAAGTTTTCGCTGTTGGCCTGGATTACGTTGTTACAAAAAGCATGGAAGGTGACGATGTTTACTTTATGCGCCGCCGTACCTATTATCTGGGTAAGACGGTTGCGCATGGAGTTGGTTGCCTCATCGGTATAGGTAAGGCAAAGTATCTCGGCTGGTTGCACCTGTGCTTCGCTGCGCAACAGGTTGGCTATGCGTACCGATAGTACTTCCGTTTTACCGGTACCGGGGCCTGCTATAACCATAACAGGGCCGTAGATAGCATCTACAGCCTGTTTTTGTTGCTCGTTAAGGTTATTATATCGTTGAAGAAAAAGTTGTTCGTTGATGATCATTGCACACTAAAGATTGCAGCAATGAAGTTACGAAACCCTTAGGCTAGTAGCTAAATAGTAAATGTGCTTGTTTTACACATTTTCGTTTTTATCTCCTGTACCGCTGTTTATGGCCTGAGCTTTTACTTCTTCCAGCTTTTGTTGTTTATGCGCTATTTTCTGTTCGGTTTGGGCTATGAGTTTGGTAAGATGTGCCCTTAGCTCTTCTTCTTTAAGGCCGGGGGTTATATTCTGCAAACCTTCTTTAAAGTCTGCAAGCCTTTCCTGTTCTTCTTCTATTTCATCCTCCAGCTTGTGTACAAAGCCCGCAGCTTGCTTGCTCTTATATTCTTTTTGTCTTTCCACTTGTTCCTGCCTCCTTTCTCTATCCGCATCTTTACGTGCAAAAAAGTTTTTACGCGCTGCAATGAATTTTTCCCATATTTCGTTGCTATGCTCACGCGGTACAGGACCTATCTTTTTCCATTCATCCATCAGCTCATTTATCTCAGCAGTGGCTTCGCGCCAGTTTTTAGAATGCTGCAATATTTCGGCCCTTTTTAACAACCCCATTTTTTGGGCGTAGTTATCACTGAGCGCTACTTTCACTGTTTCGAAATGATGCCTCTTAGCCTGGAAAAAATGTTCGCGGGCAGCGTTGAATTTGGCCCACAGTTCTTCCGCTTTTTCAATAGGCACTTTACCTACCTTCTTCCACTCTTCAAACAGGTTGGTAAATGCTTGTGTAGCCGGGCCCCAATCTGTATTATCTTTCATAGCTTCTGCCTGCTCTATCAGTGCTTCTTTTTTCAACTGGTTGGCTTCCTGCTCTACCTGTATGCTCTCGAAGTGTACTTTTTTCCTGTCGTAAAATGCATTCTTGGCCTGAATAAAGCGATTCCAAAGCTCCTCGTTCTTATCATGCAGTGTTTTACCTGTATGTTTCCATTCATCCATCAGTTGCTTAAATGCTTCCGTTGTCTCCTTCCAGTTTTCAGAGGCGGCCAACTTTTCTGCTTTCTCAACCAGTTCCATTTTCAGGTCCAGGTTTTGCAGCATGTCCTTTTCTACATCTTCGCTGTGCTGGCGTTTGCGGTCGAAGAACTTATTCTTGGCTGCATCCAGCCTGCCCCATAGCTCGTCGCTTTTTTCTTTATCTATATGGCCCGTATTTTTCCACTCTTCAGTTATCTCTTTAAATTTTTGGGTAGCATCTTTCCAGTCTTCACTTTCCGCAATGGCTTCAGCCCTTTTCACCAAATCCAGCCTTGCATCATAGTTCTTTTGTACCAATCCGTTTAGTTCCGCATCTATAAGAGCCAGTTTATCGTACAGCATTTTAAAATCGCCTGCTGCATTGGTATGTTTCAAGTACTCTTTTACTCTTTCTACTTTACCAAACAATTTTAATTTGTCTTCGGCACCTGCCCATTCTGTTTCAAGTTCCGACACTTTTGCTTCCACCTCAGGAAATTTATCAGTCAAAGCTTTGAAAGTAATAGCAGCATTATCGGTTAGTGTGCCGATGATCCTTTCCCTGAAAGGGCCATTACCGTTCAATATCAAATCTCCGGTTTCGTTTAGTGAATATTGTTCCTTGCCGGGGAAAGATATAGTATCCCACCAGGCTGATAGTGTGTTGCTGGCTTCTTGTGTCATTATTGGTGCCTTTTACAAATTGGTACTTTATGTGTCTGATTTAGTTGTGCATTACTTACCGAAAACCTTCTTCAGTATATCTGTAACCCTTGCTGCAGGATTCGTTCTTATTTTATTTTCTTCATCGGCTATGGTAACAAATAAGCCATTCAAAGCACGTTCTGTTACATAAGCGGTAAGATCAGGGTTTACTTTATTGTTTGATATAGGTAGTTTATTATACAAGTTAAAAACATCAGCCCAATATTTAGTGGCGTTCACTTTGCTGAGTGAATTCTGTATAACCGGCCTGAATGCATTGGTAAGTTGCTGGGTAGTTTTTGCCTTCAGATAGTTAGTTGCAGCGCCTTGTCCACCTCTTACAATAGAAATACCATCTTGCACAGACATGGTGGTAATAGCATTGACGAATATATTCACAGCTTTACCCGAAGCATCTTCAGCGGCACGATTCATTGATAAAATTGTTTTATCAACATAGCTTCCCAAACCTGCAGAACGCATTACAGCTTCCACTTTCTGGGCTTCGGGGGGCATTAATATTTTTATCAACTGGTTCCCAAAAAAACCATTAACAGTTGATAACCTTCCTGATGCGTTTTGGGCACCTATTTTTAAGGCGTCTTTCAATGCAGTTACGGCCTCGCTATTAGTATAGCTACCGGTAGTAGTGCCTGTGTTTCCTGTTTTCACACCGGCATCGTTCAATACCCCATTAGCTTTATCAAAGAGCTTTCCCCATTGTGCATTGGCAGTTGTTGCTGTTAACAACAATGCCGCACCTATCATCCATTCTTTTGCTATCCTCATTATAAGTCTTTTACGAAATGCCTTAAAGCTATTTCAAATATAATACCAAAACAGGCGACAATGGTTTACCTAATTGTCACCAGACAATAAATTTATCTATTCCGCTGTATGTGAGGCTATTGAGGAAAGTTAAAGATTACCTATTCTTTCTTCTATAAGGTAATGATTACGGTCGGCGGCGCTACGCGAAGTCAATTCGGCCAGGAAGCCTGTAAGGAAAAACTGGGTACCAATTACCATAGCCGCCAATGCAATGTAGAATGGTGGTTTATTGGTAAGGCCATAGTTTTCACCCACACTCAGCCTTTCAATCACCATCCATATAGCCATGATGAAACCTACCAGAAAGGTAAGCATGCCTAAACTACCAAAGAAGTGCATAGGTTTTTTACCAAACTTACTTACGAACTGGATGGTAAGCAGATCGAGAAAACCATTGATAAAACGCTCCCAGCCAAATTTTGACACTCCGTATTTGCGCGCCCTGTGCACAACTACTTTTTCACCTATTTTACGGAACCCCGCAGCTTTGGCCAGTACGGGTATAAAACGGTGCATTTCACCATACACCTCAATGCTTTTTACTACGTTGCGGCGGTACGATTTCAGCCCGCAGTTCATATCGTGCAACTTAATGCCCGATACAGCGCGGTTAACCGAATTATATAATTTGGAAGGAAGATTCTTTGTAAATGTGTTATCGTGCCTTACTTTTTTCCAGCCGCTCACCATATCGAAACCATCGGCCATTATCATGCGGTAAAGTTCAGGTATCTCATCGGGGCTATCCTGCAGATCTGCATCCATAGTAATGACCACATTACCCAGGGCCGCTTTGAATCCTTCATTTAGTGCAGCACTTTTACCATAGTTGCGCTGAAATTTAATACCTTTTACCGCAGGGTATTGTGCTGCCAGTTGCTGCACCACATACCAGCTATTGTCAGTGCTACCATCATCCACCATTATTACCTCGTGTATATAACCAAGTTCAGTACATACTTTCTCGATCCAGTCAACAAGTTCCGGTAATGATTCCTCTTCATTATAAAGAGGTACTACGATAGAGATATCAATCTGCATGGGTTGCACTAAAATACTGTATAGTTATTGCATTTGCGCAGGCGGTGCCGCATTTGGGGTTTTCTTAGCAATTGCTGCTGAAAGCAGAGAAAATATTGCACCCCAAAACATGGTCATGAATAAGATGCCACCTACCATGAACACTTTAAAATTGTTGCGTGTCATTTCCATCGCCTTATCAATTTGTTCTTCAGATAAGCCCTGGCTTGTCATTCTCTCTTCAGCTATTTGCATACCTTTTTCCATGATATCAGGAAAAATCAGTAATGATATGAAAGACCAGACAATAAGTATAAGTGTATAAATAGCTGTAGCCTTAAAACAACTACTGAATACTTGTCCAAAAGTTACAATGCCGCCGTTCTCTTTCGAGAAAGCCATTCCATTCAATATTAAACCTACCAATAAAACGCCGAGGGTTACCCATTGTGCCCAAGGCTCGAAAGACAAACCTGTAAAATGTAATACAAGGCCTAAGATGATGGCAGCTATTGCTGTAAACAGGCCATATACCATGTGGGTTTTTTTCTTTTCCATAGCTTATTTGTTTAGGTGTAGTTTGTTATTGTTTACGATGCCAATAACCTGCCCTTGCAGGTCTTTACCTATAAAAGGATTGTTTTTGGAAACAGACCTGATGTCTTGTGTACTATAGTTGATACCACCTGTTGTGGTGAACAATGTAAGATTAGCAACTGCACCTTCTGCTATTTCAGCAGGGGGTAAATTAAATATCGCGCGTGGTTTTATACTCAGCGCATCAACCAGTCTGTCGGTTTTTACTTTCTTACCTATTGCGGTAAGCGCAATATTGTAGGCTATCTCCTGCACATTCATCCCTTCACCGGCATATTCAAATTCCTTTTCCTTGGCATCCCACTCTTGCGGCCTGTGGTGCGAAGCCAGGCAATCTATAGTGCCATCAGCCAGGGCTTCTATTAACGCCTTCCTGTCATTCTCTGTACGTAGTGGTGGCGTTACTTTATAAAGACTGCTATAGCCTGTAAGTGCTTCATCGGTAAGTGCTAAGTGGTATGGGGTTACGGAACAAGTAACATCCAAACCTTCTGCTTTTGCTTTCCTTATCATATCCACACCTGCAGCAGAGGATATACCACTGATGTGTAACCTTGAGCCTGTATAGCGCAGCAACTCCAGATCGCGATGTATAAGTAATGTTTCAGCCATTTCAGGTATGCCTGCCATACCCAGCCTTGTAGAGGTACTTCCTTCGTGCATCAAGCCACCTGCTGATAAACTTCCTTCGGCAGGTATTTGCAACAGTACACCATTGAATGCTTTAATGTATTCGAGCGCCTTAAGTGCCAGATTGGCATTTTGTATTGGTTTCCAGCCATCGGTAAAGGCAACTGCGCCCTGGGCACGCATATCCAGCATTTCAGCCAGCGTTTTGCCTTCAATATTATTGCTGGCCGAGCCCATTGGATGTAGTGAAACTACATTGCCCAATGCTTTGCGGATGATGAACTCAACAATTGATTTTGTACTGACAGCAGGAGTAGTATTGGGTGCTAAAAGCACTTCGGTAAAACCTCCTGCCGCCGCTGCTGATAAACCGGATATGATTGTTTCTTTTTGTTCATGCCCCGGTTCGCTATAGTCGGCCAATATATCTACCCAGCCTTTGCTTATATGCAGGCCATCTGTTTCAATTACTTTATCGGCATCGGTATCCAGTTGACCAATAGAGATGATCTTACCGTTTTTAATAAGTATATCTACGGTTTTGTTATGAAAATCCGAACCCGGATCTATAATCTTGGCCTGCCTGATGAGCAATTGCATAATTGCAGTTAAATAGCTGTGTTCTGTTTGCGAAGACCGCCCGCTAAAACATAGGTTTCAGCCAGCAGCATTAACAGGGCTAAAATAGCACAAACTTTCCAAAGGGGGAAGTTTGTTGCATTATGACTGCCAGCTTGTTCATTGTATTTACCATCGGCCACCCAATGTATGTTATTGCCTTCCCACTGTTTTTTAAGCACGTTGATATCCCAGGTGGCCAAGTGTGACTCAGCCCTGTCCTGATTTATTGCTACAATTGACGTATCGGCACCCGCAGCAGCCAGGGTATAGAAACCTGCCTGTTGCTGTACTTTGGCAATGTTTACTTCAACACCTGCAGCTACCGTTCTTTGGGGTGGTATCACATCTAAACCATCAGCATATAAATGCACTACGGTGCGGTCGGTCAGATCTTTTACAGGAAGATACGCTGTTTGATCGCTTCCGGCGGTTAGTGCAAACACATCACCCCCGTGCGATTGAACCGCCATTTGATATAAGAACGGTACAAAAAAGTAGCTATTTGTAAAATTGCCCGCTTCCACATCGGCTGAAGATGCAACGATATACAACTGGCCTCGTGAAGGTGTATAAGCAGCCAAAAACGGGTTGCCACTCCTGAAGCTCATTACCGACTGCTGGTTGGCCGTAAGCCCAGCCTCTATATTATAATGCCAGTTGGAAACCGGGAGTTGTACGTTTTCGGGGATGCGCTCAAACATATCGCGCACCAATGGGCTGCCCTGTTGTATACTGCTAATGGTTTGGACTGAGGTATCGAGATTGGCGAATTTAATATCGCCCAATACTGCAAGTCCTTCATTCAGTGCAGTAGTATTGGTTATTTTGCCGGGGAAGATGGCGATATTACTGCCGCTTTGCAGTAGTTCGTTTAGCTTACCCGCTGTAGTTGGGGATAACGATCTTATACCATTTAAGATGATCAGGTTGTACTCACGAAGGTTTCCCGGTAGCTGATCTACTGACATTTGGCTTAACCTGAAACCATTGTAGGCTTTGAAAGCAGCCTGTATAAAAGGATTGGATTGCCCCTCGTTCAGTACCAATACCGATAAGTTGGGTGCACTGCGGGCACTTAACCTGAATGTATCATCGAACCTCACAGAGGCATCATTCACTACAAGATCTATTTTTTGCCAGCGGCTATCATTTACCTGGAAGGTAAGGGTATCGATGCTTTCGCCGTTATCATCGAAGCTCAAGCTTGCGGCGGTTTTTACCTGCCCGTTCATGCTGAGTTGCAGCACAGGTGCATCAGCAGGCAGTTTGCCTATTGCCCTTGACCGCACTACTAAGGTGTTGCTTTGACCTGTTTGCAGCACAGGTGCGGTGAGGTATGCTGTATCTATAAATATATTTTCAGATACTTCTGCCTGAACGGGTATGCCGTAGAATTCAATATTCTTATCTTTTAGTTTTGCTGTAGATGTAAAAGAGTTCTTCTGAAAATCGGAATAATAAAAGAGGTTTGCTGCAGGCAGTGATTCATTAGTCAGTGTATTCTCTATGCTTTCTATTACCTGTTGCGATGTCTTGGCACCTGCCGATACTTCTATTTGTTGCAGTTCGGCTAATGCCTTGGTGGCAGAAAGTGGTTGGTAAGTATTGAGCCTGTTATTAGTAAGCAACAGGAACCTGTCCCCTGCTGGAGTACTCCTTATTTGTTGGGCTGCCTGTTCTTTAGCTATTTCCAGCAATGTGCGGGCTCCTTTCTTGGCCGTCATACTGGCTGAATTATCTATATAGATCACATTCAGTGCGTTGCTACCTTTTTTGCCTCCCCGGTTGAAGAATGGCTGGGCAAATGCCAATATAAGGCTGGCCAGGAACAATAAGCGCAGCGTTAGCAGCACTTTATATCTTATCTGCGATTGCTTTTGTGAATTGAGCTGGATGGTCTTTAAAAAGCGGGTATGTGGAAAGTATACCGTTTTATACCTGCGCAGGTTGAACAGGTGTATCAGTATGGGAATGGCTAAAGCCAGACCCGCCAACAGGAATAAAGGGTATAGAAAACTCACTAAACAAATATATGGTCAAATTAGCTGATTAGCTGATGTGATGATTAGCTAATGCAGTATTTAGCAAATATTTATATGCAGAATAATTAATTCGTACCCAAACCAGCTAATTAGCTAATCCTCACATTAGCTAATTATCTTTGCAGCCTTAATTTATCAGTATTTATATGCTTACTGCCAACGAGATACGCCGGCAATATCTGGATTTCTTTAAAAGTAAAGGACACGTAATAGTTGCTTCTGCCCCTATAGTTGTGAAGAACGACCCGACCCTGCTGTTTACCAATGCGGGTATGAACCAGTTCAAAGACTACTTTTTGGGCAACAAACAAGCACCCGACCCACGTGTGGCCGATACACAGAAATGCCTGCGCGTAAGCGGTAAACATAACGACCTGGAAGAAGTGGGTGTAGATACCTACCACCATACCATGTTCGAGATGCTGGGTAACTGGAGCTTTGGCGACTATTTTAAAAAAGAAGCCATAGAGTGGAGCTGGGAACTGCTGACCGAAGTATACAAGATACCTAAGGATAAATTATACGTTACCGTTTTCCAGGGCGATGCATCAGAAAACCTGCCAAAGGATGATGAAGCTTATGAAACATGGAAACAGTTTGTGCCGGAAGAGCGCATACTGATGGGGAACAAGAAAGACAACTTCTGGGAGATGGGCGATACGGGCCCGTGCGGACCCTGCTCGGAAATACATGTGGATTGCCGTACACTGGAAGAACGGAAACAAGTAGATGGCGCTACACTTGTAAATGCCGACCACCCGCAGGTGATAGAGATATGGAACAATGTGTTCATGCAGTTCAACCGCATGAAAGATGGCAGCCTGCAACCTTTACCTGCCAAACACGTAGATACCGGTATGGGGCTTGAGCGTTTGGTACGTGTGCTGCAAAACAAACAAAGCAATTACGATACTGACCTGTTTACTGGCACTATAGCAGAGGTTATGAAGATCACAGGAAGGGAGTATAAATATTCAGATAGTCATAAGGATGTAGCCTTTCGTGTTATAGCTGACCATATCCGAGCTATATGCTTCACCATTGCTGATGGACAGCTGCCATCGAATACCGGTTCGGGTTATGTGATACGCCGTATATTACGTAGAGCCGTTCGATACTATTATTCCTATTTTGATTACAAACAACCTTTATTAACAAAGTTAGTTGCAGTATTAGCCGAACAGTTTAGAGATGTTTTCTCAGAATTAGATAAGCAGAAAGATTTTGTTGCTAAAGTGGTATTGGAAGAAGAAGAAGCATTTTTAAGAACCCTATCTAAAGGAATTTCAAGGTATGTATCTTATACTACTGATGTAAAGGAATATCCAAGAAATGTAATTAGTATTCAGCCAGAAGGAGAAATAAGGGATGTGATAGAACTAAGAGAACAATATGGTAAAGAAATAAGTCAAAAAATTATAGCCGGACCTTTCGCATTTGAATTAAGTGATACTTATGGATTCCCAATAGACTTAACAAGCCTTATGGCTAGAGAAGATGGTTGGAGAGTAGATATCGAGAGCTTTGAAAAATCTTTGCAACAACAGAAAACACGCAGCCGTGCTGCAACAGCTTTAGATACGGAAGACTGGGTAGTATTGAAAGAAGGTAGTTCGAAGTTTGTAGGCTACGATAACGTAGAGGCAACTGCCAATGTGGTGAAATACAGGAAGGTAAAAGCTAAAGGAAAAGAGTCTTATCAATTGGTATTAGACCAAACACCTTTCTACGCTGAAAGCGGTGGACAGGTTGGTGATACAGGTGAATTGATATTTCCGAATGAAACGATACAGATCATTGATACCAAGAAAGAGAATGACCTGATCATTCATTTCTCCGAAACACTACCAGCAGATGTTAGTGGTTCGGTGCTTGCTAAGATAGATACTATAAAACGCTCAGGCACTGAAGCACACCATAGCGCTACGCACTTATTGCACGCAGCGCTGCGTACAGTATTGGGTACCCATGTTACACAAAAAGGTTCGTTGGTAAATGAAGAGCATTTGCGTTTTGACTTTTCACACTTTGCGAAAGTAACCGATGAAGAGATCAAACAAATAGAAGCATTAGTAAACGAAAAGATACGCGATAACGTACCTGTAGTAATAAAAGAAATGGCGAAGGACGAAGCAGTAGCTATGGGAGCTATGGCATTGTTCGGTGAAAAGTATGGCGATAAAGTACGCGTGGTAGTAATGGATCCTAACTACTCGATAGAATTGTGTGGCGGTACGCACGTAGGCAATACCGGCCAGTTAGGTTTTTTCAAAATAAAACATGAAAGTGCAGTAGCAGCGGGTGTACGCCGTATTGAAGCGATAAGTGGTAAAGCGGCTGAAGAATATGTGAATGAACACTTGCATACTTTGCATGAAGTACAGTTAGCATTGAAGAATGCAAAAGACCCATTGAAAGCAATTGAAAAACTGTATGAAGAAAAACAACAGTTAGAGAAACATATTGCCTCGTTAGAAGCACGCCAGTTAGTTGCTATACGAAACGAATTGCTGACAAAAGATGAGATCATCAACCAGGTAAGTTTTGTAGGTGATATTGTAGAAGTAAGCTCAGGCGATGCATTAAAGAAGTTATGCGCAGATGTAAAACACCATTTGAATGACCACCTAATAGTACTGTGTGCTAATATTGACGGCAAAGCATTTGTTGCTATAGGCGTGGCCGATACTGTGAATGCCGCCAAAGGATTGGATGCAAGTAAGATAATTAAAGAACAGGTAGCGCCGCTTATTAAAGGCGGTGGAGGAGGACAGAAAACGCTTGCAACAGCAGGTGGGCAGGATATCGGCAACCTGGCAGCTGTTATAGATAAAGTAAGAGCATTATTAAACTAAAAAATTAAAGCGCCAGCAGGCGCTTTAATTTTACATATCTTCTTCAAGTATGGGTAAGCAATGGTATTGTTTCTCCAGTAGATTATCGTAGTAATCTGCTTTCTCAAAAAAGCGACTGAATATATCTTTACCTGTTTCAGGTTTTATATCGATATCATATATAAGGCTGCTAAGTATAATGTTCTCTCCTTTCAGGCTGAACAATTTGCTATGCAGTTTATAGTTTTCCTGTAGCAAAAAAGTGTACAGTTCTTTAATGCCATTCTTCGGAAGCCTGCAGAGGTAGGCGTCGCAAACAATAAAATAATTGTCTGTATTGTAAGTTATCTTGATCCTGGCTGATCCTTTTTTTATCTCCCATTTATTTTGCCCGCTACGCGATAGTTTTTTATCATAGCCCAGCATCTCTAAGATATCTTCAATAATGCTTGCAATACCCGATAAGTTATCCTCTTCAGGCTCATTAAGTTTTTTAAACTCAATTATAGTACCGCAATTGGGGCAGTATTTATAATTATCTAAAGTCTTTTCAGTGACCAACGTAGCGCAATTAGGACATCTTATCGCTACCTCACCGTATATCAATTTATATTGGTCGAGCGCTTCTTTTAAATAATTGACCGGCAGTGCAAAGCCAAGATTATCGCCACCTTTTATTATAAACGTATTAACCCCTACTACAGAACCATCAATATCTACAAGCGGCCCCCCACTATTGCCAGGGTTGATGGCTGCATCTATCTGTATATAATTTAAGCCCTGCTGTATCCTGTCAACACGTGATATAACACCTTGTGTAGCCGTATAGTTCAATCCATAGGGGTGGCCAATTGCCAATACACTGTCTCCATCTTTCAGATCGGGATAATAACCAAGCCTTAGCGTAGGAAGATTATCTAAATCGACAGGAGGCATAAGAAATGCCAGATCATACCGTTCGTCGTAGAACACTACTTTCGCAAGCTTTTTTTCTATGGACGGGATCTTTAAAGATACATAGGCATTGTCTCGTACTACGTGATAATTGGTAACTACCAGCTTATACTCGTGCAAATAAAAACCTGTACCTGTACCCGAATTAGTAGCAATTTGCACTACCGCATTTTCATAACGTTCTATTATATCCTGTATACTCATTTTACCGTCCTTTTTGTTTTCAGGTTCAGGTTAGCTATTTGTTCGCTGTAGCTGATACAAAAATCGAATAATGTGTTGTACCGAATACGTTCGTTATCCCATTTTATATGTTCATATCTTTCTTTAAACTCTTCTAATGCTTTGTTGGTAGTATGTTCTATCAAATCGCGATTGAATTTTTTATGCTCTGCATCGTAAAATTTTATATCAGGCCATAGTTCATTGCAGTAATCGTGATGTATTACAGCCATTAGTATTTTGATAAGTGAGGTTTGCACTTTAGGCATGCTATAAATAAACTGGTTATGCAACAGCCCATAGCCAACCAACCTGACAGCTATTTCAGGATGCTTATTTTCAATATACCACTGTGCATCTTTATTTGCATTAATAATATGCTCCCGCACTTTTTCTGCAGATGGCGGCGTACCTGCTGAAAAAGTATAAGTGGCATTATAAACACTGATCGCAAAAGCTTCTTCAGTTACATCCAGTAGTTTTTTTATGGCCAGCTTCATTAGCCTGTTGCGTTCCACCAAAGCTACCTGATCTTTTTTCTCCCAATATATACGGTATATCTTTTCAAGATCGGAGAATAGCGGGCCTTCGGGAGTAAAGAAAAAATCTATACGGTAAACAAGGCCCAGCAACATATAGGCAATAGCCCCCGAAAAAGAATCCTGGTTCAATACTTCTACATCCTGAAGTGTGCCGGTTATCCAGTTTTTGAAATACTTATATTTTATAGCAATTTCCGCGGAAGACAATTGCTGCGTATTGTTTGTATCGGTCCCTTTCAGGGTACTGAAATCTGCTATAAGCAGGTCATCTTGCCGGTCGCCGCTTACAGCTAATTCCCTTAACCCGTAATACATTTTTTCAGGGCTTGCCGTACTGATATCCGTGTCGAAAAGCAGGCATAAGGTTTTATCATCGTTCAAGGCTGCCCGTGTATAGTATAAATTATAATTCAACTCCAGAAGCCTGCGCATAATGGCAACACCGGGATAGTCCATTATGGCTAGAGATACTTCCCCTACTATTTTCTTGCCGTCAAAGCTGCCTAATATACGTTTGGAGCCCTGTAATATCTGGAAATTGAAGTTCTTCCCGCCTGTCTTCTGCAATGTTACATTCCTTACCCTCTCATCTGTTATATAATTGAAAAATGCTGATACAGATTCTTCGTACTGTTTAGCCTTATAAAGATCCTCGGCCTTGTACCAATTATTTATCTTATCGAGCGATTTATTGTTATCGCTATACCTGCCAGCATCTATTCTGTCTAAGTCTACAGCCTCTGCCAAGGGGCTGCCGCTATCCTTTTCCTTTTTTTTACCAAACAAAATATTAATCCAATTCAGCATATCTTTTGGCCAAATAGTCCGTTATAAAAATACAAAACAACGGCCAAGGCATTTTTGGCAGTCTTATTGGCTAGTTTTCAAGTTATTAGCTAAATATCCACACCCTTCCCATAAGTTCCTGAAACGATTATCTTTGTTACTAAACCGTTTTATTTACACACATGCGATTCATCGTCACCTCAACAGCGTTACTCAAAAACTTACAACAAATCAGCGGTGTTATAAGTGCCAATACCGTGTTATCTGTGTTAGAAGATTTCTTGTTCGAGCTGAAAGGGAACACGCTTACCCTTACTGCTACCGACCTTGAAACTATGATGCGTGTGCAACTCGATGTGAATGATGCACAGGGTGATGGACGTATTTGCATACCATCGAAAATACTTACCGAGTATTTGAAGAACCTGCCTGAGCAGCCAATCACTTTCAATATCAACGAGCAAGATCTTTCAATAGAAATGTCGAGCGATGTAGGTAAATATAAAATAGGTGGTGAAAGGGCTGATGATTTCCCTAAAGAACCATCGCCTGGTGATGCTACAAGCTTCAATATACCATCGATAGCATTATTAGAAAGCATCAATAAAACTTTGTTTGCAGTAAGTAACGACACGTTGAGGCCTGCTATGACGGGTGTATTTTTCGAGCTTTCAAAGTCTGGCATCACATTCGTTTCAACTGATGCACACAGGCTGGTACAGTTTACACGCACCGATATTGAATGCCCAACGGAAGAAGGTTTTGTAGTGCCTAAGAAACCATTGCAGCAATTACGCAGTGTACTGCCGGCCGATGACACGCAGCTTGAATTGTCTTACAACAGCAGCCATTTATTTATTACAGGTGGTAAATTCAGCATGAGCTGCCGACTGATAGATGCGAAGTTCCCTCCGTATAAATCGGTTATACCGCAAGACAACCCTTACAGGTTGAGCATCAGCCGCACCGATTTTGTAAGTGCGCTACGCAGGGTAAGCATATTTGCCAACAAGACTACTAACCAAGTTGTACTGGATATTAATGGCAATGCACTACAACTTAGTGCACAGGATATTGACTTCTCTTACGAGGGTAAGGAAACGTTGAGCTGCCAATACAATGGTGAGGATATAAAAATCGCATTCAACGCAAAACTAATGATCGAGCTGCTGAACAATCTTGATGGCAGTGAGATACAGGTTGAACTAAGCACACCCACACGTGCAGGTATCTTCAAACCAACTGAAGTAACTGACAATGAAAATGTATTGATGCTGCTGATGCCTTTGATGGTAGGCGTATAAATACTTTTAGCATAATAAATAAAGGCGGGCAAAATGCCCGCCTTTATTTATTTAAGGATGTAGGTTTCTATATCCTTCTTAGTTATTTTTTTATCAGCAAGAATAATGAGCCTTTCTATTACATTTCTTAGCTCGCGTATATTACCTGTCCAGTTGTATTTCTGTAAAGCTTCTACTGCTGCTTCGTCTATTTGCTTTACCGGTTGCTTGTACTCTTCGCTTATCTCTTTCAGGAAGTGATCGACCAAAAGAGGTATATCGGTTTTACGTTCGTTGAGCGAAGGGACCTTTATAAGTATGACACTGAGGCGGTGATACAGATCGAGCCTGAATTTCTTTTCTTCTACTTCTTTTAGCAGATCTTTATTCGTGGCAGCTATTACACGTACATCTACTTTTATTTCCTTCTCGCCGCCTACGCGGGTTATTTTACCTTCCTGTAAGGCGCGCAGCATTTTAGCTTGCGCATCGTGACTCATATCTCCTATTTCATCGAGAAATAAAGTGCCTCCGCTAGCTTGCTCAAACTTGCCTATGCGTTGTTTAATAGCTGAAGTAAATGAACCTTTTTCATGGCCAAACAATTCGCTCTCTATAAGTTCAGACGGGATTGCGGCACAGTTTACTTCTATCAATGGTGCATTTGCCCTTGAGCTTAGCTCATGTATGCGGTGTGCTACCAATTCTTTCCCTACACCATTTTCGCCAGTAACCAAAACACGCGCCTCAGTAGGTGCAACCTTTTCAATGGTTTCTTTTATTTGCTGCATCGCTTCCGACTCTCCAATCATTTCTGCACCCTTACTTATGCGCTTGCGTAGCTGTTTGGTTTCTGCCACCAGCGATTTTTTGTCCATCGCATTGCGGATGGTTATCAGTAAACGGTTAAGATCAGGTGGCTTCGCGATAAAATCGAACGCACCTTTCTTTACTGCTTCTACCGCTGTTTCAATATTCCCGTGCCCTGATATAACTATGAATGGGGTGTCGGGTTTGAATTCGCGGGTTTGTTCCAACACTTCAATGCCATCCATCTTCGGCATTTTGATATCGCAAAGCACACAATCGTAATTGCCTTCTTTTATTTTTTTCACTGCTTCCACACCATCGGCAGCTTCATCTATTACAAACCCTTCAAAGGTTAATATTTCTGTAAGCGTTTTACGGATGGCTTTTTCATCGTCAACTATCAGTATCGATTGCGGCATAATTTCTTACTTTTTTATTTCTCCCTTCTTGTAGGTAACCGTTTTTACAAGTTTCCCATCAGTATCGTATTGTTTCCATGGACCTTCTTTCTCGCCATCTTTATACATGCCTTCTGCCTGCATATTGCCATTCTCATAATATTCTTTCCACTCGCCGGTTTGTTTATCATTTGTGTACATACCGTATGCACTTACTTTACCATTTTCAAAAAACGTAGATGCGTTACCATCCAGTTTACCCTCGCGGTAATTATACTCAGCCGACTTATTACCATTTTCAAAATACCATGTTGACAGGCCATCTCTCTTATCGTATACGTAGTTGCCCGTCTCTTGTATCCTCATATTTTCATACCATTTAGTATAATTACCATGCTTTTTGCCTTCAGAGTAATATATTACCTCATTTCTTCTGCCTGCTCTTTGCGGGTCATACACTTTCCTTGGACCCTCCAGTTTATCATTTTTATAGTTCTCAATATATTGAATCCTACCCATGGCATCTAAACCCATTGACATGCCATCTTTTTTCCCGTTAATATAGGAAGTAACAGTTTGCGGGTATTCGGTTGGCCAATATTCTGTCCATACACCTTCTTTTATACCATTGTGTAAATTACCTTCCATAACTACAACCTTAAAATTGCGTATTTGTATAAATTCCCACCCATTCGCATCTTTACGCCTAAGTGTATCTGCCTGTTGGGCAAATGAACAATGAGCCAGGAATAAAAACAGTAGGGTGAATAAACGGTATTGCATGTAATCTATATTTTGCAGCCAATTTAGTTATTTCTTTTTTTACTGTGGCTGTTTGGCAATTAATAGGTTGCGACTGGTGTTTTTTGTAAATTTAGCTAGCTGCTCAAATTGACCATAATTATTAGGTAAAAATGGAAAATATCACTAAAGAATATTCGAATGGTGAAATAACCATTGTTTGGAAACCCGCTCAGTGTATCCATTCAACTTTATGCTGGAAGGGGCTGATAGAAGTTTTCAATCCTAAAAAACGGCCATGGATAGATGCTACTGCTGCCGGTACAGATGCGATAAGAACACAAGTAGAAAAATGCCCTTCGGGCGCACTAAGTTATTTTAGTAATAATGGCGACGTACAGCCTGTTGCTGTAGAAACAACGGTTGAAGTAACACCCAATGGGCCACTGCTGGTATATGGCAATATAACAGTGAAAAACAAGACAGGGGCGGAAGAAAAAAAATATAAAGTAACTGCGCTATGCCGTTGCGGGGCATCTGCAAATAAGCCCTATTGCGATGGAAGCCATGTTAAGACAGGATTTAAAGATGAATGAGTATAGCGACACTACACAGAATATTATTGATTGGTTAAGAGTGCGGCTTCAGCAACCGCTACCGGGTGCTGAGGGGCAAGAGCGTATGGCGGCGAGGGTAAAACCAATGCCAGAAAAAGTGCCCGGTAATGCACGCCCTAGCGCAGTACTCTGCCTGCTGTACCCGGTAGGTGATAAACTGACATTGCTACTGATAAAACGTACCGATGATGGTAAAGCACATAGCGGTCAAATTGGCTTTCCGGGTGGTAAACAAGAAACATCTGACGCTGACCTTAAAGCGACTGCGCTTCGAGAAGCACAGGAGGAGGTAGGTATTTTATCAGGCGATGTGGACATACTGGGCGGACTAACGCCATTATATATACCGGTAAGTAATTTCCAGGTCTATCCTTTCATAGCTTATGCTGCTGCTCAGCCTTTATTTAACCTGAGCGAAAGCGAGGTATCTGGTATTATTGAAGTATCAATAGAGGAACTCCTCCACGAACACAACAAAACAATAGTCAATGTAACATCGCCCATTATGCCGGAAATAATACGTAGCGTACGTGCTTATAAAATAGCCGCAGGTGGCATAGTATGGGGAGCAACAGCTATGATAATATCAGAACTGGAGGCCTTGCTGGAGGAATATTTTTAAACTCCTTTTTTAGGAACAGTGCGGAATATAACATCCCAAAGTACAGAACTGACGCCAAAGCCTTTATCGGGCGTTTTGTAGTGGTGCAAATGGTGGTTGCGCCATAAAGCCTTTAAATATCTGGGTGGTGTAAACGCATGTATAGCATAGTGCATGGAGCCGTACATAAGATAACCAAATAAAAAGCCCGGGAAGAAAGCAAGTGCATTCCAGCCCATGGTATAGTACATAGTTAAAAATATAATCGTTGCAATAATTATACTAGGTACAGGTGGCATGAATAGCCTTTCCCTATCGCGCGGAAATTCATGATGCACGCCATGCATAGTATAAACTATACGTTTGGCACGTGGCGTTTCAACTATCATGTGAAATAAGTGCCTGTGCATAATATATTCGAACAAACTCCACAACAGCGCACCACCTAAAAACAGAATTGCTTCCTGGCCAATAGCAAGATCTTTATAGCTATAGCCATAGTATAAAAAGAAAACAATTACAGGAAAATACATACTGTAAATGACCAGCGGATGTGTTTTGGTCATTATTTCCATATACTCACTCTTAAACAACCGCGCCTGACCTTTATTCTTTATTTTATCGAATTCCATAGGTTGGTGGATAACAAACTTACTTTAACACTGCAAAATTGATACCTAAATTATCAACTTGTAAAATTGTCAGTATCATCTTCTTCTATAAGCCACTTACCGGCTCTGTTTTTTCTGGCACTTTTATCCATCCATAACAGCAACGCAGGTTGTAATGTCAGGTTGGTAATCATTGCCATAAGAAGGGTTAATGATGTAAGATATCCTAAAGATTTCGTGCCATCAAATTTCGAAAGGGCAAAAACCCCGAAACCAGCTATTAAAATCAATGAAGTATATATTATGCTTAAACCTGTATCATGAATGGTTTTTTGCACGGTACCGGCAATATCTGCATCGTTGCGCTGTAATTCTTGTTTGAAATTAACAAGGAAACGAATAGTTACATCGATTGTAATCCCTAAAGCAACACTGAATACCAATACGGTAGATGGTTTTATCGCTATTCCTATCCACCCCATTACACCTGCAGTAATAAGCAGCGGAACTATATTGATAACGATGGAGATAATAAGTATCTTCCACGAGCGGAACAGGAATATCATGCAGCCGAATATCATAAGGAATGCCAGCATGAGACTGTCTGTCAGACTCTGGATGATAAATTTGCTGCCTTCCAGAAATACAATACTTGTTCCTGTAAAAGTGATCTTGTATTTACTGCTGTCAAAAATTTCGTATGTTTTCGGGCGGATACTATCTAATAATATTGGCAAACGTTTCGAACCCACATCTGCCATATTGATACTTAAACGTGTTTTTTGCCTGTCTTCATCTACAAAAGAAGAAATCAGTTTGTTGAATGTACTTGCCTTATCGCCTTTTTGCCTAAGATAAGGTTGAATAAATGCTGCATCGAACATATTGGGTACGGCATAGCTGCTGCTATCTCCGTCGTAATACGCTTGCCTGGCAAATTTTACACCTTCAACTATCGATAATGAATGACCTATTTCAGGAAATTTTTTCAAATACTCGCTTAATTCATCCATTTTTTGCAATACCGGCAATGAAACAGCACCATTCTTTCTTTTTGTATCAATAACTATTTCAAGGGGCATTACTCCCCTGAAGTTTTTCTCAAAAAATTTCAGGTCGGTATATACTTTATCATCTTTAGGAAGATCGTCTACAATACGCCCAACTGTTTGCAGGCGCATAATACCCATTACAGAAACAGCACAGATAATTATAGTAATTGCATATATCCATCTCCTATGGCCAAATACCCATTTGGTAAGCATATCCAAAAGCCTGTTCATCCATTTACTTTCCAGGTAGCTGGTATGTTTGCCCGATGGTGGCGGCAAAAAGCTGAATAAAGCAGGAATGAATATTAATGAGATAAAAAATATAGCTATGATATTTAATCCCGCAACCAACCCAAATTCTTTTAGCAAAACACTATCAGTAAAAAAGAATACGCCAAAACCAATAGCAGCGGTAAGGTTTGTAAACAGGGTAACAATGCCCATCCTGTCAACCATACGCAATAGCGAGCGTGTCTTGTTAGGATTTTTATTGTATTCTGAATGGTATTTGTTGAGGAAATAAACACAGTTAGGGATACCTATCACCACTATAAGTGGCGGTATGAGGGCAGTAAGCAGTGTTATCTTGTAACCTAAGAGTACGATGGTAGCCATAGACCATACCACCCCTACTGCTACAACTACCATAGATGCTATTACCGCAATAAACGAACGAAAGAAAAGGATGAGTATAACTGCTGTAAGCACGAATGATAGAATCAAGAACATTTGCATTTCCGCCTGCACTTGTGTTGCCATCATAGTGCGTATTAGCGGCAGGCCCGAATAATACATTTCAATATTGTGTGCTCTACCAAAAGCATCGCCAATAGCCATTATTTCTTTTACAACACCAGTTCTGTTTTTTGAATTAAGCACCTGTTTATCAATACGTAGTGCTATTAGGTATGCATTCGTTTCTGAATTATAAAGGAACCCCCGGTAAAAGGGCAGGTTTAAAATGACATCCTTAACACTGTCGGCATTTGCAATGCTATTGCCTGCAACTATTTTTTCAACTTTTAGTTGCCCTGTAACTGTATCTTTTACCAAATTGAAAGCGCCGGGCAGGCTAAGCACATTTTCTACTGATTTAACTTGTTCCAGCTTTTTTACAAAAGCTATGTAATCATTGAAAAAATGTTGCGTGAAGAATTGATCAGTTTGCACCCCGATTACCATCATATTACCGTCTTCTCCAAATTGCCTGCGAAAATCCTGGTATTGCTGATACTTTGGGTTATTAGTAGGAATAGCACTGGTAAACTCGTAACTGAGTTCTACTTTGCGTGCATGATAACCCATAAATGCCGTCGCCGCAAGTAACAGAAAAAGCAAAGCTATCCTGTACTTAATAATGAACGCTGCAAGCCTGTGCCACATATGGTGGCAAAAGTAGCAAATAATACCTACTTACTTTTCAGCCATTATTGCAAGTCGAGTATTAAATATTTATCTGCATCGTTCAGAAACGGGAACTGGCTTCGCACTTCCTGCAAAATTTCTTTATGTACTGCAACTGTATGTACGATGGCATCGCCGCTATTTTGCCATATATGTTCTCCTAACGGGTCAAAAGCCGAGCTGTTGCCACTGTATTCAATATCGTTTGCATCTTTCCCTACTCGGTTAACACCTATCACATAGCTTTGGTTTTCAATGGCCCTTGCTTGTAAAAGTGTTTTCCAGGCAAGGCTTCTTTTGTGTGGCCAATTAGCAACATATATAAGCACATCATATTCCTCATTTTGGTTGCGTGCCCATACCGGGAACCTGAGATCGTAACAAACCATAAGACAGATCTTAAATCCTTTGACTTGTGTTATTAATCTCTTATTGCCTGCATTATAATGTTCATGCTCGCCTGCGTACGCAAATAAGTGCCGTTTGTCGTAATGCCATATCTTCCCATCGGGCTGAACCCATAACAAACGATTGTAATAGTGACCATTCTCTTCTATTATTAAGCTCCCCGTCAATATACATCTATACTTTGCCGCTATACTTTTCATCCACTGAACCGATGGGCCTTCCATATTTTCAGCAAGCCTTTCAGGAGCCATGCTGAACCCGGTACTAAACATTTCAGGAAGTACTACCAGCTCTCTCTTCTCTTTAATAGAAGAAATGAAATTTTCGTATTGCGTGAAATTTGCGTTTTTGTCTTCCCATATTATATCGGGCTGTATTAAACTGATATTTAGCTCCATACTATGTGTTAGATATAAGCAAAAATAGTTGCAATTTTATCTAATGCTGCAATTACGTAGTTATTCTTATGAATTAGCTTTTGAATACCCTTTTACTATATCGAAAGGCACCAAGACCCACCAGCCAACTTTAGTTGTTGCGCTGGGCATACGTAACATTTTTGGCATGGGCGAAGCCCCGGCTATTAATTACTACAATGTGACTGTGCCTGCAATGCAGGAAATGCTGGAGTTGAAAAGGAAAGAGATTGAACGGTATGCATTAACAGACCCTCAACGCTTCTGGCATTTTCTGCATCATTTGATGCCGGGAGAAAATTTTCTGATAGCGGCCTTAGATATTGCAGGCTGGGACTTGTTTGCGCAAATGCGTAGAAAACCGCTATACCAAATGCTGGGCTTACAATTTAAACAAGCACCTTTAACCGACTATACTATTGGCCTGGATACGACAGATGCGATGGTGCAAAAAATACAGAAGCACCCTTGGCCTATATATAAGATCAAAATAGGTAAGGCTGATGATATTGAAACATTAGCTGCCTTAAGGAAATGTACGGACGCACCTTTTAGGGTAGATGCAAATGAAGCCTTAAGTTTTGATGAGGCAAAAAATTTGCTACCGGAATTTGCAAAATTAAATGTTAGTCTGCTTGAGCAACCACTAAATAAAGGGTTATATGAGGAAATGAAAGAACTTAAACAACTATCACCTATTCCGCTATATGCCGATGAAAGTTGCAGAACAGAAGAAGATGTTGAAAAATGTACCGATTCTTTTCATGGCATCAACATTAAGCTAACTAAGTGCGGTGGCATAACACCTGCACTGCGCATGATAGATAATGCACGCAAGCATAACCTAAAGGTAATGATGGGATCTATGAATGAAAGCACCATAGGTACAGCCGCAGTTGCCCACCTAGCCCCTTTACTAGATGAAATGGACGCCGATGGGCCTTTGCTTTTGAAAGAAGATATAGCTGATGGTTTAAAATACCAGAATGGAAATGTAATGATCAATAATCTACCGGGATTAGGCATACATTTTAGGGGAGAAAAATTCAGCAGTTCGAAAATCTAATTATACCTGTCTATTTTTACAGCTATGGATATACAGCGCAATATTTCGCTAAAATCTTATAATACTTTTGGTATGGATGTGGCTGCTGAAAGTGCCTTATCGCTAACCGATATCAATACACTTGAAGAGATTGGGAGCCTTCCTTACGCTAAAAAAAATATAATAGGTGGTGGTAGCAATATACTTTTAACACAACGGCTTGAAGGCCTTACCATTTTCAATAGATTAACTGGTATAGAATTGGTAAATGAAGATGAAGACCATGTGTGGCTAAAGGTTGGTGCGGGTGAAGTATGGCACAACCTGGTGATGTATGCTATACATAATAATTGGGCTGGCATAGAAAATCTGGCATTAATACCGGGTACGGTAGGTGCGGCACCTATACAAAATATTGGTGCTTATGGAATAGAAGCAAAAGAAACCATTGATACAGTAACATGCTGGCACTGGAAACAAAAAAACTTTATAGATTTTAAAAATGCCGATTGTGCATTCGGCTATCGTGATAGTATTTTTAAAAACCAGCTTAAGGGCCAGGTATTGATCACATCGGTAATATTCAGGCTTAACAAAAAACTAACCTTTAATATAAGCTATGGCGCTATTGAACAGGAGCTGGCCAGGATGAATATAGAGCAGCTATCGATAGATGCTATAGGTCATGCTGTTATTAATATAAGAACAAGCAAATTGCCCGATCCTAAAAAAATAGGTAACGCAGGTAGCTTCTTTAAAAACCCTGCTATCCCTGTAAGTCTGTATAATGAGTTAAAAAACAGATTCAATAAAATACCTTCATACCCTGTAAACAATGAAACCGTTAAAGTGCCCGCCGGCTGGTTGATAGAGCAGCTTGGCTGGAAGGGGTATAGGGCCGGAGATGCCGGTGTGCATCCCTTACAAGCCTTAGTATTGGTTAATTACGGCTCTGCTACTGGCAGCGATATTTGGCAGCTATCTGAGAAGATATTGCAATCAGTAGCTAACGAATATGGCATTGAGCTGGAAAGAGAAGTACAGATATGGTAGATCAACCTTCTTCTTCAAGCGGTAGCTGTATGTAGAAGATTGTACCTTTATTTTTTTCTGTTTCAAACCATATACGTCCCTTCCAGAACTCTATTATCTTTTTAGTCATCGCAAGCCCTAAACCCGTTCCGGAGCTTTTGGTTGTAAAATATGGCTGAAATATTTTTTCAACTATTTCTTCTTCTATTCCGTTACCATTGTCTTTAAAAATAATAAGAGCATTCGCATTTTGCTTTTGTAAAGACACTGTAACCAATCCATCTTTTTCATCTGGTATTGCCTGCACAGCATTGCCTAAAATATTTGACAATACTCGCACTATTTGACTTTTGTCTGCAAATACTTTTAGCTTACCGGGATAGTTATTGAATATTACTTTTACATTCTCCTCGTTAAGATAAAGCTCTACTGCTTTAGCTAGCACTTCATTCAGTTCTATTTCTTCCGGCTTTGCTTCGGGCATTTTGGCAAAGTTTGAAAACTCGGAAGCAATATAAGAAAGGTTATCTATTTGTTCTATCAATGATTCTGATACTTTAGCCGCCAACTCATTTACATTACTATACCCATTATTTAAAGCTTGCTGCAGGTATTGTATATTAAGCTTCATGGGCGTTAGGGGATTCTTTATTTCATGTGCCACTTGCTTGGCCATTTCACGCCACGCCATTTCACGTTCGTTTTGCGCCAAAAGTATAGCACTCTCTTCCACCTTCTTCAACATTTTATTGTATTCTTTCACCAACGTGCCTATCTCATCTTCATACTGCCATTCTATTGGCTCATTTCTGGATAGGCTTAGTTTCTCAAACCTGCTTATCACCACACTCAGTGTACGTGTCAACCATCTTGTTATAAATACTGTAAGCAGGCTCGATACTAAAAATATAAATGCATAGAGATTTATGAGTGCTACAACTATATTCGATATCTGATAGTTAAGCTCTTTTTGAGACGAAAAGTACGGCACGTTTATATAACCTAATGTTTGGCCATTGTCATCATATACAGGTACGTAGCCTGACAAGTATGAGAGTCGGCCAATTTTTTCGTTTTGTGTAACCAGTGTTTTTTTAAGGTTATTAAGCTGGTAGTATGCATCAGGCTTTATTATTCTCGCCAAAAGAAATTTATCATAAATATTCTCTTGAGAAGTGATACTAAGTATGCCGCTATTCTTATACACATTAATGTCAACCTTTTGTGTATTAGCAACACCGGCAATTAAATATTTAAACCCGGCAGTACTGGTTTGCTTGTTGAAATCTGATTCAGTAGTCAGTCCGCCATTTTCTTTCAAGTATTGTTGTAATGTAAGCTGAACTACCTGCATCGTTTTCTGTAAACTTTTTGTGCTGGATTGCCTGTATTGAACACTGAAATAGATGATTGTTACCGCACCTATTATGAGGAACGATATAAGTACGATACCTAACATTGAAAAATGTATGCGATTGCGCAGCGTAAGATTAATAAGTTTATCTCGTTTGGGTTTGGTAAAGTATGATATGCTAATGCGATACATTACAATAGCCAAAACAATTATTATCACTATACCGAACAAATAAGAAAACAGTGTTATAGACTCAAGCCACAAACGGTTGTACCTGATAACAAATACGGTTTTTGTATCATCTACCTTATGCAATAATTCCGATGAATTTTCCCAATCGTAAAAAGTGTGTGGCTGTGGTATCGAATAGTTGAGATGTACAGGGAAGGAATAATCGGCAGTTTGGGTGATAAGCCTGTTATTTATATATACCGCATAAGAATATCCCGCTTCGTCGTTAGTATTTTTTATAGAACCGGGTTGTAATAGCTCAGGATACACGGTCTCTGTTTCACCTTCTTTTATTGCCAGGTCTATTACTACATATCCTTTGGGGTTTAGCGTAGTATCGGTGTATATGGGGATGGTAGCCATATAATAATGTCCATCCTGTGTATATCCTCTATAAAACAATGTAGAATCAGACGTGGGTTCAGCAGTTAGTTTTTCAAATTGAAACCCTGCATACTTTGCAGTATCTGTATTATACAATGGTTGCCCTTTAGCATTGTATAGCAGAACTTTACTTTGATATTTGTTTAACTGGCCGCCAAGATATAGGGCGTCAAAACGTTCATTAATTATTCTGCGGCGATCGGCAGTAGGAAACTGCATGAAATTTTTTATGACCGCATCGTTCTGAATACTTCCCGATGTATTTTTAAATGCAAACTCTGTAAGGTAATCCCTCTGCTTTACCACCTGTTCAGCAAAATTTTTCCTTGTTTCTATTTCCTTAACATGTACAAAAAACTGTAAGTAGGCAGTACAAAAAACGCAAACAAATACCGCCCAGAATATCATTTGTGGTGAAAAAATATCATTAACCTTAACCAGTACTTTTATATCAAGCAATATAATTGCCAGAAGCAACCAGCCCAATATTGTTAGCGGCAAAATATCTGTCAGTGTCCCACTATCAACTAAAATAATAGATATGCCAGCCAATAATATTAAGCCGTACTTAAGCACTCTTCCCCGCAATAAACCAGATAGTAAAATATTAAGCAGGTATATAAAGAGACATGAGGACAATACAATAATGGCAATAGTAGTGAGCCCCACTAACGTATAAAACGTTATAGAATAGAAATGGCTTACGTCGAAAGATATGCGTGAATCAAGAACAAGGCTTCTTATTACATCAGTGAACCCTTTAGTATACCACACAAGAATAATTGAGATCAGGCCGGCTGAAATAACTTTTACCCATACAGGTATGTGAAAACGTTGGAAGAAATCAGATCGGATATTTCGAACAGCAAAAGTCACTATCCATAAAAAGCATAATGCATTTATCAGCAGGTCGCCAAGCGAGGGCAAAAAACTACTGGATGCATACAACAATGGCGAGAATATAGGCAGATTGTCCAGGTTAAATGGTAAGCCATATAAATAGGTAAACAACCTGATACTAATAACAGCTAAAATGGTAAGAGAAAAACCTATAGCTAGCGAACGCTTGCGTGTTATAAATATAGTTACGAGTTGTATCCAGAAAATTGTTGTGAGTAATGCAAGTGCCAAGGTCCATATTAATATTTTTCCTGGCATCCATACCGGCATACTGGTATTAGAAAAGTTAAGGTAACAGACTATCTTATTCTTATTATCTCTAATGGCGAAACTCCCTTGTGCCTTTCTTATACTTATACTTGTATTTACAGGTATATAATCTTCTGCTTCGAAATGAGACTTTAAATAATTATTCTCAAACGGATATTTTATAAGAATAGGATAGAGTACTGTTATTTTCCTTTTTGCATCAATGAATACGCATTGTTTTACAAATGTCCCTTTATCAGTATTTAGCAGTATATTATCTTCAGCATGACCGCTGCTACAATCAACAAGCATTTCGTTGCTGTTCCAAAATATCAGGCCATCATTCTCGTAAGCATATATGAAAAATGATAGCTCTGATAATTGCTGTACATCTTTTTCTGATAACCTGTCATTGAATATTTTACTAATAAGGTTTTTATCCTGCAAGGTTTGTTTAGCCTCTCTTTGTTTATCCTGCAGATCCCGCTCTACAGATTGAGCCATCTTAGCGGGTGTTACTTCATTGTTTTTTACATAATACCTGTAGCCTGCAATACACCAAAGCAGTACACTTATCAGCAGCCAACCTTTATATGGGTATCTTTTAAACATTCAGTTATTAAAACACTATTTTTCCTTTGCTTCATTCCACAAGGCATCCATCTCTTCAAGACTCATTTTATCCAATATTTTTCCTTGTTCCTTTGCCACTGTTTCTATGTATTGAAACCTTTTTATGAATTTTTTATTGGTCAATTCAAGCGCATGTTCAGGATCAATATTTGCAAAACGGGCATAGTTTACCAATGCAAATAGTACATCGCCAAACTCTTCCTCTATTTCGTTTTGCTTTCCTTTCTCTACTGCCTGATATAATTCAGCTATTTCTTCATCCACTTTTTCTTTTACCTGGTCTATATGATCCCATTCAAAACCTACTGTTTTGGTTTTTTCCTGTAAGCGCAAAGCTTTAACAATAGCAGGCAGCGACTGCGGCACGCCGCTCAATATCGATTTCTTGCCTTCTTTCAATTTTATCTGTTCCCAGTTTTGCTTTACCTGCTCATCATTTTCCACTTTTACATTGCTGTATATATGCGGATGCCTGTTGATGAGCTTATTACAGACCGCTTCTATCACATCGTGAATATCGAACTGGTTTTGCTCTGCCCCTATTTTGCTGTAGAAGATAATGTGTAATAAAATATCGCCAAGCTCTTCTTTAAGGCCTTGCCAATTTTGCTCTGTTATAGAGTCTGCGAGTTCATAAACTTCTTCTATCGTTAATTGCCGCAGTGTCTGGATTGTTTGCTTCTTATCCCAGGGGCATTGCTCCCTGAGTTCATTCATTATGCGTAATAATCTTTCCAGCGAACCGGCGTATTCCATTTCTTTATTCATTATTCTTCATTCCATTTATACCCATCGATATGAATACCTGCAAGGTGCAGTGCGCGATGTACTACTGTGTCGGCCACAGCTTCTATAGTGGTAGGTTTGCTGTAAAAAGATGGCGTTGCAGGGCATATAATGCCACCGGCTTCAGTTATGGTGGTCATATTTTTAAGATGTATAAGGCTGTAAGGGGTTTCACGCACTACGCAAATAAGTTTTCGCCTTTCTTTGAGCATTACATCGGCTGCACGCGATATAAGATCATTACTAATACCCGAAGCTATACGACCCACTGTGCCCATACTGCATGGACAAATAATAAGTGCACCATACGTAGAACTGCCCGACGCAAAAGGCGCCATAAAGTCGTCTTTCTTCCAGGTTTTCACCTTAAAGTCTTTGTATGTAGTATCACCAACCTCATATTCCCAAACAGTATGTGCATTATCGCTCCACACTACGCTCACTTCCTGTACCTGATCGGTTAATGACTCAAGCTTACGGAGCAAAAGTTTAGCATATATCGATCCACTTGCGCCTGTTACGGCAACCGCTACTTTCATATCGTTAATTTATCCAATTTATAGCATGGTATTAACAAAGCTACATGGAAATAGTTGTAAATTCGTTGACACAATACTACATCCCGATGAAGCGAGTACTATATTTCCTATTGGCTTTTACCCTGATTGGATATACTGCTACGGCAGGCGATAAGAACAAGAAAGTCAAGACAAATGCAGTTGACTCATTAGAGATAAACTGGCTGACACTAGATGAGGTGCAGGTAGAAATGAAGAAAAAACCTAAAAAGGTTTTTATAGATGTATACACTAACTGGTGCGGATGGTGCAAAGTGATGGATAAAAAAACTTTTAGCAATCCGGATGTTATTAAATACATGAACCAAAACTTCTATGCTGTAAAGTTCAATGCTGAAACACAGGATAGCATTCGTTTTATGGGTAAAATGTGGGGGTTTGTGCCTCAGTACCGTGCCAATACATTAGCAGCAGAATTGTTACGCGGCAAAATGTCTTATCCTACATCTGTTATACTTGAAGAGAATTTCCAAAATCCGCAACCTATACCCGGTTACTTAGATGTACCTACTATTGAAAAAGTACTAAAATACTTAGGTGAGGATATCTATAAAACTCAGAAGTTTGAAGAGTACGACAAAGGGTTTACGCCATCCTGGAAGCAGGCCCAGGGATAACCGGTTCTTTTAATTCCTCTACTATATGGCGCATGTCTGTACGAAAGTATTTGCATGCATCGCGCACCCCGCAAATCTCGCATTTAGGTCTGCGGGCTACACATATATACCTACCTAACAGTATTAGCCAATGATGTGCCTTATGAACCAGGTGTTGCGGTATATTGGCAATAAGTTGTTGTTCCGTTTGTAATGGTGTCTTTGCGTTTACGGTTAAACCTATCCTTGCCGATACCCTGAATACATGGGTATCCACCGCCATATTGGGCTGGTTAAATATTACAGAGGTAATAACGTTTGCAGTCTTCCTGCCTACGCCGGGTAATTCTACCAATTCATCAACTGTAGATGGTACTTCCGCATCATATTTTTCAACTAGCATTTTTGCCATCCCTATCAGGTGCCTGGTTTTATTATTGGCAAAGCTGATACTTCTTATATATGGCTCCACATCATCAAACTCCGCTTTGGCTAATTGGTGTACATCCGGGAATCGTTCGAATAAAGCAGGTGTAACTATATTCACACGCTTATCGGTACACTGGGCCGATAAAATAACAGATACCAATAGTTCGTACGGATTGGTATAATGCAATTCCGTTTCGGCCACTGGCATGTGCTCTTCAAACCAATCAATAATGTATTTATAGCGCTCTTTTTTCGTCATAAAAAAACCGTTACTCTTACAAATAACGGTGAAATTTATTTTTCAATTATTTCTTTCCTTCTGGTTCAAACTCCAAAACCGGCGAGTTCATGCAAAAGCGTTTATGAGTTGGGGGAGGGCCATCATCAAAAATATGTCCCAGGTGAGAATCGCAACGTCCGCAAACAACCTCCACGCGGTGCATACCATGCGAGTTATCATCAATGTACTTTACGCTGTTAGGCTTTATTGTTTCATAAAAACTTGGCCACCCACAGGTACTGGCAAACTTCGCGTCTGATTTAAAAAGCGGATTGCCACAAACGGCACAGTAATAAGTGCCTTTTTCATCTGTATTCCAATACTTACCAGAAAAGGCCCATTCAGTCTGTGCTTCGCGCGCTATGCCATACACCTCTTTTGAAAGTATTTTTTCCCATTCTTCGTTGCTTACATCCAGGTGGTTTGTATCGGTACGCGAATAGTAAGGATTGTTTTTATGTTCTTCGTTCATTGCTTGTTTTTTTTGTGCGTTAGAGCATTGTATAAACAACAACATCATGCCGCAACCCAAAACTAATTTTAATACCCTCATCATATTATTATTGTTATTTATTAACGCATAATGAACTGAAAAGGTTTTATAAAATATTGTTAAGCCTATATAACTACAACTTCATAAAAATCATCTTTCTCAAAATACTTCTGCGCAAGAAGTATCAGATCGCCTGAAGTAATAGTTTTATATACCGATATATTTTTGTTGAAATGCTCTATAGTCAACCCATTCAATATCAAACTACGCCAGCGCTGCAAAATAGAGAATGGTCCGTCAAGATCTCCCAACAGGTTACCCAGCAAATAGTTCTTCACCAACATCAACTCTTCTTCATCGGCTTTTTCATTGCACAGAACTTCCATCTCTTTGTATATTTCTTTTACCGATGGCTCTACCACGTCCCTGCCTACTTCAGTATGTATAGTAAGTGCGCCCCCATTAGTAAAAGGCGATAGCGAACTATATATACCATAGGTATATCCTTTATCCTCGCGTATATTACTCATAAGCCTGGAGCCAAAATACCCCCCGAATAAAGTGTTGAGCACTACCATTGGTGCAAAATCGGGGTGGTGCCTGTTAGGGAATAGGCGTGCTATACGTATAGCTCCTTGCACCCCATTTGCATCGTTTATGATACGTTGCTTTTTATCGGCTGGCGCCGGTGCCGAAAATGTTTCTGAAAACAATGAAGTTTTTGAAACATTTGCCTGACCAAATATTTTATTCAAAAGCTTTACTTCATTATCGCCAACCTTACCACCCATAAATATCTGCATGTGCGATAGATCGTAACTGCCATTGTAAAACTGTAACAGGTCTTCTTTTGTTACCGCTTCTATCTTTTCTTTTTTAGAAAAGCGGCCATAAGGGTGAAATTCTCCAAACAACACAGCATCTATGCGCTGGTTAGCTACAAATTCACACTGCCGCTCATTTACTAAAAGACGTTGTACTGCATTCTGTTTATATATACCCAATTCATTCTCAGGAAACGTGGCTTCGGTCAATATCTCGTACACTATAGGTAGTAATGCTTCCAGATGCTTAGTTAATGTATGCAGGCTTACTACACCATAGTCGTTGCTGGCTGTTATCCTTAGGCTTGCACCATAAAACTCTAAAGCTTCATTTATTGCATGTGCACTCCGTTTTGAAGTTCCATTCTTTATTAGCGCTGCTACCGCTTGTGCAGTGGCAGGTTTATGTTCGTACCACAGGCCGGCAGGGAAAATCCAATCTATTTCAACAACATCTTGCACACCCGCATTCAGCCAATATAAGGGTAGGCCATTATCCAGTTTCACCTGGTTTATGGCTGGTAACACATAATCAAATTCCACGGCATCATGTATAACAGGGGGTGCTTTACGATCCAGCATAAGTTTGGGTTGTTTCTTTAATCGTTAAAAAATAATGCTTTCAATTCACCCGCGTCTTTAGGTTTCATTTTACCACCTAATATCAGCCTCAGTTGTCTTCGGCGCAACGCACCATCAAAATATTTCTTTTCCTCATCGGTTTGCGGAATTATTTCGGGCACTTTGCGTGGCCGTCCGTTGGGGTCTAACGCCACAAAGGTCAAATACGCTTCGTTACTCAAATATTTATATTGGGCTGCAAGGTCTTCCCCCCACACCCTTATGTAAACTTCCATCGATGTGTTGAAAGACCTTGTCAGCTTAGATTCTATTGTTAACAGATTGCCTAGTTTTATAGGTATATTGAACGATACATTATCTACTGAAGCTGTCACCACCGGGCAATTGCAATGTTTCTGTGCTGATATAGCTGCTGCTATATCCATCCAATGCATTAGTTTACCACCCATCAGGTTACCCAGGGTATTGGTATCATTAGGCAATACCAGTTCCGACATAATGATGTGGGTATCCTGTGGTACTTTTGTTTGCATCGTCATTTTATTAGTCTTTCAAAGTTAACCGTTTACAACTATCAAGGTAGCAGCTTGTTAAATTTAATACCAAAGCTGTACCAGCGTCCTGGCATAGGCACAGAGCCTATTTCCTTATATTGGGTATCTAATATGTTATTCAAATCTGCATATACAAGAAAATCTTTCCACTGATAACCTGCACGTACATCCAGTAAGGTGTAATCGTTGGCACTTATGCGATATAGATACCTGCCAGTAACATTCAGATTTAATTTATTAAACAATATATTTCTCATACTGGCTGTCGCCTGGTGTTTCAATGCGTCTATTGTATATTTTGATGTTTCCGTGCCCGGTGCGTCAATTTTAGGATCGAGGTATGTATAACTTATGTTTACATTTGAGTGTACATTTTTCGAAACATACAAGTCATATCCAATATTCAGACTGATACCTTTTGTTGTTACTGACTGGTAATTTTGTGGCTGCCAGGGATCAGTTGGATTTGCCCTTACCCAGTCGATAAAATTGGTTACATACTTGTAGAAATAATGTGCCTGTGCTGAAAAACTTCTATCTGAATATTTCAAACCACCTTCTGCATAACTGGCTTCTTCAGGTTGTAACTGATCATTACCAATGTTAGTTGGCCCTTTATAATATAAGTCGGTATATGTTGGTAAACGCTGGCCCCGTGTAGCAGATGCATATAGCTTCCATTTTTTATCAATAAAATAACCCACATCTACACCTGGAAAAAGCTGCCAGTCATAATCGCTGTTATAATTAGCATATAAACCAATGCCAGCATTCAGCTTATCAGAAAAATCATGCTTGTATTCTCCGTAAATACCCAAATTATTTCTTTCGCGTTCGCCGAGGTTGCTGCTATTTATTTGTTCGTTACGCAATTCCACACCTGCGCCAATATGGCCCTTCTTTGTATTCAGTACCGATTGTATCTCACCTGTAACCACATTTGTTTCGTGTATGTTGTGATACAATGAAGGTTTGCTTTTTACATAGATATAGTCATCATTATTGTATCTGTAACTAATACGCGGGCTGATTGAAAAATTGCCTGTAGGCTTGTATGTATAACGTAGGCTACCCAATGCTGTTTGCGTAGTTTCTTTCGATTCCGCATCGCCCGGCGCACTGTAATATCCATTGGCGCCAAATGTATTATATTCATATCCACCCATCGCATCTATTTCATTCTTTGCATTGATGGATGTTTTATTTTGATAAAATAGCCTGTATGCATTGAAGGCTGTGTTATGGCGGTAGCCATTACCTTCATCGTGCGCTATAGAAAATATGTTGGATACTTTCTCAGAGCCAAGGCTTGCCGATGCCTGCGCACCCCAGCCATAATATGTTTCCCCTGTTGCCGTATCTGTTTTAAAGCTTGAGCCAACATATATCTGCCCGCTTACTTCATTCGTTTTAGGTACTTTGGTCACTATATTTATAGCACCCGCCAAAGCATTTACACCATATATATACGCTGCCGGCCCGCGTAGTATTTCTATATGATCAATAGATGAAAGTGGTATCGGCAAATTCATCAGATGGTGACCGGTTTGCGGATCAGACATTTTTACGCCATTTATTAATACGAGTGTTTGGTCGAATGTACCGCCATCTATACTTACATCGCTTTGTGTACCAGCAGGTCCACGCTGCCTTAAATCGACACCCGCAGCATAGGCCAATAATTCATTGGTCGATTTTACCGGTAAGGCACTTATTTCTTTGCTTGTTATTACTTGTATTGATTTATTCTGCTTAGTCAGCGCCAGCTGAAAACGATTTTGGCGGATGATAACAGAATCCAGTTGCGTAGTTGTTTGTGCATTTACCTGCATAGCAGCTAAAACTGTACACCCGAAGAAAAGTAGTTTTTTCATTAAAGTTGTTTGTGCGGGCGCAAAGATATTAGAGGTAGCCGTTCCGTTCATCAAGAAGAAAGAAAACTATTTAAGACACATATAAAAAAACGCCCTTGCGGGCGTTCAATCTATTTACTAAGGTGCATACTGCGCTCTTTATAAAGCTGTCTGAACCAAGGGTCTCTGAGGTCTTTGATAAACCTTATCGCTTCTCCCGTACTTTTCATTTCAGGGCCTAATTCTTTATTTACGTTAGGAAATTTATTGAAGCTAAATACCGGCTCTTTTACTGCAAAACCTTTCAGGTTTTTTTCTACTTTATAATCTTTTAGTTTTTTAACACCCATCATTACTTGTGTAGCTATATTCAGGTACGGTATACCATAAGCTTTTGCAATGAATGGTGTTGTACGGCTCGCACGCGGGTTAGCTTCTATCACATACACCTTACCATCTTTTATAGCAAACTGTATATTAATAAGGCCTTTTATATTTAGTCTCAATGCTATCTTTTTTGCATAGTCCGACATTTCATCTACTACCATCTGGCCAAGGTTGAATGCCGGCAATACCGCGTGGCTATCGCCACTATGAATGCCCGCAGGTTCTATATGCTCCATAATACCCATTATGTGCACATCTTCCCCATCGCATATTGCATCTACTTCGGCTTCCTGGCACCTGTCGAGGAAATGGTCTATCAAAATCTTATTGCCCGGCAAGTGTTTCAATAAGCTGATCACACTCTTTTCCAGTTCATCGTCATTGATAACGATACGCATACGCTGGCCACCTAATACATAGCTGGGGCGCACCAATACAGGATACCCTACCTCGTTGGCTACATCTATAGCTTCATCGGTAGTGTATGCTGTACCGTAGTTAGGGTAAGGAATGCCCAACTCCTTCAGCAAATCGCTGAAGCGGCCGCGGTCTTCCGCTATATCCATATCATCGAAAGAAGTACCTATTATTTTAACACCCTTTTCATGCAAACGTTTGGCAAGCTTTAATGCCGTTTGACCACCCAATTGCACTATAACACCGTATGGATTTTCGTGTTCTATTATTTCCCAAAGATGTTCCCAATATACAGGTTCGAAGTATAGTTTATCAGCAATATCAAAATCGGTAGATACTGTTTCAGGATTGCAGTTAACCATTATCGATTCATAACCCGCTTCCCTGATGGCCATCAACCCATGTGTACAGCAATAATCAAATTCAATACCCTGGCCGATACGGTTTGGCCCTGAACCCAATACTATTATTTTCTTCTTATCAGAAATTTTGCTTTCGTTGAAAGCAAGTTCAGCTTTTGTCTCTTTGTCGTATGATGATGGTTCGAAAGTACTGTAGTAATACGGTGTTTTTGCTTCAAACTCAGCACTACATGTATCCACCATTTTGTAAGAACGTTTTATACCTATTTTCTTACGGTGCTCATATACTTCTTCCGCCGTGCAATCTTTTATAAGGTCTGCAATCTGTTCATCGCTAAAGCCCATTTGTTTCGCTTCCGAAAGCAAATCATCGGGAAGCTTTTCAAGGTGCTTATATTCTTTTATTTTATTCTCAAGGTTTACTATGTCTTGTATTTGATACAGGAACCAGCGGTCAATATATGTTATCTCTCTTAGTGTTTTTATAGATACACCAGCAGATAAGGCTTCTTTTATTTTAAATATCCTATCCCATGTAGGGCGCTTCAAGGATTCCAACAGGTCTTCAGCTTTTACTTTTGTGCTGCTTATAGAGCTTAAACCTGTCGCGTTATTTTCCAAACTCTGGCAGGCTTTCTGCAACGCCTCAGGGAAACTGCGGCCTATTGCCATCACTTCCCCTACCGATTTCATTTGCAGGCCAAGTGTATCGTCGGCACCTTTAAACTTATCAAAATTCCAGCGCGGCATTTTTACTATTACATAGTCAAGTGCAGGCTCAAAATATGCCGATGTTGTTTGTGTTATCTGGTTTTTCAGTTCATCCAAGGAATAACCAATGGCCAGCTTAGCCGCTATCTTGGCAATAGGATAACCTGTTGCTTTTGATGCCAGTGCTGATGAACGGCTTACGCGCGGATTTATCTCTATTGCAATCAGTTCTTCCGTTTCGGGGTTTAGTGCAAACTGTACGTTACAACCGCCGGCAAAATTACCCAGGTCGCGCATCATCATAATGGCTGTATTGCGCATCAGTTGAAATGCTGTATCGCTCAGCGTCATAGCTGGCGCCACCGTTATACTGTCACCCGTATGTATGCCCATCGGGTCAAAGTTTTCTACCGTACAAATGATAACAACGTTATCACTCATATCACGTAGCAACTCCAGCTCAAATTCCTTCCATCCTAGCACGGCCTGTTCTACCAGTACTTCGTGCATGGGCGATGCTGTTAAACCGCGTTCAAGTGCAGCGTCCAGCTCCTCTTTATGCATTACGAAACCACCACCGGTACCGCCCAGCGTAAACGACGGGCGAATAACTATTGGTAGCCCTATTTCCTGTGCATACTCTTTCCCTTCTAATAGCGAGTTTGCAGTTTTAGCGGTGGCAACAGGCACACCAAGGTCTATCATCCACCTGCGGAATAATTCGCGGTCCTCTGCTTTATCAATAGCTTTTATATCAACCCCTATCAGCCTTACATTGTATTTCTCCCATACGCCAAGCTCTTCTGCTTCCTTTGCAAGGTTGAGGGCTGTTTGCCCACCCATGGTAGGCAACACCGCATCTATTTTGTTCTCTTCCAGTATTTGCTCAATACTTTCAACGGTAAGCGGTAGCAGGTATACTTTATCAGCAACTATCGGGTCTGTCATGATAGTTGCAGGGTTAGAATTAATCAATATAACTTCTATCCCTTCTTCGCGCAAGCTGCGTGCAGCTTGTGAGCCTGAATAGTCAAATTCGCAGGCCTGGCCAATTATAATGGGTCCTGAGCCTATAATAAGTACACTTTTAATGGAGTTGTCGCGCGGCATATATATTTTTACAATCTATGTTCTAAAAGAAAAACGGGAAGACATACCCGTGGGCGCGATGAGCAGATAAACAAATCGGGCTCAACGCCCGAGGTGCAAAAGTAGAAAAAATTAGGTGATTACGAACATTTAATTAGTGTGTATAGGAACTAATTCTGGCAAACATTCACATATATAGAATGTTTTATAAACATCAAGAATAAAAGTAAAAATTAACCTTTCCTTAAATATTGGTTATTAACAACTTGAGCTTTACTAAACTTATTATAATGGTTAAAAAATATGGGTTTGATTTTGGCAGATAATTAGTTTTATCTTTACCCTGCTTAGCTAAAAAAAATCCCATTTTTTGACGTAAATCGGGTGCTTTTTTATCAACTTTGCCAATATTTTCCAAAAAAACACCGATTTAGTAACCAAACATATGGGATTGTTCAATTTTCTGACGCAAGAGATAGCGATCGACCTGGGTACTGCCAATACCCTTATTATTCATAATGATCAGGTGGTGGTTGATGAACCATCGATCGTTGCCATAGACCGCACTACAAATAAAATAGTAGCAGTGGGTAAAAAGGCAATGATGATGCATGAAAAGACCCACGAAAATTTGAAAACCATACGCCCGCTAAAAGACGGTGTTATTGCAGATTTCAACGCAGCTGAAGGTATGCTGCGTGAAATGATCAAACTTGTTTACCCCAAAAAACCATTGTTCCCGCCAAGCTGGAGGATGGTTATATGTATCCCGTCAAGCATTACCGAAGTAGAAAAACGCGCAGTGCGCGACTCTGCCGAACAGGCTGGCGCTAAAGAAGTGTATATGATACACGAACCTATGGCCGCAGCACTAGGCATTGGTATAGATGTTGAAGAACCTACCGGTAACATGATCATAGATATTGGCGGTGGTACTACCGGCATATCCGTTATTGCACTGGCAGGTATCGTTTGCGATCAGTCAATACGTATTGCAGGCGATGAATTCACTGCAGACATTATGGAAACAATGCGCCGCTATCATAGCCTTATGATAGGCGAGCGTACTGCTGAGCAAATTAAAATACACGTAGGCTCTGCTTTGAAAGAACTGGATAATCCACCGGATGATATCGCTGTGAACGGTCGTGACCTTGTAACAGGTATCCCTAAACAAATCATGGTATCGTACCAGGAAGTAGCTGAAGCGCTCGATAAATCGATCTTCAAAATAGAAGAAGCTATTTTGAAAGCACTGGAAAGTACACCTCCTGAACTGGCTGCAGATATTTATCGCCGTGGCTTGTACTTAACAGGTGGTGGCGCCTTGCTTCGCGGACTGGATAAACGCATATCGCACAAAATAAAATTGCCGGTACAGGTAGCTGAAGACCCGTTGCGTGCTGTAGTGCGTGGCACAGGCATGGCGTTGAAAAATGTTGTGAAGATGCCTTTCCTGATGAAGTAGGTCTTTTGTTTTCCCGATAGCAATAAATTAATACATCTGTAACAGGTGCGCAATTTCATACTATTTATACGGCGGTTCTTTAACCTCATCCTTTTCCTGGGATTAGAAATAGTATGTATCATACTTATTGCACGCACCAATATGCTGCAAGGCAATGAAATAATGAGCTCGGCGAATTCTGTTATTGGCCTGTTGTACAAAAAGCAAAACGATGTAGTTTATTACTTCGGGTTGAAGCGCATGAACGATAGCCTTATTAATGAGAACAGTCGTTTGCGTTTGCAACTATCTGCCGCCAATAGTTATGATACCCTTTCTGATAGTTTTGTAAAGCGCGAAGTATTACCGATTGATACAAATAAGCATGTAGTGAAGTATGCTGAATACTTATACCGTACTGCACGTGTTGTGAATAACTCTGTTAGTGCCGCAAATAATTATATTACCGTCAATCGAGGTAGTGAAGAAGGCGTGAAGAAAAACATGGCAGTAATATCAGGCAATGGTATTGTAGGCCGTGTAGTGCATGTGTCTAATCACTTTGCAAGTGCCATATCTGTATTAAGCGTTAAGCAGCAGGTAAGCGCTAAGTTGAAAGATGGTACTATAGGTTATGTAAGCTGGGACGGTGGAAGGCCCGATGAATTGCTAATGAAAGATGTGCCCCAACAGATAAAAGTACACAAAGGCGATTCTGTTTTTACGACCAGCTATTCATTCTTCCCAACAGATGTATTAGTGGGCAACGTATATAAAATAGAACTGATAAAGAAAACAGGCATGCAGATATTGCACTTGCATACGGCTACCAACTTCCGCAACCTGCAATATGTGTATGTGGTAGAAGACAAAATGCTGCCTGAGCGTAACCAATTAGAAGACTCTGTAAAAATTAAGTGATGAGCGTATACCTGAAAAATTTTCTCCGGTTCTGCCTTATCATCATGATACAGGTACTTATCTTAAACAAGATAACACTGCGCTGGTGGTCACAACCGGCGGGTTTCCCTGTATTCATACCGTATGTATACCCATTAATTATTCTTCTGCTGCCATTCGAAACACCGGTGTGGCTATTGCTAATACTTGGTTTTTTTACCGGCCTTACTGTTGATACTTTTATGAATACTGCGGGCATACATGCTTGCGCAACTGTATTTATTGCTTATTTGCGCACTAATGTTTTAAATGCCTTGTTGCCCAAGAATTTGTCTGAATATGCGCGCCAGTCGCCCTCGGTAAAGAATATGGGCTGGATGCCATTCCTTGTTTACAGTAGTTTTCTAATTATACTGCACCATGCCGTATTCTTTACTATCGAACTTTGGAATGTATCCAACATCGGATACCTGCTACTGAAAATAATAGCGTCTGGGGTTACATCCTTACTATTTATTATTACCTATTTGTTGCTGTTTACCAAGCAAACAAAGTTGAGAGGCTAATTTCTTTTTTGCGCGTCTGCATAGCATTTCATCATGCAGTCCCAAAGTCTTTGTGCAGATAGTTCCCAGGTGAACTTTTTAACCTGTTCAGGAATTTTTGCTATTAGTTTAGCACGCAGCATCTCGTCTTTGTATATCAACTGCATTTTGTTAGCTATATCATCGGCATCTGTAGGGTCAACTAATAATGCTGCATCTCCTGCTACTTCAGGCATTGAAGATGTATCACTCACTATAGCAGGTACATTACACTGATATGCTTCTAATATAGGTATACCAAAGCCCTCAAACAGCGATGCATATACCAACGCGTAGGCCGCACCCATTACTTTCGATAGCTCTTCCACACCCATATATCCCACCCACTTCACATCTTCCTTAAATGGCATATTCTCACGCATTTCCGCTACCTCTTCATATTTCCAGGCCAGCCTGCCCACTATCACCAGCTTCATGTTGCTACGCTGTTTCTTCTTGAAGATGATAAAAGCCTTCAATAGGTTTACAATATTCTTACGGGGGTGCAATGCACCAGCAAATACAAAGTATTCGCAGCCGTCTGCGTATTTTGTTTTTGTAGCTTCTTTCTCCTCCCAGCTTAGTGGCCTGTATTCTTTATGCGCACCGTTGTAAACAACATCTATTTTATCCGGGCTTATTTTGTACTGTTTGCTAATATCTTCTTTCGAGAAGGTTGATACTGTTGCTATACGTTGTGCATGGCGTGCGAACAATGGACTATAGTGCCTCCAGTATAGTTTATGGCTAAGTTTAAAATGTTCGGGATAATGCTCAAATGCCAGGTCATGTATTACAAGACAGGTGGGTGTTTTAGTACTTAACGATGAAAATCCATCGGGTGACAAAAACAGATCTGCTTTATATTTTTTAAGAAGCGCGGGCAAACGCCATTCAAACCATAAATAGAATAAAACCGCATGCCTTGCCTGCGGCCCTACAACAACCGGGGTTACGTTTGGTGCAAATACAAACATGGGGTCGTATGGTCTGTCGAAAAAGAAAACAAACTCATGCTCAGGGTGCTGGCGCACAATACGTTCCAATGTCTGGTGGGTAAACCAACCAATCCCTTCTAACTTGTCTTTTAATAATAACCTCGTATTTACAGCGATCCGCATAACTCTTGTGCCGACAAAAATATACTTTTACCTTTTTATAGCACATCCAATTTAGGCGGATGCAACGTTTTTTTGTAAAAAATCTCCTTTTCGTCCTAACCGTCAACATCTTAGTGAAGCCGGTATGGATATTTTTAATAGACCGCACCGTGCAAAACAGGGTGGGGCACGAGAGCTATGGTATATACCAGGCCTTGTTCAATATGGGCATCATCTTTCAGATAATTCTTGATTTTGGCCTCAGCAATTACAATACACGCATTATTTCGCAAGACCCTGATAAAATAAAAGAAATATTTCCTGCCATGTTCTCAGCACGTATGCTATTAGTATTAGTATATGCAGTGCTGGTAAGTTTGCTAGCCTTATTACTGGGTTACGACAAGAATGAACTTATATTATTAAGTGGCATATTACTGATACAAGCTTTCGCTGCAACACTTCTGTTTATCCGCAGTAACATTTCATCACTGCACAGGTTCAAAGCCGATAGTCTATTATCTGTCACTGACAGACTATTGATGATCGCGGTATGTGGTTTTCTTTTATTCAACCGGGCTACCGCATCCTCATTTACCATACAGTGGTTTGTTGGCGCACAAATAGTTTGCTATCTCATAGCCATCATTGTAGCAATGGCGGTATTAAAAAAAATAACTCACCTTCAATTCAAGTTTACGTTTAATGCAGCTAAAACTTTTGAGATAATAAAACAAAGCGCGCCTTATGCTTTACTTATATTTCTAATGTCGGTATATACGAGGGTCGATTCCGTATTGCTTGAAAGGTTGCTGGGAGCATCGGGTAAAGAAGAAGCGGGTATATATGCCGCGGGTTACCGCTTGTTAGATGTGTGTAATATATTCGGCCTTATGTTTGCCGGTATATTGCTTCCATTGTTTGGGCGCATGCTGGTTCAAAAGCAAAACATTGGGCCTATCATTGGTGTATCAGTAAATATATTGATTCCCTTTTCCTTCATGATAGCTGTTGCTTCCTGGTTCTTTGGCAATGAGATAATGCACTTGTTGTATGAGGATAGCACTGAGCAAAGCGCTTTGGTATTTGCCTTGCTTATGTCATCATTTCCTGCTTTCTGTATCATGTACGTGTATTCAACCCTACTTACAGCAAGTGGTAATTTGAAATTGCTGAATAAAATTGCAATAGCCGGAGTAGTTGTAAATATTTCACTCAACATTTTTCTGATTCCCATATACCGTTCAGCAGGGGCGGCAACCGCTGCTTTGGTTACACAATCTGTTTTAGCCTTGTGCTTCATCATTTTTGCCAAAAAAGATATGCAGTTAGCTACCAATATAAAGTGGGTGATCGCCCACCTTTCATTTTTGCTTTTGTTGTTTGTTAGTGCTTATACAGTACGTCAGGCTTCCCTCAACTGGTATTTACAACTAATTATATTCGTAGCTATATGCCTCCCGGCTGTTTTCTTGTTCCGTTTTGTAAGTATTGGTTCAATAAAAAAACTAATGATTAAAGGCTAATCTTTTTCTTCTATCTCACCCATCACGTTGGGCAGTTCTTTTACTTCTCTTTTTATTATGAATACAGCAGTCTCGTCCGGTACAATACCTCCGCCCCTGTTCAGGGCATATACTTTCGTGAACTCGGCACCAAAGTATAAAATGATAGAAGTGTAGTACACCCACGAAAGAATAATGATGACTGATGCTGCAGCACCATAGGTATTGGTAAGATTAGAGCTACCGAGATAATACCCTATCAAAAATTTCCCTATTAGGAATAATACTCCTGTAAAGCGTGCACCAACAAAAGCATCTTTCCATTTAATCCTTGCATCAGGCAATACTTTATAAATGACGGCAAATAAGACTGAAATGATGCCAAACAAGATAGCAATATTCAGTACTTGAAAAATAACAACTGTAGTGCTTGGAAATACTTGCTGCAATTGGCCGGTAAGCGCGTCGGTTATTATATTTATCAATAAAGAAACAATTAGAAGAAAACCTATCCCTAAGATCATTGAAAAAGACAACAGCCTGTTAGTTATAAATTTTAGCCATCCCTTTTTGGGCTTTGCCCTAACCGACCATATATAATTTATAGAATCTTGCATATCTGCAAATACACCTGTAGCGCCAAATATCAATATCACAACGCCAATAAGGCTATACTTGGCTGCGGCATTTTGTGCGCGCATATTATTGATGATATTAATGATCTGGGTTGCGCCTTCTTCACCTACAAGGCTTCTCATTTGCCAGTACATTTTTCCTGTTACCGATTCCGTTTCAAAAAAAAGGCCGGTAAGTGATATGATGACCAGCAATAAAGGCCCCATGGAAAATATAGTATAATACGCAAGCGATGCACTAAGCTTGACTACGTTGTCATTAGAAAACTCTCTGGCCGACTCTTTCAATAGTTTAAACCACGAGTATTTTGCTTTCTCCATGCCTGTTGTATGTTTTGTGTGTAATGTATTTAGCTATTATTAAAATATCGAGCCTACATATATTATTGGCGCAATTTTTATGCTTTAATAAAACAAAACTTACTACCATGGCAAGAAAATATTCGCCAAAAGCACAAGAAAAAGTCCACAAGGTAATGGACGAGATGAAAGAAGGCAAACTGAAGTCCGGTCGTTCCGGTAAAAAGGTTACCAGCCGCAAACAGGCTATAGCTATTGGGCTTTCCGAAGCACGTGAAGCCGGTGCAAAAGTGCCTAGGAAAGCAGCAGGTAAAAAAGCTGCTACTAAGAAGAAAACAGCTACTAAGAAATCTGCGTCAAAAAAATCGGCACCGAAGAAAGCAGCCAGCAAAAAGACAGCCACAAAAAAATCAGCTACTAAAAAAAGTGTAGGCACGAAAAAGAGTGCCACTAAGAAAAGCACCGCCCGTAAAAAGACTGCTACAAAAAAGACCGTAACTAAAAAATCTACTGCGCGCAAACGCAGTTAAAAAATAAGGGGCTAAGCCCCTTATTTTAATATTGTGGTAACGTTGGTTTAGTCTTCATTACTGTTTCTATTTTTTCTATCACTTCGTCCGTTAGCTTAGGTAACACATCTAAGGCTTTCAGGTTTTCTTTTAATTGCTCTTCTTTGGTAGCACCTAGTATTGCCGTAGTGACATTGGGATTGTGGATACACCATGCTATCGACAAGGTAGATAAAGAAGTACCTAAATCTTTAGCAACGGTTTCTAATTCGCGCACTCTGCCTATGCGTTCATCGCTCAACGTTCTGTCTTTCAGCCATTCAAAACCTTCCAGTGCAAGCCTTGAATCTTCAGGCACACCATTATTGTATTTACCAGTCAGCAAACCTGAAGCTAACGGGCTCCATATTGTTGTGCCCATGCCTATATTTTTGAAGATGGTGTAATAATCAACTTCCATTTTATAGCGTTCAAACAAATTGTATTGCGGCTGTTCCATAGCCGGGCCTATCATGTGTAGCTCCTTAGCTATCATGTGCGCTTCCACTATTTCAGCGCCACTCCATTCACTGGTACCCCAATACAATATTTTACCTTGCTGTATCAGGTGGTTCATTGTCCAAACTACTTCTTCGATAGGTGTATTTTTATCAGGTCTGTGGCAATAGTACAGATCAAGATAATCTACCTGTAGTCTCTGCAAGGCTTCATTGCATGCTTCTGTTATGTGCTTACGGCTAAGACCTGTTTGGTTTGGCTTGTTATTTTCTCCTCTCCAGCCAAAAAATACTTTGCTCGATACCACGTACGATGATCGTTCCCAATTCTTACTTTTCAGTACACGCCCCATCATCTTCTCCGATTCTCCTCTTGAGTACACCTCAGCATTATCAAAAAAGTTCACACCGTTATCGTATGCTATGCTCATTAGGCGGTCCGATATTCCATCGTCTATTTGTTTTGCAAACGTTACCCAGGAGCCGAACGACAATGCGCTTAGCTGTAATCCTGTTTTTCCCATTCTTCTGTATTCCATAAATTTCTTTTTTTAATCACAACAAATTTGGGCACCCTTCCAATGCCATACTAAGATTTATCTATAAAAGAAAAGGCGCCATAAATAGCGCCTTAAACTGTTATAAGATTATATGGTATAAACTACCAGTCCATCCCTAAGCTTAGGTTCAAACCATGTACTTTTGGGTGGCATTACATTCCCACTGTCTGCTATATCGAACAATTGCTTGATACTTACCGGGTAGCAGGAAAATGCGGCAGCCATATCACCACTGTCCACGCGTTTTTCCAGTTCGCCCAGGCCACGGATGCCGCCCACAAAGTCCACACGTTTATCAGTCCGTGGGTCATTTATATTCAGCAGTTTCGACAGTATATTATTTTGCAAAATGGTTACATCCAGTATGCCTATAGGATCTTTGGTAAACGTTCCTTCTTTTGCTTCCAGCTTATACCATTTACGATTGATATACATACCAAACTCATGCGGCTTGGCTGGCTTTATTGCCTCTTCCTGCGGAGCTGAGAGCTGAAAATCTTTTTTAAGCGCTTCGATAAATTCTTCCGCACTCATGTGGTTTAGATCTTTCACCACACGGTTATAATCCATTATTTCCAGTTGGCTTTCAGGGAAGATGCACGTGATAAAAAAGTTAAACGATTCATCGCCGGTTATCGACATGCCTGCATCGCGCATTTCCAGGCATACTTTAGCTGCCGATGCTGCACGGTGGTGGCCGTCAGCTATATACGTGGCCGGCACTTGTTCATTAAATATCCTGCTGATACTTGCCACTTTTGAATAGTCATCAACTACCCAAAGCGTATGCCTTATATCATCTTCAGCCTTAAAATCGTAAGTAGGCTCATGGCAGTTTTTCCAATCGGCAATTATTTTATTGATCTCTTTATTGTCCTTATATGCCAGGAACACTACACCCGTTTGCGCACGTGTGGTTTTTATATGGTTTATCCTATCCAGCTCTTTTTCAGGTCTTGTAAACTCATGCTTTTTAATAACACCATTAAAATAATCATCTATCGACGATCCGCAGATAAGACCGGTTTGTTCACGTCCATTCATTACCAATTGATAGATATAATAACTAGGTTCATTATCCTGTATTAATATCTTATCCTCTACTAATTGGTCAAGATTCTCTTTTGCTTTATCATATACCTGCTGGCTATGTACATCTACGCTTTCAGGAAGATCTATCTCAGAACGTGTAACATGATAAAAATGATACGGCTCTTTTTTGTATTCTCTCGCTTCACTTACGCTTACTACGTCGTAAGGTAGCGTAGCCATTTTGGGTGCAATTTGTTTGGTTGGTCTAAGCCCTTTGAAGGGGATAATTTTAGCCATGTTCTTTTTTTAAATTTATTTGCCTGCAAATGTTTGTTCAAATTCTTTCATAGTCTCAGTCAACACCTCAACGTCTTCTTTTGTAATCGCGTTGTATAGCGATGCCCTGAATGCTCCTGCCGACCAGTGCCCTTCTATGCCAATAATATTCCTGTCTTCACAATAATTTATAAATGCCCTTTCTGTTTCCTTATCTTTTGCATGGAAACATACATTCATTTTGCTCCTGTCTTCTTCTTTTACCGTGCAATGAAATAATGAATTCCTTTCTATCTCGTTATACAGCATTGCTGCTTTAATATTGTTCTCTTTCTCTATCTCATCTATACCTTTGTTCTTTATCCATCTTAAATTAAGCAGCGATGTGTAAATAGCAAATACAGGTGGCGTATTCAATACCGATCCCTTTTTTACATGTTCTGCATAACTCAGCATGGGCGGTAAAACCCTTTTATTTTCCTTAAGTAATTTCTTATTAATAATCACCAATGCCACGCCCGCAGGCCCCACATTTTTTTGTGCGCATGCATAGCACATTGCAAATTTGGTATAGTCAATATCCCTGCTAAAAATATCGCTGCTCATATCAGCTATTAACGGCACATCCGTTTCAGGGATATTTTTTAACTGCGTGCCAAAAATGGTATTATTGGTTGTTATATGCAAATACGCCAGTTCATTTGGCACAAGAGGCCATGTAGGTAACTGCTGGTAATTATTTTCTTTTCCCGATGCCAGCACACTTACTTTACCATAGTAGCCTGCATATTCTATTGCTTGCATAGCCCAGTAGCCGGTATCTAAAAATCCCGCCGTTTCCTGTTCACCTAAAAAGTTCATGGGTATCATGCAGAACTGCAACCTGCCACCACCATGCATCCAAAGCACTTCCTGGTCAGCATCAAGCTTAGCGATTTCTTTTACAAGAGTTTTGCTTTCTTCCAGTATAGCATCAAAATATCTACCCCGGTGCGGAATCTCTAAAATGGAAAGCCCCGTACCATTATAATCAACTATTGCTTCCGACGCTTTCTGTAAAACTTCTTTGGGTAACGCCGCAGGGCCCGCATTGAAGTTTATCATCTGCTTAGTGCTTTTCATGCGGCTGTTCCTCCATACTGGTTATGCCACCACTCACAGCAAATTTCATGGCTTCGGCAGCATTCATTTTAGTTATCGGTTTTATATTATTAGGCTCTACTATTATTACATAGCCCGATACCGCGTAGGCATGGGGTAGGTAAACCGCTATTTTATTCACCATCCCCAGGTAAGACATATCTTTCTGTGTCATGAACCCTATACGCCAAACTTCAGGATTATGATTAGTGCATACCCATACCGGTTTATTGAATCTTTTTTTGTCGCCCACAAATGAACCCATCACATCTTTTATGGAAGAATAGATGTATTTGATACCGGGTATATGTTGCAACAGGTAGTCGAACGAATCGAACAGCATGCGACCCAGAAAAAAGCGGGTGCCCATATAGCCAATAAAGGTGACTGCAGCTATTATGATGAAAAACCCTAGGCCTCTGGGTACCCAAGGCACCAGGCTATCAACACTATTAAAAACTATATAGATTATATATGCAGTCATTGCTATAGGGCTTAGTATCAACAAGCCCTGCAGAAACGAACGGAATAATATCGTGGCGAACTTCCGCATTAAAAAAAGAATGTGCCAAAGTTACACCTTTGGCACAGGTAAAACTATATTTGTCTTATTCTTAATTTTTTATTCGCAAACCCTGTTTTGTTATGAAGCGTTTACTGCTTTTAACGCTTGTCCTATTTGTACTTATACCCCCCTTGTTTGCACAAAGCAAATGGGATGGCCTGGGCATAGAAGCTAACCTTATGAGCGGGAAAATGATAAGGCATACGCCCAAATTCCCTAAAATAGTACCTGATAACTCGCAAGAATTTGAGATCAATTTCGTTCAGCAGACTAATGGACGCAAAGACTGGCAGCAACGCCGTAATTACCCATTGCTTGGCTGCGCACTTTCCTATACAAATTATGGTATCGATTCTATTTACGGCAAGTGCTTTAGTATTTACCCCAATATTGAATTGCCTATTGTAAAAGGTAAGAAATTGCAATGGACTGCCAAAGCCGGTTTCGGCCTGGGTTATGTAACAAAACGCTTCAGCCGCTATCCCGGTTGGGATACTCTAAATACAGCCATTGGTAGCCATTTTAATAATTATTCTTATTTCGGTACCGATCTTCGGTATCGCATCAACCATCATTGGGACATACAAACCGGGCTTAGTTTCTCACATGTATCCAACGCTGCGCTGAGGAAGCCTAATCTCGGCATTAATATGTACGGTGCACATGTTGGTGTCCGTTATTTCCCATATACTTCCCAACCTCAATTAATAGTACGAACCTTGGAGCCACTAAAAAATCGTTGGCTTATACAGGCGCGGTTTGGCATATCGGCAACAGAATCGGGCAACGGAGATGGACCTCTCTTCCCCATATATATGGCCTCAATATATGCATCTAAACGCTACCTGAGCAAAAACAAAGCTTTTGCAGGTGTCGATTACTCTTATCATAGCGATGTGTACGCTTTTATGC
>CAMLFX010000005.1 GCA_946479435.1 uncultured Sphingobacteriales bacterium | reverse complement strand
TGGATATGAGCGGTAATGCTACCTATGCAGCAGATGGCATTAGTGCCGGTGGCCCAGGTTTGAATGATATAACTTTGAAATCGAATAGCATATGGCCAAATAGTGAATACTATAATATATGGCTGGTGTATAAGATTGATGGTGTAAACAGAGCTAATAGCGGGGGCAATCCATTTACCGCAGGCTATGCCTATTTTAACGGTGCCCCAGCCGATAGAGACGGGACAGTAATGCTGACAGATGAAATCACCGACCCTTTAGCTGGTGCTCCGTATTCAACTATCACGCACGAACTGGGCCATGCTTTTAACCTATATCATGTATTTGAAGGTGATGATTTTGTAGTGTCAACATTCCCTTACGCCTGTCCTGACCCACTTGACCCCTTAGCGAGTGATTTCTGCGCTGATACCGAGCCTATGATACGCTCGCCATTTAACTGCCCTAATGAGGGTGACAATACCTGTGTGAGTGGCGGGGCTTACAACGGCACGCAGCATAACCACATGGATTATTCTTCTAAGGCTTGCAGAGACCGTTTTACTTCTGACCAAAGAGACCGTATTTGGTCGGCGTTAATGACCCCGGGCTCTTCAAGGGGTTCGCTAATATCATCACTAGGCGCTACAGCCTTAGGTACTGCCAGCACAGCTTGTACTTTTTCTCCATCGGCAACGCCGGGTAACAACAATGGCCCCCGCGACATAACAATACTTGACAACACCGGCGACACAATAATAATGAGCGTATATACCGATGGTGGCTACAGCGCTGACGGCAACCAAATATACCTGGACAGAAGCTGCCAGCACCGTGCTGAACTGGAAGTGGGTAAAACATATCAAATAGCGGTAGGTGTAGGTGGTATATCGGAAAATACGGTTGTATCTATCGACTATGACCAGGATGGCAGTTTCTCTTCTACCGAAGCAGTTTATACGGCTACCGGCAGCGGTTCCCGTACCTTCCAAACATTTACGGTGCCTCTTACAGGTGTGGTTTCATGCACACCTTTACGTATGCGTGTAGTTTCGGGCACTACTACAGTAAGCCCCTGCGCTACTTCGGGCTCATTTGCGGGTCAGGCAGAAGACTACGAAGTAACTATAAAAGGAAGTGGCGTTTCGGGAAGTACACCGGGCCTTGTTACGCTTAACTTCCCGTTGGGAGGCAACCCTTCTTGCCTAAACTCGGGAAATACGGTTTCTGCAAATTATTCAACCTCAATAACACCTGTATGGTGGGGCTGGTATAGAAAGAGCACCAACGGTGTTGTAACAAAATGTACTACCTGTGCTTCTACAGATACCCTTTGGTCAACGAGCGATTTTGAAGACCTTGATACTGTATATGCACGTGTAGCGTATCCCGGCATTTGCGGTATAGACACTACCAATTCAGATTCAGTAGTAATGTATCGTCCGCTTACAGTAAACCCTGCTGTAACTATCGGTCAAACAATAGGTACCAACCCTGGTTGTGCAGACGATGTACTGCAATTTTCAGTAGTAAGCAATGTGAATCCAGGCGGTTCACCAAGCTATCGCTGGTATGTAAATAATGTTTATCAAACAGGTTTCAGTGGGCCAGTTATCGATTTCCCATTAGGTCTTCCTAATAATTCGGACGTCAGAGTTGTAATGAAATCGAGTGCTGCCGCACCATGTGTGGATCCATTAAATGATAGCGCTATATCTAACATCATTACCTATACCGTTAGCACTAAGATGCCATCATTTAATATAGCACTGACAACCGGTACTAACCCCGGCTGCGCAGGACAGATGCTGACATTTACGGCAGTAAATATTACCACAGGTGGTACCAGCCCGACCTTTGTATGGAAAGTAAACGGCACAGTACAACCGGGCTTTACAGGCACAACGCTTACCGGCACATTTGCTAATAACGATGTGATAACAGCTGAGATGACATCGAGCTCAAGCTGCGCACTGCCAGCAACGGTGAATAATAGTGGTACTAACCCTAAAGTGATACACCAACAGCTTACAGAAGATGTTACTATTTCGCAACTAAGCGGCGGTAATCCTGCATGTTCAGGCCACCCGGTTGTATTCCAGGCAACACCAACCAACGCAGGCAGCAACCCTACTTACGAATGGATGGTAAACAATGTACCTGTAGCAGGCGCCACAGGACAAATATTCTCCACTTCAACATTACTGAATGGCGACTTCGTATCGTGCGTATTAGTAGCTACAGATCCATGTGTGGCTAACCCAAGAGATACATCGAACCAAATAGCAATGCTAATAACCCCAAGTATTATACCCACCGCAAGCTTCACTATAACACAGGGTAATAATCCCGGCTGCTTAGATTCACTTGTAGAGTTTACGGCAACTGCTACTAATGCAGGCACTAATCCTAATTTTGACTGGTTTGTAAACAATTTCGGCCCTATATTGAATGGCCCTGTTTACAGCACCGTTAACCTGCTGAACAATGACGTAGTAGTTGTAAGGGTAAACCAAACAGATGGTGGCTGCTACCTGCCTGACACAGTATTCTCAGCACCAATGGTAATGGTACGCTCGCTAACACCTGACCCCCCAATCATATCGCTGATAGGCAATATGCTTGTAACTGACAGAAGTGGTGCTTTTGTATGGTTTGGCCCTGACGGGCAACTGGTAGGTGGTGAAGATGGTAACTACCATCCGGGTGAATTGGGTGCTTATTATGCAGTAACTAATAACAATGGTTGCTGGTCTAAACCATCTAATACACTTATCATCACCCTGCTTGATGTGAACAGCTATACGATAGAACAACCTAAGCTATACCCTAACCCAACTACAGGAAAAATTGTACTTGACTGGGGACACCATGTAAATGTGAAACTGGCTGTGCATAGCGCTATTGGCCAAAAGCTGATAGAGGAACAAGTTCAGGATGCATCTCGCAAAACGCTTGACCTGAGCAACCTGAGTAACGGTGTATATTTTGTAACAGCAACCGATGAAAAGGGCAATACAACAACTGCCCGTGTAACACTTAGCAGATAGTTGACAATAACAGATAACAAAAGAGAAAGGACGCTTTTTAGCGTCCTTTTTGCTTGGATGACTACAATCATTTTTTGTATTGAAGGAAGGCTTAACTTTGAATTGTGAAAACACTGGCCATAATACTTATGCTTTGCTTTTCCTACCAATTGGTAGCCAGGCTGGGTGTATTGGCATGGTACGAGGCTAATAAGGAATACGTGGCCACCGTGCTTTGTGAAAACAAAGACAAACCCGAAATGAAATGCTGTGGTAAATGCTACCTGCGCAAACAACTGAACAATACCAGCGATAATACAGAAAATGCCCCCGGTAAGCAATTGGTAAAATGGGAAAAACTGACACTGGTGGCTATTTTACCGGAAACCAAAAGTAAAGTTGCCAACGCAATGCCTGAACACACAACCATGTTGAAAGGCCATTATAAAAACTTTTACAGCTTTACACCCATTGTAAGCATTTTCCACCCACCAGGGGTATTGTGCTGATATTTCACATTCATTATCTGCCGATAGCAGATAATATTTCCTGAACAAAATTTTTATAAATGAAGCATATTATAGCAACAATGCTATGTATGTGTTTGTATGTAGCCGTATATGCGTGCGACGCATGCGGTTGTGGTGCTGCCAGCCAGGGCCTCGGTATGCTGCCACAGTTTTACAAACATTTCATAGGATTGCAATACCAACATCGCAGTTATTCTTCTTTGCATAGCGGATTGCTGGAAAATAGCAACCAAACATCGTACGATAAATACACTACCACCCAAATTTGGGGTAGGTTTCAGCCGATAGAGCGTTTACAATTGTTTGCATTTGTACCGTACCAGTACAATACGCAAACCCCTGCCGGCAGTACAACTACTACCCAATCGGGCATTGGCGATATAACCATTTTGGCAAATGCCGTGGCAATAAAAAAAGCTGATGATAATGGCAATGCAACACTGCTGCTGGCGGGTGGTGGCCTCAAACTGCCTACCGGCAGGCATAATGGTACATTGCCCAATAATACGGGCCTACCTGAAGCGCAACCTGGTACCGGTAGTTGGGACTTTCTGGTAAACACCAATTATACCATAAAAAGAAAAAATATGGGTGTTAATGCTGAAGCCTCGTACATTTTTACCACAGCAAATAAAGATGCCTACAAGTACGGTAACCGGCTAAGCGGTGCCGCACGTGTATTTTATACCAGGCAACTGGGTAATTGCATGCTATTGCCGCAGTTGGGCGGGAAATATGAATTGGCTTTGCACGACTATGATAACTACGACCGCAAATGGCTTAACGAGGACACAGGCGGTCAGGTTTTCTATGGCACTGCGGGTATTCAGGCATTTTATAAAAAAGTTGGTATGCAGGTTGGATATAACTATCCATTATCTCAACAGTATGCTTCAGGAAATGTGATTATCAAGCCGCAGTTCGACACAGGTATTTTCTTACTTTTTTAAACATTCAGAAATCCGGATGAAACCATATTTGATAATTTGCATTCCCATTACACTGTCTTTAGTATCAGGTTGCCAAAAAAAGGACGACACTCCTGTGCAGCCCGATAAAGTAGCAATAGACCTTATGACGCCCAGCGAACACCAGGAATATAAAAACGGGGATACTATCTTTGTTAAAGCCAATGTAAATTATGTAAGCCAGCTACATGGTTATGCGGTAACCATAAGCGATAAAAATACAGGTAAAATATTTTACAATAATGAAGACCATGCACATGGCGATCATTTCAGTATTGATGAATATTGGATAGATACGCTTGGCAATAACAATGAAGCCCTTAAGCTGGAAGTAATAGCTGTAATTGATCATGAGAACAATACAGCCAATAAGGAAATAGAACTGGAACACCAACCCTAGGCTAATAAAACAACGTCTTATATTATTAGACAATTAGAAAAACAATATAAAAAATACAACTATGTCAATTCAATTCAAACAAATATTACTGGCCGGCCTCATTGCCACTACAGCCGTATCTTGCAGTAAACGCCCCGACCCTGTAGAACCTGTACCTATAAATACCGAAGGTGAAATGGGCTTTACTTTCAATAACTATGTAGGCGACAAACCGCTAACACTTGCCACTGAAACTTATACTAACTGTGCAGGTGAAGACTTCACCGTAACTAAATTCAATTATTACATAACTAATGTAAAACTGATAGCTACTGATGGCAGCGAGTACGCACAATCGGAAAGCTATCATTTGGTGAAGCATGATGTAGCAGGCTCGCACCATTTTCATATAATGAATGTACCCGCAGGACAATATAAAGGCGTGAAGTTTTTAATTGGTGTAGATGAGGCGCGCAATACCAGCGGCGCACAAGATGGTGCACTAGACCCAACTAACGAAATGTACTGGAGCTGGATATCAGGCTATATAATGGCCAAATTAGAAGGCACTTCAGCTTCCGCTCAAGGCGGTAAATTCACACAGCATATTGGCGGTTTTAATGGCGAGTTTAACAGTATCCGCACAGTGACACTAAACTTCCCAACCACACTTAACATTAACAACACATCAACAGGTGAAGCAGAAGTAAAAGCTGACGTGCTAAAATGGTTCAGCGGCAGTACCTGTGTTGATCTTGCAACTGCATCTAATATAATGAACCCGTCTGCTACCTCTAAAAAAATAGCCGATAATTATGCTACTATGTTTTCTATAACTTCAGTAACTACAGCGGCAGAATAAATCTTTAAAAAACAAACAATGAAAAACATACTAAAAATATCATTGCTGGCATTATCGCTGGCTACTGTGGCGGCATCGTGCGAACGTGATAAGGAAACCGATATGGCCGGTAAGGGTGGCTCTACTACACTTAATGTAACACCGAAGCACCACGACTCCCTCATTCACGATTGCACTATTTACATTAAGTATAATGCGCAGGATGCGGCGACTGTTTATGATGATTCGGTAAAATGCGTGGATAATAGCGATGGAATACCCGTGGCTACATTCTCCAACCTGAAAAAAGGTAAATATTATCTATTGGGAGATGGTTTTGATCCAAGGATCGCGCAAGATGTAAAAGGTGGGGCTCCTTATGTAATTGCACAAGATGGCGCAACACTCAGCTATAATCTTTCAGTTACCGAAGGTGACTAATCTTTAGCTATTTAAAAAAAACAGGCTGCCATCAGGCAGCCTGTTTGCATACCAGGCCACCCATTAAAAACGTTATAGTAGGCTAATTGATACTTTTACAAAATATTGATGAAACTGTTCCATACAATTTGCCTGTTGATACTGACACATGCAACCTTTGCACAACAGTGGGATATAGGTGGCGGGCCCGCTATTGGAGCACCGCTAATCTATAATCAGTATGTAGGTAGTAATCACCACGCGTCGCCAAGCTTTCATGCAGAATATATAATGCGGTACATGCCGGCCAACCTAAGTTTCTACCCGCAACTAAACATAAGCATCGGCGGCAGTGAGTTGCCGGTAGCGAAATTTGATAACCTGGTAGTACAAATGTATTTTCTGCAATTTCAAGCTGACCTTAGTGCCCGGCTAGTGTATAATTTTGATGACAAAAGAGCCTTGCATTACGGCATGGGGTTGGGCGCTATATATTATGAATCGGAAGGTGTTTCTGTAGCTATTAAAGGCAATAATAGCGGATATACAGGCGATACAAAGCAGGTAATAGGCGGCTGGCTGCCAGCTGTAAATATCAGCGGTGAGTTTGTAACGCATATATCAGGCACTAAACCTGTTTATTGCGGATTGGGCGGAAGGCTGGGCTATACCTATTTCCCCAATACTACAGGCACTATAAATGCCGGCATATCGAGCATATTGGCACCGGGAATAAACGTACAGGTAGGGCCTAAAGGGAATATGATAACCCCAATATTGCACCTTTCATTCTACTACCGTTTTGGTGAACGGGCTTACTAGCTGAAGATTGGGATTGCCGTGACAAAACGCATTGGCGTTTATTGGCTATTTGAGTAAGTTTGCACCCATGAAAAGCCTTTGGATCAAGTTACTGCCGTTGCTGCTAGTTGTTTCTGTTATTGCCTGTAAAAACAACGAATCAAAAAATACGGATAAGGTATTTGAACACCCTGCATTGAAAGAGCTAACCGCAGAGATAGGGAAAAACCCTGACGATGCAGGTTTGTATTATAAGCGCGGGCGCGCACTGCATAGCCTGGAGCTGGATTCGCTTGCATTGAACGATTTTAAAAAAGCTGTTTCGCTCGATTCATCTAAGGCGCAATATTTCAGTGCTATAGGCGACCTGATGTTTGAACATAAAGATATTGCAGGCTCATTACCCTGGATAGAACATGCTATAAAACTAAACCCTAAAGACGCTTCTGCACATTTAAAGCTGGCCAAGCTTTTCTTCTATACCAAAGATTACACCAAAGCTTTCGCTGAGATAAATACAGTTTTAAGACAAGATGTGTACAACCCTGAAGGCTACTTTCTGAAAGGCATGATATATAAGGACCTGAAAGATACATCGAGAGCTATATCCAGCTTTCAAACAGCTGTGCAGGTAGCACCCGACTACAGAGATGCAGTAGTACAACTGGGGCTTATGTACAGCATGAAAAAAGACGTGCTGGCATTGCAATATTTTGATAATGCTTATAAGCTTGATAGCAACGATGTTTTCCCTTTGTTTGCCAAAGGTGTGTTTTACCAGAATATGAACGATTATGAAACGGCCAAGCAAGCATATACCAGGGTTATACTTATTGACAGAGATTACTCTGACGCCTACCTGAACATGGGATATATTTTATTGCAGCAAGATTCATTGGAAAAAGCCAAGCGCCAGTTTGACCTGGTAACACAACTACAGCCCGATGCTGCTGAAGCATACTACAACAGAGGCTTATGCAGCGAGCTAATGGGCAATAAACCGGAAGCTATAAAAGACTATGAGCAAGCATTGGTATTTGCCAAAGACTATAAGGAACCTGCTGAAGGCCTGAAACGGTTAAAAAAATAGCTATACAGTTTAACTAAACCTAAAACATGCGTTTTGTTTCTTAACTTGGTAGTTTACCTGCAAATAAGAATTGAGGGCATCCTTTTACAAAGCAATTGTGTTAGTTTTAGCAACATGTGCATGCAACATGCAATACGGCTATGCGCAAACAAAAAAGAAGGTATCCACACCCAAACAAGAGGCAGCTGAAAAAACAGCACGCCTTGCAGATACCATAATAATTATTGATGCTAAAACCGGGAAGCCAGTTAGTACAAAGCCATTGGCTGAAACAGATAAGACGCCCGCACGGAAAGCAGATACAATTATTTATGTTGACAATAAGCCCGCCAAACCACCCGTACCTGCTACTATACCCAGGCGCATAGATACCGTAATAGTGATTAGCAACGGCAGGCAAAAAAAGGAGCTGCTAAAAGACATACCGAAAACCGATATAGTGAAAGTGGTAAAAGTAAACCAGCTATGCGAATGTGTGAATATGGATGTTACATCGCAAGACACACTACGATTTGAAGATTATATCAACTACAGCTTCGCCTTTAAGAACAATTGTAAGGAACGGGTATATATTAACTCTTCCTGCTTCGGCTTTCTGGTTTTTAACCCTAATGGCACACCTGTTCGTACTTTGCGCAAAATAGATTTCGCAAAACAATACCGATACCCGGAATATGTAGAGCTTAGGCCGGGTGAGGAATATATGTTCCAGTTTGGCGACGATCCTTTTTACAGGTACGAACTAAGGCAAGGATGGAAATATAAGTTCACCTTTACCTACTCCAACACAAAATTTAAATACCGCGCAGCACCCGCCAGCACCTATTCCTGCAACCAGTTTAGGGATAAAATGGTAATTGTGAGATAACTATTCAAGCTCATACTCCAGCCTTACGGTAATAGTGGCTGTTTTGTTTTTGCTGGTAGTATTAAAGGCTCCGCCATAGCTGTAGTCTTCATTGCTATGTTGTCCGGTAATCTGGAATACCCCCATCGATGCTTTTCTTAACCTGCCCAAATCGCTATGTCCGTTTTCGGCAATGGTATTGGCCCGGTTGTATGCATCAGCTGCAGCTTTTGCCAAAAGATCAATTTTAAGACTGGAAAGCTTAGTGTAATAATAGAATGGCTCTTGCGAGCTCAACTCGATACCCGACTGCAATAATTCAGTTATTTCTCTTGATATTTTTTCAACCTTATCGATATTTTTCGACTCGATCTTTACATTTTGCCTTAGCTGGTAGCCGTTGAACGTAGTAGCTGTTTGTCGGCCATTAACATCGTACTGGTAATTATACTGCTTGTCGATGACGATAGAAGAGAAGATAACCTCATTTTCAGAAATACCATGGCTGTTTAAGTATGCCTTTATTTGCTGCACATCAGACTTCAGGCTGCTATAAGCATCTTTCAATTCGAAGGATGTACGCGTAAAGGTGGCTGACCAAACTATCAGATCGGCCGTGAAATTGTACTCTGAACTACCCACAACGCTCACCGTATTCCTTGTTTTAAATTTATAAGTATACGCCCTGCTAAGTATCCACCCCCCGATAATAATTGCTAATGATATTGCTATGGCTGATATTGCGTTTTTCATGATGTGTAAAAGTACCTTTTGTCTAATAAAGATAGCATATCACGACATTTTGTCCCAAAATATCAAACTGGCAAAAAAATTGACAGTAGTTTTGCAGAATGTTTTTCAAAAAAAGAAAGTCTATGAGCGATAATACTACAGATAAAGAGCAAATGGAGCATGAAAATACCGACAACACGTCATTAAATAACGAAATGGAAGAAGCATTGGCACAAGGGTTAAATACCGATGACAGTGTAAATGGTATGCAGCACCTGGATGATACTATTGACGAGGATGATGACTCTGAAAAGCTGAAGACCGAACTCGCAGACGCAAAAGACAAATATTTGCGCCTGGTAGCTGAATTTGACAATTTCAGGAAACGCAATGCTAAAGAGCGTGTTGAACTGGCAATGACAGCGGGGAAAGATATAATCCAATCGCTGCTGGTAGTGGTAGATGATACTGAACGGGCAGAAAAACAGTTAGAAACAATTACGGATATCAATATACTAAAAGAAGGTATTGCTTTGGTTTTCAATAAATTGAAAGCGACTTTGCAACAAAAGGGCCTAAAAGCTATGGAAAGTGTAGGCCAGCCCTTCGATGCTGACCTGCACGAAGCAATAACAGAAATACCTGCACCTAATGAAGAGATGGTAGGCAAAGTAATAGATGAAGTAGAAAAAGGATATTACCTGAATGATAAACTCATCAGGCATGCAAAAGTAGTAGTAGGTAAATAAGGGGATATATTAAAATCCCTTCGATGGAATAACATTTATGAAAAGAGATTATTACGAAATATTAGGTGTTGCAAAGACTTCCAGCGCCGATGAAATAAAAAAGGCATACAGGAAGATAGCCCTGAAGTATCACCCCGACCGTAACCCCGGAGATAAAGATGCGGAGGAGCATTTTAAGGAAGCAGCCGAGGCTTATGATGTGCTGAGCAACCCCGATAAACGCGCTCAATACGATCGTTTCGGGCATGCAGGCATGGGTGGTGGTGGCCGTGGCCCCGGCGGCCCCGGTGGTATGCGTATGGAAGATATCTTCCAGAATTTTGGCGATATATTTGGCGACGATGTGTTTGGAAGCTTTTTTGGCGGTGGTGGCGGAAGACAAGGTGGCGGCCGCAGGCAAGGCACACGTGGCGCTAACCTGCGCGTAAAGCTAAAAATGGATTATGCCGAAATAGCCAACGGCGCCAACAAAAAAATAAAAGTAAAAAAATATGTACCCTGCAATACATGCAGCGGCAGTGGTGCAAAAGATAAAAGCTCGATACAGACCTGCGGCAGCTGTGGCGGTAGCGGCCAGGTGAGAAAGGTTACCAATACCTTTTTGGGCCAGATGCAAACCGTAGCCACCTGCCCTACCTGCAATGGTGAGGGTACACAGATAACTTCGAAATGTGGTGCGTGTAAAGGTGAAGGCAGAGTATTTGGCGAAGAAACACTGAGCCTGGATATACCTGCGGGTGTGCAAGATGGTATGCAGCTAAGCATGGGCGGCGCGGGGAATGCCGGTGAGCGTGGTGGCCCTGCAGGCGATCTGCTAATACTTATAGAAGAAGAAAAGCATCCCCATCTCAGGCGTAATGATCTCGATGTTATTTACCACCTGCATTTATCTTTCCCCGATGCAGTGCTAGGAACAAATGTGGAAGTACCAACTATTGACGGTAAGGCTAAAATAAAAATACCTGCCGGCACACAAAGTGGTAAAATATTCAGGTTAAAAGGAAAAGGGTTCCCTTCATTCCAATCGTACGATAAGGGTGATGAACTGGTAGAAGTGAATGTATGGTCACCGCAAAACCTTAGCGATGAAGAAAAGGATATGATGGAACGGTTGAAAAACTCAAACAACTTTCAGCCGGGGCCTGAAGCCAAAAGTATGAAGGAAGACAGAAGTTTTTTCGATAAAATAAAAGATGCTTTCGGGGGTTGATGAAAATCGACCCCCTTTTCTTTTTGCCAGGCCAGTTGGTTAGTTTGTGATGTAGTGGTAATCCTATATTTTTATAGTTCTCAACACACGATAACAAACTCTGACTAATGGTTTTTAGCAGCCTGATATTCCTGGTATATTTTCTACCTATCTTCCTCATTATATACAACCTGCTGCCCAAAAGTGTTAACCTGAAAAATATTTTCATTCTTATCTCCAGCATTCTGTTTTATAGCTGGGGCGGTCCGAAATTCATTTTCGTAATACTGGGGGTTACCTTGCTTGATTTTTTACTGGTGAGCCAGATAGAAAAATACAAGGACATAAAAAGTAAAAAGCAGCTATTCCTTATCTTATCCGTATCGCTAAACCTTGGCTTGCTCTTCTATTTTAAGTACTTTAATTTTTTTATAGATAACCTAAATGCTGTTGGTGGTTTATTCGGCAGCAACACTATTCACGTTGCTAAAATATTACTACCTATAGGTATCTCTTTTTATACCTTCGAGAGCATCACCTATTCGGTAGATGTGTACCGCAATGTACATAAACCATTAAGTAATTTCTGGGAATATCAATTGTATATCATCTTCTTCCCTAAGCTTATTGCAGGGCCTATTGTACGTTATCACGATATTTCGGACCAGATAACAGGCCACGTAGCCAATGAAACCACACACAATAAACTGCAAGGTTTTATACAGTTTTGTATAGGCCTGGGCAAAAAAGTATTGATAGCAAACGTAATGGGCAGCCAGGCTGATATAATCATGAACATGGATGCTGCCAGCATTAATACCACGGCCGTATGGATCGGTGCAATTGCCTATACTTTCCAGATCTATTTCGATTTTTCCGGCTATTCTGATATGGCAATAGGTATTAGCCGTATTATGGGCTTCCAGTTGCCAGAAAATTTCAACAATCCATATACTGCTACCAGCATTACCGATTTTTGGCGAAGATGGCATATTACATTAGGGGCATGGATGCGTAACTACCTGTATATACCGTTGGGCGGTAATCGTGTATCTAACGGGCGATTATATTTAAATCTGGCTATCGTTTTCCTGGCGTCAGGTTTATGGCACGGCGCATCGTGGAACTTTGTATTATGGGGTGCTTTTCATGGTTTATTCCTTATACTCGACAGAATATTCCTGCTGAATATTTTAAACAAGATCGGCCGCCTACCTGCTATCATTATTACCTTCTTTATAGTAGTTATTGGTTGGGTAATATTCAGGATAGAAGATATACATAGGCTAAAAATATACCTACAGCGGATGTTTGCTTTCGATTTTGATGTGCAAACCAGTATTATCACCAAAACTGATTTCAATATCATGATATGGGTGGCTGTATTCTTTTCCTTCTTTACATTAATACCTAAGGTGAAGCCACTACATGATGGAATTTTTTACGCGAAGCTGAATAAAACACAACTATTTGTGTTTTCTGCTGTTGGTATTATACTATACTTCTTCTGTGTTACTTATGTAGCCGGCTCTTCATTCAATCCTTTCATCTACTTCAGATTCTAAAAAAGTCATGGCAAATACCACTGCAAATAATAAAACAACACCTGCAGGCATTACACCACCAGACCCTAATGCCAGCCTGAAGTTTTTATGGATAGCCATACTGGCCCTGTTTGGATATTTGATGATATATAACAATTTGCAAGGCGACGAAGAAGATGCTAATGCATCATCTGTTGAGTCTCCTGAATTTGATGGTATTGCCTGGTTCAATGGTGTATATCAGGATAAGACAGAAGCTTATCTTAAAAACGATTCACGTATAGGCAAACAATTGCTGCCACTTAAAAATCAGATAGATTTTGATGTTTTTGACAAATACAATGTGGAGGACTATGTAATGGGAAACAAGCATTTCCAGGTGGGTGAAGGTAATATTAATGCTTACCTGGGAAGAAACTATTATGGTGATAGTATTATAAAGGCTACTGTAGATAAACTGAGTGTAATAAACGATACATTAAAAAGCAAAGGCATCAGCCTGATAATGATATTTGCACCTACAAAAGAGTATTTTGACCCAAGTCTGATACCTACGAAATACCTTAAGTACAAAAAAAGTAAAACAAATTATGAAGCTTATATAGCTCAGTGCCAACAAAAAGGCATACTTACTATGGATATGCTACCCATTTTAAAACAGGCTAAAACTAAATACACTTATCCTATATATCCGCAATACGGTACGCACCCCAGCTATTTTTCTGAATGCCTGATTGCTGATACGATCATCAAATTCATAGAAAGGGTACGTGGTGTGGAGATGCCTCACATAGCGTGGAATGAAATTGTCTACCCCTCGGAACCCAGGGTAAGAGATGGCGATGTAATAGGTAAGGCAAAATTAAAAACTATCCCAACCAGTATTCCGCTTGCGTACCCACGTATAGGGTATACCGGCACAGCCAATGCCCAACCCGTAAAAACATTAGGCATTGGAGATAGCTATTATAAAAGCCTGATGTACCTGGGGGTAATGCAAAACGCTTTTGACAATGGTGAATACTGGTATTACTACAATTCAATATTGCCTGAAACAGCAGATAAAAAAGAAGTCTGGGAACTTGACCTGAAAAAAAAGCTGGAAGAAAACAAGGTTATCATCATTTATTATTCCAGCTACAACCTATTCTTGCTCAATAACGGTTTTATTGATGATGCCTACCAGTTATATACTAATCCTAAAGCGTATTACGCCAGGATACAAAACGAATTGCCTGTAAAAAAGAATATCAAAACTATTCATCAGGATACTGATCTACTGGATGAAGCACAGGTGGATGCGAAGAGCAAGAATATAACACTTGATTCGGCCATAAGGTTAAAAGCAATACAAATGCTGAACAACTAAGCTTACCAACCAACATTTTTGTTTAAGTTGCGCATACATGCATTGGCTGTATTGGATACTCGCTCTTATCGTTTCTTTTGCCGCAGGCTATTGGGTATACCGTGCCGATGTAAAACGTAGGGTGCCATACCCATGGCTGACTGCGGCTCTTAGGGGAGTGGTAATACTACTTACAGCTCTATTACTACTTGCACCGGCTATCACCACCCATAAAAATATTACACAAAAACCTGTTATTCTTCTTTTGCAGGATGAATCCTCATCGATCGCTACAGCATTAAGCAAAGACAGCATTGCCTTTAAAGCGCATGTAAATAAACTAATCAGTAAACTTTCCAAAAACTATAAGGTAATACACCAGGGTTTTGGCGGTGATGTGCAAACCGATAGTTTATTCAGGTATGCCGAAAAAGAAACTGACATTGCCAATGCTCTGCAAAAAGCTGAAGAACAACTGGGCGGCCAAAACATGGGGGCGATAATATTAGCTACCGATGGGCGCTATAACCAAGGGGCAAACCCTATGCTACAGCAATTTGCTTTAAAAGCCCCTATATATACTGCTGGCATTGGAGATACTGCCACCCAAAAAGATCTGCGCATAGCAAACACTTACGCCAACAAAACCGTATCAGTACGCAGCAGATTTGAAATAAAGGCAGATATACTGGCAACAGTATGTAATGGCTACAACAACAGCATACAATTATTAGAAGGGAATAATGTAATAGCAAATGCACCTGTTAATATTTCTGGTGATCGGTTTGACCGGACGGTTTCATTTGCCATCAGCACTGATAAAACGGGCCTGCATCACTATATAATAAATGCACCCATTGCTGAAGGAGAAAAAAATACTGTTAACAACCGGCGCGATGTATTCATTGAAGCAGTAGAAGAGCGTAAGCAAATATTATTGGCTGCAGCTGCACCCCACCCTGATGTAAGCGCTATACAGGAAGCGCTGAAAGGAATGGATGCATATCAATTAACAGTGAAAACAGGCGATGCGATACCATCTTCATTTAATGCCTACCAGGTAGTTATTTTACACCAGTTGCCTGCAACATTCCAAAACCTGACCACACAAAGCTTTCAGAAACCTATATGGTATATTTTAGGTGCAGAAACCAATACCGCTACGCTTAACAGACTACAACAGACAGCTATCGTGACCTATGGAGGCATGGCACGCAATGCATTTGCCACATACAATACTACATTTACAGCGTTTACACTGCCCCAAAATGTACAGGCTGTACTAGACAAAATGCCGCCACTTTCGGTAACTGCCGCCAATGTCCAGGTAGCTGCCAATACAAGCATCCTTTTTAGCCAGAAGGGCAATACGCAACAAGCTTTGTGGTTTTTTCAGCAAGGGAATATACCGACTGCGATCCTTATGGGTGAAGGTATATGGAGATGGCGGATGTATGAATACAAGAACTTTGGCAAGCACGACGTAGTGGATGAATGCATTCGTCAGACCATCGCCTTTCTTGCAGCTAATACAAACGATAAACCTTTCCGTGCAATACTACCTAAATATGTTTGGAGCGACCAGGAGGCTATAACAATTGACGCATATTTGCTGAATGCCAGCAACGAACAAATAAACACCCCCGAAGCTAAGATCAGTATAACAGATAGTAGCGGACGCAAACGCGACTTCTCTTTTGAACGTACCGGCAATAGCTATCGTATTAATACAGGAATATGGCCGGGAGGAAACTATAATTTTACTGCCAGCACTACCTACAATGGTAAAGCTTTTACAAGCACCGGCAGCTTTACAGTAGCAACAGTGCCAATAGAAATGATGGAAACGGGCGCTGACTATAAGCTACTATACGGATTAGCACATAAATATAATGGTAGCTTTGTACCTGCAAGCAATATTACATCGCTATACGATACAATTGCTAATAATAAAAGTATTAAACCTATCATAATAACCAATACCGAAACCTCTCCACTGGTTGACTGGAAATGGTTTTTCTTTTTGATTCTTTTATTAGTTGTAACAGAATGGCTACTTAGAAAATATTGGATGGCCCAGTAGTTTTAAACTTTCTGTTTTTCAAAACGCACGCAACGTTCAGGGTATTCTGTAGCATGTTTATAGATAAGGTTGCGAATGAAATCACTATCCTGATATGGTTCCAGCTTTTCCTGAAGTAGTTCTATATCGTCAACAGGATATTCATTGTGAATATAACCCATGCCATAAAAGTTACCTTTCTTTATCAGGATACAGCTTTGCTCATCGGCTTGTATTCCTTTATCTATATAGGCGAAACTAGGCAGGTGTTTCAGCATCCACTTTACAGCAGCGTCAACTTTCCTGTTGTATTTGTCAACATCATCATGATGCCTGCAATCTCCTGTTGCAGACACTTCACCATCGCAGCCGGCCACTTTAGCCAGATTGCATAAACGTGGGCACAGATCAAATTCGCTGATCAACTGCCTTAACCAACTGTGCCCTTCAATAATAGTGTTAAAAGTATAAACCGGCTTAAAATGCGTTTTGCTTTTCTCAATAGCCATACGCTTCATGCCTTGCCTGTCTTCGTATAAATACAAGCCGAACTGCGGTAAATAGCCGCGCTGGCTGCGGTTATATGCGGGCCATAAACGGCGTATCTCGCTACTTTCCAGTATATGCGCCATTAACTCCGTTGCACATTCTTTATAGCTTATTTTATGTATCTCGCGTAAAAAGTCCTGCTTTTGCCTGTTAGGCTTATTATTAGAAAAATGGCTTTTAACCCTTTTAAAAATATTCTTTGCTTTACCAACATAAATGGGTTTGCCGGCTGCATTGTAAAAATAGTACACCCCGGCCCCATTGGGCAGATTATCTATTTGCTCAACAGGTACATGAGGTGGCATGTATTGCTCTCTGTTCCGGCCTTTTAGCATACCGGCAATTATATTGTCCTTATCTTTTTGAACCAATAACGAGAACAATTGTGCGGTAGCCATAGTATCGCCTCCTGCACGGTGGCGATTAGCGTGATTAATATCCAATTGCCTGCATAACTTACCCAGACTATAGCTGGCCATGCCTGGTATTACCTTGCGTGATAACCGTACGGTGCACAGTTTCTTTGCCTCGTAATCGTAACCTGCGCCTTGCAAATGGTGCTTGACAAAAGAATAATCGAAATTGACATTATGCGCCACAAATACTTTGCCCTTTAACAGATCATGTATCTGCGCTGCGACCTCACTAAATGAGGGCGCGCCTGAAACCATTTCATTTGTAATACCTGTAAGCGACTGGATAAAACGAGGTATAACCTGGTGCGGATTGATGAGCGTTTCGTAGAAATGCAATATTTCTTTACCATCGTGTATAGCAATAGCTATTTCTGTTATGCCATTGCCCGATGCAAAGCTTCCCGTCGTTTCAATATCTACAATGGCATACAACATACACTCTAAGATACTGCAAAGTTACGGTTGCCAGCGCAGGTGTGGAAAATAAGCTGAACAAAAAAAGGGCAGCAAATGCTACCCTTAAAATTATATACTTACCAGATATTAATTATGCGATTCTTTAAACTTTTTTACTGCTTCTGTAAGCTTAGGCACTATTTCCATAGCATCGCCTACAACACCATAATCTGCTGCTTTAAAGAATGGCGCTTCGGGATCTTTGTTGATAACAACGATGGTTTTAGAACCATTCACACCTGCCAAGTGTTGTATGGCACCAGAAATACCTACTGCTATATATAAGTTAGGACGAATGGTACCGCCTGTTTGGCCCACGTGTTCGTGGTGAGGGCGCCAATGTGAATCGGCTACAGGGCGAGAACAAGCCAAAGCAGCACCCAAACTATCAGCCAGATTTTCTAAAATGCCCCAATTTTCAGGGCCTTTCAACCCACGACCACCTGACACTACCAGCTCAGCTTCAGCAAGAGGCACGGCACCTGTTACTTTATTCACTTCCTTTACCTGTACGCCAAAATCTTTATCATCGAATGCAACATCCATTTTTTCAACAGATGCACTGCCTTCACCTTTCTTTACCGGGAAAGTGTTAGGCATCAGGGTAATTACTTTTATATCGCTGGTAATGTTTATATGCGCAAAAGCCTTACCTGAGAATACAGTCTTCTTTACTGCAAAACCTTTTGAAAGATCGGGTTGTGAAACCGCACCTGCTACCATACCTGCTTTCAGCTTTGCTGCAACGCGTGGCGCTACTGCTTTACCTGTTACATCGTGCGTAGCTATTATTACTTTAGCACCTTCTTTTTCTGCGGCGGCGGCTAATGCTTTTGCATAAGCGCGAGCGCTCAGGTTATCCAGTTTTGCATCGGCAATGTGCAGTACCTTTTGTGCACCGTACATACCTAATTGCTGCATTTCCGCATCGCCAGCCGCGCCAAGTACCACTGCTGTAGCAGTAGTGCCCATTGCCTTAGCAATATCCGAAGCATACTGTACTGCCTCGAAAGATTTTTTCTTAAATGTACCTTGCGTGTGCTCCGCTAATACTATTACTGACATATAATTTAAGTCAAAATTTAAAAGTCAAAAAAAGATAACTATATAACCTTAGCGTCTGAGTGTAGTGCTGCTACCAGCTCATCCATCTGGTCGGGCTGGAACATTTTTACACCCGTTTTGGCAGGTGGCAGATCGTAAGCAACTATTTCGCTTAATGCATTAATAGCCGCGGCGGGAACTACTTTCAAAGGTTTGGTACGCGCAGCCATAATGCCGCGCATGTTTGGTATACGTGCTTCAGCCATACCTTTCTGGCAAGAAACAACCAGTGGTAAACTGCAAGTATCCGTTTCTTCACCGCCTTCTATTTCGCGTTTTACAGTAGCAGTCCCGTTATCTATTTGCAGGTTGGTAGCAAAACCAACATAGTTCATATCTAACAGTTCAGCCAACATACCGCCTACTACACCATTGTTATAGTCGATAGATTCTTTACCGCAAAGTACCAGGTCATAACCTTCGCTTTTTGCATATTCAGCTATTTGTGCGGCAACTACATAAGGATCGTTGCTATCGGCATCTATACGGATGGCTTCATCGCCACCCAGGGCCAAAGCTTTACGTATTACCGGTTCGGCATCTGCCTTACCTACTGTTACTAAGTTAACTGCAGTAGCAACGCCACTTTCTTTCAATTCAAGCGCGCGTACCAATGCATACCATTCATCGTAAGGATTGATGATGAATGTAACACCTTGTGTGCTGAAATGAGTATTATTATCGCTGAAAGCGATCTTGGTAGTAGTGTCAGGAACCTGACTGATACAAACTAAAATCTTCATCAGAAGTAAACTTTGTTATATGGATAATAGCTTTTTGCAAAGCCCGAAATAGAGTGCAAACCTAAAGCAAATTGTTGACTATGCCGAACAATAGGCTACAATATGGTAAGATATTCCCTAAAAAGAAAAGAGGGCTATTAGCCCTCTTTTACATATTGTAAACTGTACTTACTTGTTAGTTGCATTCTCAACTGTGTCATTCATATCGACATCTACCAAAATACGACCACAATGCTCGCATACGATGATCTTCTTATGCTGGCGTATTTCTGACTGGCGCTGAGGAGGTATTACATTAAAGCAGCCGCCACAGGAGTCGCGCATAATAGGCACTACTGCCAAACCATTGCGATAGCTGGTACGGATACGCTCGTAAGCAGAAAGTAGTGTTTGATCTACTTTTTCTTTGGCAGCTTCCGATTTTTCATTTAAAGCTTTTTCTTCTTTTTCAGTTTCGCCAATGATCTTTTCCAGCTCTGCTTTCTTAGCCTTTAGCGCTTCCTGTACATCTTTGATCTTCTCTTCAGTACGCAGGCGTTGGTTGGCACGTTCTTTCAACTCGAAATTAGCATCCTTAATATGCTTATCGTTCAGTTTCACTTCCAGCTCCTGAAGCTCAACCTCTTTGTTGATGGCCTCAAACTCACGGTTGTTCTTAACGTTTTCCTGTTGCTTCTCGTATTTTTTAATTAAAGCCTGTGCCTCTTTTTTAGCATTCAATTTCGCTTCAATAAAACTATTAATACTGTTTTCTTCAGCATCAATATTTGCCAGGCGGGTCTTCAGGCCCTCGATATCATCTTCAAGATCTTTCACCTCCATTGGCAATTCGCCCTTCAGTGTCTTGATCTCATCTATTTTTGAATCGATCTTCTGCAGAGTAAGAACAGCTATCAGCTTTTCTTCAACCGAAAAATCTTTTACAGTAGCCATATATTAGCAAAAATAATTTACAGGATTGGTTGATATATTTGATAAAAGGATAGCAAAATTAGGAAATTTTTCCTTAAGTACCTCTTCAAATATTTCTGAAGTAAAATGTTCGGTTTCGTAGTGCCCTATATCGGCTATTATAATCTTTTCTTCAGCATCGAAAAACTGATGATATTTAAAATCGGCAGTAATAAACACATCCGCCCCGGCCTTTATTGCGTCTTTTAATAAAAAACTGCCCGAGCCTCCACATATTGCAATTTTTTCAATTTTATTGCCCAGCAATTGTGTATGCCGGATGCATTTTGCTTCCATCCGGTCTTTTATATAGATTAAAAAATCTGTTTCACTCATTGGTTTTTCCAGTCTTCCTACCATTCCAGCCCCTAATTCCTGGTTCACATTATTTAAAGACACAATATCATAAGCCACTTCTTCGTAGGGGTGCGCTGCTACCAACGCTTTCAATACTGCTGGTTCACTATGCCTGCCAACCAGTACCTCAATTTTTACCTCTTGTACTGTTTCGCGAGGGCCGTTTGGTTCGCCAATAACCGGATCTGTATTAGGGCCAGGTTTAAAAGTACCCTCGCCAGCAACATTGTAACTGCATTCACTGTATGCACCAATACTACCCGCACCGGCGGCAAACATAGCATCCCTTACTTTATCTGCATGTGTGGCAGGTACAAAAGTATAGAGCTTCCGGAGTGTGCCTGCCAAAGGCGATAATATAGAAACATCTTTGAGCCCCAATTTTTTTGCTATACGGGCATTCACACCATTATGAACATTATCGAGATTGGTATGAGCAGCATAAATGGCTATATCATTTTTTATAGCTTTTATTACAACTCTTTCCACGTAACTACGGCCTGAGATTTGCTTTAGCCCCGAAAAAAGTAAGGGGTGATGTGCGACTATCATATTACAGTTGCGTTCCATGGCCTCTGAAAGTATGCTTTCGGTTACATCAAGCGTTAAAAGCACACCACTCACTTCCATATCATTATTGCCTACTTGAAGGCCACTGTTATCATAGCTCTCCTGGTAGGCAGGGGGTGCATACGCTTCGATAGCCTGTATTATGTCTTTTACCAGCATAGGTTTTGAAATTAGTCTTTTCCATCTGCTTACACAAAGCTAATATACCGGTTAATCATCTTAACAATATTTTTTGATTCTATGCGCTACATTGTGCACGTTATAGCCATTCATGCACTACCATTTCAGGCACGTAGGCAGGTTTTTATGCTTGCTTGTTACCATGCACGTTTTCGTTCTTACGGCACGTGCTGAAGCTTTTCTTGACGCTGATGGATACGACGTAGAACTGGATGGCGACGCAGTTATATCTAACAGCGCGGGCTATGATTTACCACTAACACATACAACCCGTATTTTCCCCGAACACCACCACAACAAAAAATATCAGACAGGCAAGCATATTTCTTTCAAAGTAATTGTTCCTGAAACAACATTGCCAACTAAAGATATAGTTGCGTATAAGAATGATAAGCTACCTATAGCAATGCCGAAAAAATATGCCTACCTGTTTTTTCAAGAGATAAATCCCCCTCCACCTAAGGCTGCATAGCCTTTTGTCTTACATGCTGTGTTATATACGCACAGCTACATTCTATTTACATACTTTTTAATAAACATTATAATGTTTAAGAAAGCAATTATGCAGCGCATAATATTATGCTGCTGTATATGCAATGTTAAGGTCGTACGTGCTGAAACTAATTCAGCCGCAATGCAGCCTGATACGTTGCAATTGACCTTAAAACAAACTGAGAAAATATTTCTCGATAAAAACCTGTTGTTACTTGCCCAACAATACAATGTAGAAGCGAGTAAAGCATTAATACAACAGGCAAGATTATGGGATAACCCAACTTTAAATACCGACCAAAATGTTTATAGCAACAATAAATATTTTGAACATGGTACAAATGCTAACGGACAACCTTTAGGACAATATTACATACAAGTAGAACAACTAATAAAAACAGCCGGTAAACGAGGAAAGGAAATAAAACTCGCTACTACTAATGCACAGATATCCCAGCTACAGTTCAATGATCTGCTACGCAATTTGCACCTGCAATTAAGAACTACATTTTACCAGATAGTACAACTGCAAGGCAACCAGCAATTGTATGCGGAAGAAAAAGACCAACTTGAAAAATTGCGTATCGGCATGGATGCACAATACAAAGCCGGCAATATTGCCAAGAAAGACTTACTAAGGGTGCAGGCCTTGCAAATAAGCATGCAGCAGGAGGCCACTGAAAACGATAAGGTACTTAATGATGCAGAGAGCACACTAAAAGTGATGTTGCAGATAAGTAGTGATACTTACATAAAACCCTTAATAGCTATTGATGAATATAACATAGCTGTGCCAAGACAAAATACCGAAGATCTTTTGGCAGTAGCTAAACAAAACAATGCTGCATACCAACTACAGCAACTGCAATTGCTATACCAGCAGCAAAACCTCTCTCTACAGAAAGCTATAGCAGTACCTGATGTTATATTAGGGCCAAACTTCGACAAGAATAGCAACTACACCCCCAATTATGCAGGCATAAGCATATCATTCCCCTTACCGCTATTGAACAGAAACCAGGGAAACATAAAGGCTGCACAAATGCAGGTGAAGCAAGGAGAAGTAAACCTCAACCAGGCAGAATTACAATTGCAAAATGAGCTAAAAAGCGCTTACAAAAAGCTGGAGTTTACTTTATCGCTTAGCTCTGAAAGCCAGGAGAAGTTTTATACAGACTATGAGAAGCTATACGAAAATGTATTGCAAAGCTATAAGCAAAAGCAAATAAGCCTTATTGAGTTTATCGACTATTTCGATGCGTATAAAGACATACGCCAAAAACAACTACAGCAACAGTTAAACCTTCAACTGGCAAAAGAAGAGTTGAATTACGTAACCGGGACTGATGTGTACAATCAATAAAAAAATCGCAGCAAGGCTGCTTAAATAAGTTTAATAAATGAAAAGAATAGCCATCCCAGTTATTGCAATGCTGATACTTACAGCATGCAGTAAAAAGGAAGAAAAAAAAGCAGAAACCAGGTTTGTATTGAGCGATACAATGATGCACATGATACAACTCGATACCGTTAGCTATTGTAATATAGACGATGAATTATCGTTAAGTGGCGAAGTAAGTTTTAATGAGAACAGTGTAGTTAAGATATTTCCACGAAGCAGCGGGCAAGTAATTGATTCGAAAGTATCGTTGGGCGACCATGTAAGCAAAGGACAGGTATTAGCTGTCATTCGTAGTGCTGATATAGCAGGTAGTTACAGCGACCTGAATAGCGCTAATGCAGATGTAGCAATTGCCAAGCGCCAGATGGAGACGGCAGAATCGCTGTATGAAAGTGGTATTAACAGTGAGCGGGAATATACCGAGGCAAAGCAAAACTATCAGAAAGCTTTAGCGGTAAAAAATAAGGCACAGTCTATATTAAGTATCAACGGTGGTACGAAAACTGATGCAGGTGGGGATTACATACTTACATCTCCTATAAATGGATACATAGTGGAAAAGAAAGTATCCACAGGTGCGTTTATACGCCCCGATATGGGAGATAATCTTTTCACAATTTCCGACTTGCAAAATGTATGGGTATATGCTAACGTATATGAATCTGACATAGCGAAAGTAAAACAAGGTAGCGAAGTGAAGGTAATTCCTATGGCCTACCCTGATAAAATACTAACCGGAAAAATAGAGAATATAAGTCAGGTACTTGACCCTGAAAGTAAAGCCATGCACGTGCGGATAATACTAAACAATAAAGACATGCTGCTAAAACCAGACATGTTTGTAAAGGTAATTGTAAACAGCAGCATAGGCACAAGTGCTACTTGTATACCAACCAGGGCGCTTGTGTCGCAAGATGGGAAAAATTATGTCGTAACCTACAATAAGCGGGATGATATGAAGATTGTGGAAGTCAACCTTATGAAAACTGTTGGTAATAAAACATACATATCGAACACCAACTTACCACGCGCACAAAAGCTGGTTGTAAAAGATCAGCTGTTGATATTTAACCAATTATTAAACGAATAACAGCGGCGCTGTTTTAAACTATATTTATGAACAAGCTCATTAAGAGCATCATATACTTTTCACTACGGCACCGTTACTTAGTGTTTTTTCTTACTGCCGTGCTGGCTGTGATAGGTTTTGTATGCTATCAGAATACCCCAATTGAAACATTCCCTGATGTTACTAACACCCAAATAATAATCATAGCTCAATGGCCAGGTCGCAGTGCCGAAGAAGTAGAAAAATTCGTTTCAATTCCATTAGAAACTGCTTTTAATTCAATACAAAAGAAAACGAGCTTACGTTCTACTTCGTCATTCGGGCTAAGCTACATACGCATCATATTCGATGATGATGTAGATGATGCATTTGCAAGACAGCAAGTATTAAGCAGGCTAGGCAATGCTGATTTACCTGATGGAGTAAAACCCGATGTACAACCACCTTACGGGCCAACCGGTGAGATATACCGCTACACGCTTCATAGCAAAACAAAAGATATCCGCGAACTGACCACAATACAAAACTGGGTGCTCGACCGTCAATTCAAGTCGGTACCAGGCGTAGCTGATGTAAATAGCTTTGGTGGTGAAGAGAAAACTTATGAAATAAGTGTTGATCCAAACCAGCTCACGAAGTACGGTCTTTCTTCTTTGGATGTATATAATGCCGTCGCTAAAAGCAATATAAACGTAGGTGGCGATGTAATTGAAAAAAATGGTCAGGCTTATGTGGTACGTGGCATTGGCATACTTAATAATATTGGCGAAATAGAGAACATCATTATTACCAAAATCAAGGATGTACCAATATTGGTAAAACAGGTGGCGCAAGTACACGAGTCGGGTAAACCAAGACTGGGATGGGTTTCGCGGGATGATGAAAACGACGTTATAGAGGGTATCATAGTAATGCGAAAAGGTGAAAACCCGGGAGAGGTACTAAAACGTATTGAAGAAAAAATACAAGAACTGAACGATAACGTATTGCCGAAAGGGGTACATATTAACACATTTTACGACCGTAGCAACCTTATGGAATATGCTACACATACTGTGATACACAACCTTATAGAAGGCATCGTTTTGGTAACATTGATCGTATTGATCTTTATGGCCGACTGGCGCACTACGCTTACTGTAGGCATTATAGTACCACTTGCTTTACTATTTGCATTCATGCTTATGCGCCTGAAAGGCATGTCAGCAAACCTATTATCGATGGGTGCTGTGGATTTTGGTATTATTATAGACGGTGCAGTAGTAATGGTAGAGGGCCTTTTTGTAGCCCTCGACCATAAGGCAAAAGAAGTGGGAATGGAACGTTACAATAAGCTCTCAAAGCTTGGCTTATTCAAGAATGTAGGCACAGAAATGGGGAAAGCTATCTTTTTCTCCAAACTCATTATACTTACTTGCCTGATACCCATCTTTGCATTTCAAAAAGTAGAAGGTAAAATGTTCTCCCCGCTAGCCTACACATTGGGCTTTGCTTTGTTAGGTGCCTTATTATATACACTTACTTTCGTACCTGCTTTATCCAGCGTTTTATTGAAGAAGAATGTACGCGAGAAACACAATGTTGTCGTATCATTTTTTGAGCGGACAATTGGACATGCCTTCAAATGGGTATATGCCCATCAAAAAACAAGCCTTGTCATAGCGGTGAGCATTATGATACTAACATTTGCTTCAGCCAAACTATTAGGTACTGAATTCTTACCGGAGCTTGATGAAGGAGCCTTATGGGTAGAAAGCGAACTACCTATGAGTGTAAGCCTGCCACAAGCCAAAGAGATAAGCGATAAGATGATACAAATCATACGCCAGTTTCCAGAGGTAAAACAAACACTTTCGCAAATTGGCCGTACTAATGATGGTACGGATCCTAAAGGCTTTTTTAATGTGCAAATACAGGTTGACCTTAAACCAAAAGAAACATGGAAAAGAAAAGTAACTGAGGAACAACTGATAGATGAGATGGATACGCAGCTCAGGAAAATTCCAGGCATAGTACTCAACTATTCACAACCAATACGCGATAATGTTGAAGAAGCTGTGGCAGGTGTGAACGCCGCACTGGCAGTAAAAATATTCGGCCAGGACTTTAAAACATTGGATAGTCTTGCGCGGGCTGTAAAAAGTGAACTAAAAACCGTAAGAGGTATTGAAGATCTCGGCATATTACGTAACCTTGGCCAGCCAGAATTTCATATAGAACTCGACCAGCGGAAGATGGCACTTTATGGCGTAAACATCGCCGATGCAAACGCCGTTATTGAAATGGCTTTAGGTGGTAAAGCCGCTACACAGCTGTACGAGGGTGAGCGTAAATTCGATATACGTATCCGCTACGAAAAAGACTATCGTAATACACAGGACAAAATAGAACAGCTACGGGTACCTACACAAGATGGAACAAAAATACCTATTAGCGAAATAGCTACCATACGTACACTTACCGGTCCTGCATTCATTTTCAGGGATAATAATATGCGTTATATAGCTGTTAAGTTCTCGATACGAGAACGAGATCTGGGTAGTACTATTGCGGAAGCGCAGCAAAAAGTGAATAAAGTTGTCAGGCTTCCTAAGGGTTATAAAATGACCTGGAATGGCGAGTTTGAGAATCAGCAGCGCGCATCCAATACCCTGGTAAGAGTCGTGCCCTTATGCTTATTAGGCATTTTCCTGATACTTTTTGTCACTTTTGGCAATGTAAAAGACGCTGTGCTCACCATTATGAATGTGCCGTTTGCCCTTATTGGCGGAATACTTGCCTTACATATAACAAGGGTTAATTTCAGCATAAGCGCGGGAATAGGGTTTATTGCCCTGTTTGGGGTGTGCATACAGAATGGAGTCATCCTAATAAGCGTATTCAGAAAAAACCTGGAGGCTAAAATGCCATTGCATGAGGCTATTGAGCAAGGCGTAATATCAAGGGTACGCCCGGTAGTTATGACCGCTCTTATGGCTGCTATCGGGCTACTACCCGCTGCTATCAGTACCGGTATTGGCTCAGAAACACAGAAACCATTGGCCATTGTGGTAATTGGTGGGTTAGTCACCTCTACTATTCTAACGCTGCTCATATTGCCAATTATGTATTCTATTGTTTATAAACTGATACATAAACGTAATAACAGAAAATATTTTAATACGCTTAGATAGGTTTAGGTTTCATAAGTGCATAGGCTGCCTGTCGAGGCAGCCTTTTTTTGTTAACCCCTCATTGGGGATATTATGGCCTAAGCGGTTTATCTTTGCGCCATGCAAATTTTGGATGGTACAGCGGTATCCGCGCATATAAAGGCACAACTGAAAAAAGAGGCAGAACAGCTAAAAGCTGAAACAGGCAAAGTACCCCACCTGGCAGCAGTGCTGGTAGGAAACGATCCTGCCAGCGAGGCATACGTAGGTTCGAAAGTACGTACTTGCGAAGAGCTGGGGTTTGGATCGACATTACTGCGCTTTGAATCTGATATTACTGAAACACAATTGCTGGATGTTATTAAAAAACTGAATGCAGATGAAGAGATCAATGGCATATTGGTACAATTACCTTTACCGGCGCATATCTCCCCCGATATTATTATAAACAACATAGCACCTGAAAAAGATGTGGATGGATTTCACCCGATATCGCAGGGAAAAATGCTATTAGGTCAACCTGGTTTTTTACCAGCAACACCATACGGCATACTACTAATGCTGGAACATTATAACATAGAAACTACTGGTAAACATTGCGTAGTAATTGGCCGCAGTAATATAGTTGGCACGCCTATGGCCATATTGATGAGCAGGAACAGCAACCCGGGTAACGCTACAGTTACTATATGCCATTCAAAAACTAAAAATCTGAAGGAAATAGTACAGACAGGAGATATAATAGTTGCTGCTATAGGCAGGCCGAGATTTGTAACTGCCGATATGGTAAAAGAAGGCGCAGTAGTAATAGATGTAGGCATAAACCGCATAGAAGATGCAACAAGGAAAAGTGGTAGCCGCCTGGTAGGCGATGTTGATTTTGATAACGTAGCGCCTAAATGCAGTTATATAACGCCAGTACCCAAGGGTGTAGGCCCAATGACCATTTGCGGGCTTATGAAGAATACACTACAGGCAGCCAGGCAAGCATAAATAATTTTGAGCACAGAAACATTACATATTACATCGTACCCGGTAATGGAGCATTTCTATACATTGCAGGGTGAAGGCTACTATGCTGGCCAGGCCGCATATTTTATACGCCTTGGAGGTTGCGATGTTGGCTGTGTGTGGTGCGACGTAAAAGACAGCTGGGATAGCGGCAGGCATCCGTTGATGAGCATTGACGAGCTTGTAAATATAGCAGCAAACCACCCCGGGAGAATAGCAGTAATAACCGGTGGCGAGCCATGCATGCATAACCTGCAGCCTTTAACCGATGCACTACATAATGCCGGTTTCCGCACACATATTGAAACTTCAGGTTCCAGTCCTTTATCAGGAAGTCTCGACTGGATCACTTTATCGCCCAAAAAATTCAAAGCACCGCTTCCTGAAGCCTTGCTAGAAGCGGATGAATTGAAGATAGTAGTCTTCAATTCATCAGACTTTAAGTGGGCAGAAGAGCATGCAGCACTGGTAAGTGAAGGTTGCAAACTCTATTTGCAACCGGAATGGAGTAAACGAGAATTGATGACGCCACTTATCATCGATTATATACAACAACATCCCCACTGGCAATTATCTTTACAAACACATAAATACATTAACATACCATAGCATGACTATAGTTGAAGCTATCATCCTCGGCATAGTAGAGGGCATTACAGAGTTTTTACCTGTTTCCTCTACAGGCCATATGATCATCGCCAGCTCACTGATGGGCATACAAGAAGATAGTTTTACAAAACTGTTCGAAATATGCATTCAACTTGGGGCCATCTTATCAGTAGTAGTACTGTACTGGAAAAAGTTTTTCGACTTCAGCAAATGGCAATTTTATCTTAAGTTATTTATTGCAGTCATACCGGCCCTTGTACTTGGTTTTCTTTTTAATGATGCAATAGAAGAACTACTGGAAAGCCCTATTACGGTATCTGTCAGCCTGGTATTAGGCGGTATTGTATTGTTATTTATTGATAAAGCATTTCGTAACCCCACCATCATTGAAGAACCACAGATAACGCCTATGAAGGGCTTTTGGATAGGCGTATGGCAGTGTATATCTATGATACCGGGTGTTAGCCGGAGCGCGGCAAGCATTATAGGAGGTATGCAGCAAAAGCTTACACGCAGCCTTGCAGCAGAATTTTCTTTTTTCCTTGCAGTTCCCACAATGGCTGCAGCAACAGGCTATTCGTTAGTATTAAAGCATTGGCAAACTGCTGCGGGTGGAGAAATGAAGGGCTATGAACTGCTGATGGAAAACAAAGACAACCTGATGCTTTTTGGCGTAGGCACTGTAGTTTCTTTTGTAGTAGCTATGGTAGCGATTAAAAGCTTTATCAGTTTTTTGCAAAAGTATGGTTTCCGCTTGTTCGGCATCTATCGTATAATAGCAGGGCTTATTATTCTCATGGTATTAGGACTCGAAGCCTAAACCATCGTGCTCCCAATTTTCGAATAGCAGGTTGAGATAATGATTTTCTTCTTTAGTAATTACATTATCGGCTTTAGTTAGCTGCAGAGCAAAATCAAGTAGTTTTTTTCGTTCCTGCTCAGTTGCATCATCGAAAAAATCATCCATCGATTTTATAAAGTGTGCCTCCCATTCGTCCGGCCTCAGGTTACTAATCACCTCCATTTCTCTGTCCAAATTCACCCGAAAAGGGAATTCCGTTACTAAATAGTTGCGTATCACTTCATCCTCTGCAGCACTTACCCTAAAATCTACAGCCGATAGTATCATCAGCAAATGGTAACCCGCGATGGTTTTGTTGAGTCTATGATTCGGCATAGAGGTAATTAGCTTTGAGATGCGAGCAGCAGCTCGAGGTCTGTATATTTAAAATTAAATCTTCTGGCAAGCGGTGCGTTTGTAACACAGCCTTTATACATATACACCCCGTTACGGATACCTTTCTTCACTTGTATCAGTTCTTCTACCCCGCCTGAATCGCCACACTGCTGCATTATAGGCATCAGCACATTGCTAATAGCACGCGACGCCGTTCTTGATATACCCGATGCTATATTGGGTACACAATAATGTATTACATCGTACTTCTTAAATATTGGCTTCTCGTGCGATGTTACCTTAGATGTTTCGAAGCAACCACCACGGTCTATACTCACATCTACAATCACAGACCCCGCTTTCATATTGCTTACCATATCATCGGTAACTACCACCGGCGTTATTCCATTTACTGGTTTTAGCGCACCTACAGCTACATCAGCATTTGCCAACTCTTCCGCCAATGTTAGCGGATCTAGCACTGATGTATAACAACGCTTGCCGATATTGTTTTGCAAGCGCATAAGGCGATAAATAGAATTATCAAATATTTTTACTGAAGCACCTAAACCTAAAGCTGTACGTGCAGCGAATTCCCCTACTATGCCCGCTCCTATTATCAATACTTCGGCAGGCGGAACGCCCGATATACCACCCAGAAGTATACCCTTACCATTATGTACATTGCTTAGGTATTTAGCAGCTGTAAGAATGGCTGAGCTGCCCGCAATTTCGCTCATTGAGCGTACAATCGGGTAAGTGCCGGAATCGTCCTTAATTGATTCGAAAGCTATTGCAATTATTTTCTTTTGTATTAAAATCTCCAGCATTTCCGACTTCAGGAAGGGCAGATGAATTGGAGATATAACTACCTGGTTAGGTTGAAGCAAACCTGCCTCTTCTTCTGAAATAGGTGCCGATTTTATGATAGTTGTTGCTTTAAACAACTCAGCCTTTTCGTACACAATACGGGCACCGGCTTCACTGTAATCACTATCAAAATAAAATGAGCCTTCTCCTGCATTATGCTCTACGGCAATCTCGTGCCCATTGTTTACCAGCACAGACACTGCCGCGGGGGTTAAAGCAACCCTATTCTCCTGAAAAGAGGTTTCTTTAGGAATACCAATGAAGAGTTGCTTCTTTTTAGGGATTATCTCAAGCGTTTCCTCAAGTGGTACATAAGAAAACGACGGGGATATGTATGGCTTCTTAATCATGCACTTCGGCTATTCACATTTTGCAGAAAAGTACGAAAGTAGTTTTGATAAAAGAAGTATTTTAACATTGTCATAAAATGTTAACTCTTTATTCTAAGTGGTGTTTTTCACGTAGTTTATAGACCTTGTTTTATACCTTTAAACTCTATTTTTACACGGTATGCTCAGACAGTCGCAACAGCAGAAACTATTACAAAAGCTATCCCCGCAGCAAATTCAGCTTATGAAGTTGCTACAGGTACCTACTACCAACCTGGAGGAGCGCATTAAGGAAGAAATGGAGGAAAACCCGGCATTGGAACATGGAACGGAGGAGGAGCATGATGAATATGATTTGAGCGATAACGATACCAATGATGGAGATGCTGAGTTGGATGATGTAGAACTGAGCAACGACACTGCAGAGAAAGTAGATCTGGACGATTTTTTGAGGCACGAAGATGATGAAGGTGGATCTTATGACTATGGAGACGATTATTATGGCAGCGGAGATAATGAAAGAGTAGGCACACCCGTACGTGTGGAAAGCAATTTCCACGATCACCTGCTGGACCAATTGGGTATGCTGGAACTGGATGACCGTATGCAAACAATCGCAGAACAGATAATTGGCAGCATAGATGAAGATGGATACCTGCGCAGAGAAGTAACTGCCCTGGTTGATGACCTTGCGTTTGGAAGAAATATTTATACGAATTCTGAAGAGGTTAGCGACATAATACAACGGATACAGCTTCAGTTCGACCCGCCAGGTGTGTGTGCCTGGAACCTGCAGGAGTGCCTGCTGCTTCAGCTAAAAAGAATGAATCCTGCTACTGAGAATGTAAAAAACGCAATACTAGTTATCGAAAACTATTTCAACGAGTTTATAAAAAAGCATTACGATAAAATACAAAGGCAACTTGGACTGAATGATGAAAAGTTTCGTGAGGTAATAAATATCATCATCAAATTAAACCCTAAACCGGGCTCAGCCTTTGCCATACTTAACAAAGCTGAAAGCTATATTATTCCAGACTTTTTTGTATTTAACAACAATGGCAATCTCGAGCTATCGCTCAATGCTAAAAATGCACCCGAACTGCGTATATCGGAAGGATATAAAGAAATGATGCGGGCTTATGACCGTAGCGACAAAAAAAATAAACAGCAAAAGGAAGCGCTTTTATTCATTAAGCAAAAACTGGATTCTGCAAAATGGTTTATCGATGCTATTAAACAGCGTCAGCATACACTACTGCAAACAATGCAGGCCATTATTGGTTTTCAACAAGAGTTTTTCTTGACTGGCGACGAAACAACGCTGAAGCCAATGATATTAAAAGATATTGCCCAAATGACGTCGTTAGATGTATCAACTGTATCGCGCGTGGCCAATAGTAAATTTGTGCAAACAGAATTTGGCACCTACAAGTTGAAATACTTTTTCTCGGAAGCATTACAAACAGAAAGTGGTGAAGAAGTATCTACCCGCGAGGTAAAAACTATTCTTAATGAAATAATAGGCGGTGAAAATAAACGTAAACCATACTCTGACGAAAAGCTGACGGATATGCTACAGGAAAAGGGATACAATATTGCCCGGCGTACCGTGGCTAAATATCGCGAGCAGCTAAATATTCCTGTAGCACGCCTTAGAAAAGAACTTTAGATTTTATTTATCGCTGTTCATTTTTACAGCTACGGCATCCAGCGCTTCATAGAATTCTTCGCCATATTTGCGCACTATAGAATTTTTAAGAAACTTGTACACAGGCACTTTTAATTGTTTGCCCAGCTTGCAAGCCGGTTTGCAAAGCTTTTTGCGAGGTTCGTAATTCACGGTCTCATATCCCGGATGTTCTTTAATACGTATAGGGTATAAATGACAGGATATAGGCTTTTGGAAATTTATTTTGCCATCTTTCCATGCTTTTTCAATGGCACATTTTACTATGCCGGCATCATCGGTATATGCATATACACAAATACCACCATTTACTGTCGGTGTTACATACCCAAACTCATCGTCTGTAGTGTGGGTACCTTGTGTTTCTATTTCATTGATATATTCCTGAGAAAGGTATGGCTTTACTATAGGATAAATCTCAGATAAAATACCTGTTTCTTCCTTGGTGAGTGGCGCACCGCAATCACCATCTACGCAGCAACCGCCTTTGCAACTGTTCAGGTCGCAAACAAATTCCGCCTCTACCACTTCATCGCTTAGCAGCACATGATCTATCGCTATCATTATTCTAAATCAGGATCTTTTTGCAAAATTACATATTAATGTAATTCATGAGTTGATGATAACGGTCTAATGTATCGTCCTGTCCCGAACGTTCGCCATACACTTCTTTCACTACATAGCTATGTCTTTCGAAGGCCGATGCTACGCCTTCCATATGGCTGCGGTTAGTTTTAAGGGTTATTTCAACCTTCCCGGTTATCGGATTACTATACAATTGACTACTTAAAATGATAGTCTCTTCGCTTTCGCAAATACGGGCAATTTCGTACAGGCTGTAATTTTTAGGATCTATTTCCAGTACTATAATACCACCAGGATTATCGAGGCCACTATTTTCAGTAATGTATTTTAGAAGGTCGTTGCGAGTTATTGAACCAATATATTTATTCTCATTGTTTACTACAGGCACTACAGATAGGTTCTGCTGATGGGCCATACGCATAGCCTCATAAGGATGTCCGTTAGCAAAAACGGCAGGCCGGTATTGCTGTAAAAAATCAGCTGCACTAAGTTGCGATTCAGGGCTTTCCCAATCAAGCACATCATTCTCCTGAACCAAGCCCATATATTGCTCTTCCAAAACAAGAGGTAATTGGGTAAGGTTACTTTCTTCCATTAAATGGAGCGCTTTATTACCGGTATCTGACGGTAATAAGGTGGGCACGGGGGATATTAATTGTTCTATTACCATGGCTGTACACTTTATCTTAACTCATCTATGTATATACAATACAAAACTCGCACCAGTTTTCTTAAACCCTGCTTCTATACCTTAAAATGACAAATTTGTGAGATTCTTTATCCTTTGTGCTCCGAAAGAAACTTCTCTAATATCTTATTAAATGCTTCCGGCACTTCCATCATAGGTGCATGGCCACATTTATCTATCCAATGCAATTCAGAATTAGGGATCAGCGATTTAAACTCTTCAGCCACCATTGGCGGGGTTATAGTATCATTTCTACCCCATATCAGGCATGTGGGTACATGGATACCTTGCAATTCATCGCCAAGATTATGCCGTATAGCCGATTTAGCTAATGCAATTACCTTAATGGCTTTTAATCTATTATTAACAATTGCATATACCTCATCTACCAACTCTTTAGTGGCAACCTGAGGATCATAAAATGTTAATTCTGTTTTTTTCTTAATAAAATCATAGTCGCCCCTTTTGGGGTAAGTTTCGCCCATACCATTTTCAAAAAGGCCGGAACTGCCGGTAAGTGTGATAGTTTTCACCTTATCCTGCTCTTTCAAAGTATATACCAGGCCTACGTGGCCACCTAGAGAGTTACCCAATAGATGCACCTTATCGAAACCACGGGTCTCGATGAACTTCATAACGTGCTTAGCCAGTCCATTCACTGTAGTATCCAGTATCGACAGATCGAACAAAGGCAACATTGGTATTACTACCTGATAATTATGACGGAAATGATCAACGAGGTCCTGAAAATTACTAAGCGCGCCAAAAAGGCCGTGTAACAGCACTAATGGTTCACCTTCTCCTTCCTCTATATATTTGAACTTGCCTAACTGTTTAACTTCGTATTGCATCCAGGCGGTTTATCTGTTGCTAAATTACTATTGTTTCGCAAAAAAACACATAATCCTTCTTCACGATAATAATTTGTTTTAAATGCATACATCCGGCACGGGCACTTTAAAACCTTGGTCCGCTATTTTTCACATTATCTGTTAGCTACATGCTATAACTTTGCGTTGTATTTTCCCTTTACAATGCTGCAACAATACTGCACTTCTCTTACAGAATATAAACGTTTACCTACGAAAGAGGTGAAAATTGGCCATTTAACACTGGGCAACTTTAACCCTATCAGGATACAAACTATGACCACTACCGATACCATGGATACATATGCGACGGTAGCGCAAACCATACGCTGCATAGAAGCAGGCGCTGAACTGGTACGTATAACAGCACCAAGTAAAAAAGAAGCCGAAAATCTTCTGCTGATAAAAAATGAACTGCGCAGCAAAGGCTATGACACGCCCCTGGTGGCCGATATACACTTTACGCCCAACGCAGCTGAAATAGCTGCCCGTATAGTAGAGAAAGTGCGCATAAACCCAGGCAATTATGTTGACAGAAAGAAATTTGACATATTAGAATACACCGATACGGAATATGCAGCAGAAATAGACCGTATACGCACCAGGTTTACTCCTTTGGTTCGTATCTGTAAAGAATATGGAACTGCTATGCGTATAGGAACAAATCATGGTTCATTAAGCGACCGCATCATGAGCCGTTATGGCGATACTCCTATTGGCATGGTTGAAAGCGCTATGGAATTTTTGCGTATAGCCAGAGATGAAGCATATCACCAGATCATATTAAGTATGAAATCGAGCAACCCACAGGTAATGGTACAGGCATACCGGTTGCTGGTACAAAAAATGGATGAAGAATTTGGCGAATGTTACCCGCTACACCTAGGCGTTACAGAAGCAGGCGATGGTGAAGATGGCCGTATAAAAAGCGCAATAGGAATTGGAACTTTGCTTGAAGACGGCATTGGTGATACTATACGTGTTTCACTAACAGAAGATCCGGAATTTGAAATACCTGTTTGCAAAGATCTTGTAAAACGATATGACAACAGGCAGCATCAACAACAAGCAATCCATCCTTATAACAATACCGTATTGCCATACGACCCCTTCAGCTATAGGCGCAGGCCAACAAAAAATGCGGGCAAAACGGGAAGCGCGCACACACCGGTTGTAGTGGCAGATTTAAGCCATGAGCCGGAAATTAATTACAAAAAGCTGGAAGCTATTGGATATCGTTACGATGATGCAACCGACAAGTGGAATATTGGCGAAGCTGCTGCAGACTACATATATACCGGCAACACTGCTTTAAGTTTCGCATTGCCGGGTACTTTGCAGGTTATTTGCAATTATAGTACGTGGCTGGGTGATATCGATAAAACAAAGCACCATCCATTATTAACTTCTGAAGATTTTTTATCTGACACCACAATTAATGGGCTACACTTTGTAAGCGTTGATGCCAATGCCGATTGGAAGCTTTTACAAAATTTAATTGCTAAAGCAAAGGACAGTGAACAAACAATATTGTGCGTGCATAGTAGCAATACGCATACAATGCCATCCATACGCCGGTTTGTAAGTGAACTTATGCTACAAGGTGCTGCTTGCCCTGTGATACTGCAAACAAAAAGTGAAGCTATTACTATCGATGAGCAATTAATAGCATTAGCTACAGATACAGGTGGCCTGTTACTTGAAGGAATGGGTGATGGGATATGGCTGCAAAACACTTCGGCACCAAACGTAAAAATGTCTGGCCGTACATATTTGCCTGTTAGCAACAATTATCAGTTCTTAAATAATACTGCATTCTCAATACTGCAAGCTACACGTACACGTATCAGTAAGACCGAGTACATAAGTTGTCCAAGTTGCGGCCGTACGTTATTTGATCTGCAGGAAACTACTGCTAAGATTCGCAACGCTACTAATCACCTGAAAGGTGTGAAGATCGCTATAATGGGTTGCGTAGTGAACGGCCCAGGCGAAATGGCAGATGCAGACTTTGGTTATGTAGGTAGCGGACCCGGCAAAATAACACTATACAAAAGCAAAGAGGTAGTAAAGAAAAATGTACCTAGTGAAATAGCTGTTGATGAGCTGATACAGCTATTAAAAGACAATGATGCGTGGATAGAACCTAAGCTTGATTAGCAGCAGTTGCCATATCTTCCTTTTCAAGATCGCGGCTTTTCTTATCCAGTATTACGGTTAGTGCTACTGTAAGATAGAATAGTGAACCTATCTTATGCGACTCTAACAGTTCAGAAAAGAAGTTGTTGATAAAACAAGCTGCAAATACCATAGCCAACCCTAATGTACAGTATTTATAAAATCTGTCTCTTCCCTTGAAACGGTGATATATTTTTTGCGCCTGGGCAAAATACACCGCTACAAATACCGCATAGATAATCATGGCCGGCCATCCTTGTTCTACCAGCATGTACAGGTAATAGTTGTGCGTGGTAGAGTGTTCTTCATTACGGCTTACATAGGTTTTGAATGATGATACTGCGTATGGTTTGTAGTAATAATAAAAGGCATTAGGCCCATAACCTACTATTGGTTCATCCTTACTCATACGCACTGCTGCTATCCACCTGTACAACCGCTCCATTGAAGACATATCCTGCCCACGGATAGTAGCCATGATATGGTCTTCGAACTTATTGCGCATAAATGTTTTCTGATAGTTAGGGCGATAATTTATGTAGTGATTATTGTCGGTAATAAACACCAGCATCAGTGCAATAAAGCCATACATGAAGGGTAAAATAAGGTTAACCAACTTCATTCGGATGGCTATAGCAACCACAATACAAAACACCACTGCAACCATTGCTGCACGCGCATAGGTAAGGTATATTGCCGGCAACATAAACAAGCACAGCGCCAGCATAGTCAGGCGCAGCAACCAGGATTTGCCACGGGTTAATATTACACCTACAACCAACATTGGAAAAACCATTGACAGCACCGTGGAATAATCAACGTGATTGATGTAAATTGGGTTAATCGCCTTTTCAACTTTTCGAAAGTGGAAGCCTAAAGCAGCATGCCTTATATTTATTATAATTATGGTAATAATGGTTGGCACCAATAATACTACAAATCCTCTCCTGATGTCTTTTTTTTCAGTAAAAATGAATAATGGCAGTATCAGGAAGCAAACCAAATACCATGATTTTGCAGCCATCCATTTCACCGACAACAAGGGCTCGTGTGAGTAAAGCACTGCAACTATCATCCACAAATATTGCAGCAGCAAAAGCACTATTATAGGGTTACTCCACCACCATCTGGGTATCATGTTAGGTTGCCTTGCCCACATAAAAATGAATAACAGAAAGAACAACCACATTATCGGCTCGTCGGGTAACGAGGTCGAGAGTGTATCGCTCATAAACTCCAGCTGTACCGAAGCCGGGATAGAGAATAATAGCAACCAATATGCCAGCTTCCAGTTTAGCCCCATGGTCATAATGAACAGGAAGCCAAAAGGTATCGCCAGCGTAAAATAACTACCTGTATATGCGAATGCTGCAACGCCTAAAAATAGCACTGCAAGACCTGCAATAGTTAATTGCTTTTCGGATATAGCGGGTTGTTGCTGCATCAAAATATTAATCGCGCTCTACCGAGATAAGTATTTTATAATAGGTGGTCAGCAATAAATACAGTGTACTAAAGAATATACCCAACAGTGCACAAGTCAATACAGTTATCAGCATACCAGGACCAGACTGGTCAGTTGGCGGTATAGCCGGGCTTGCTACCTGTATAAATTTCACCTCGTTGTCCTTAGTTCCTGTTGAAAACTCATTTAACAAGCTAATATACTTCGACCTGTCAATTACCAACTGATCCTTTACTGAAGATATATTTTGAATTTGCTCTACACCTTTACCAAATGCTGCTGCGCCATTGCTATTAATTGAAGCAGTAGTGTTTGTTGTACGAGAGGGGCTAATAATATCGTATATCTTATACTGATCGCGCAAGCCAGATAGCGTATCTGTTAATGCGGCAATTGAGCTATCCATTTCAATTATTTTATCATGGATAGATTGATAAGCATACCCTTTAATAGTATTATAATAGTTGCGGAACACTTCTTCTGTTACCCTTACATGTTCATTGGCAACATTAGCAGCGCGCACAGGATCAGTATCAACATAAGTAAGTATCAGATGCCTGTACTCCGAACGTTTTATTTTGAAGTTCAAGTTGAATATATCTTTCATCTTGCTGCGCTGTTCCGGTTTCGACATATCAATTTTATATGCCTCAGCAAGCTTCATATTGTCTATTACCTTATCCTTCACATTATCCGATTCTGCATTAACAATGATCTTATCGATATCATCATCACCGGCAAAATAATCTACGAAGTGCATATCAAGCGAACGGAAAAGGTAGTTTCTATCTGCATAAAGTGGATTAGAAAGGAAAAACTCTGTCTGAGCCTTATATTTTTTCTTCCTAATCAAACAAAAAACCACACCTAACGCCATTGCCACAAGGGTAACGATAATAATGAAACGTCTGCGTTTCCTTATCGTTTGGGTGATGTCTATCACATCAAAACGTGGAGTTGCCATGAATTATGCTATATATATTTATAAAAATTAAAAACTATTGATAACAAATGCTATGCCTGATTATCATATAATCGATTCTCCCGACTGCATTTTCTCTGCATTTTCTGCAAATTGTAGCGCTTCCAGCATATCCTGAATGTTTCCATTCATAAAATCATCCAGGTTATATATCGTCATATTAATCCTGTGATCAGTAATACGCCCCTGGGGGTAGTTGTATGTTCTAATCTTGGCCGACCTGTCACCCGTGCTCACCAAACTCTTCCTCCTGCGCGATATTTCCTCTTCCTGTTTACGTACCTGTTCTTCATAAAGTTTTGAACGCATCATAGCAGTAGCCTTCTCCCGGTTACCCAGCTGTGTACGTTCAGTTTGGCAGGTAATAACTGTTCCCGTTGGTACGTGGGTAAGTATTACTTTTGTTTCCACCTTATTCACGTTCTGCCCACCTGCACCACCACTTCGCGCGGTTTCCATTTTCAGGTCGCTTTCTTTCAGTTCAAAATCTATTTCCTCTGCTTCAGGCATTACAGCTACAGTAGCTGCAGATGTATGCACTCTGCCGCTGGCCTCAGTAGCCGGTACCCTTTGTACCCTATGTACACCACTTTCAAATTTCAATGTGCCATATACATCTTCGCCTTGTACCTCAAGCTGCACCTCTTTATATCCGCCAACTGTGCCTTCTGTTTCAGTAAGCATCGTTACTTTCCACCCTTTGCGCTCGCAATAACGCAAATACATTCTAACCAGATCGCCGGCAAATATGCTGGCCTCATCACCACCGGTACCTGCCCTTATTTCAAGAATTGCATTCTTTTCATCTTGCGGATCTTTTGGCACTAATAGCTGTCTTACTTCTTCTTCCAGTTCTTCTTTTTGTACCTCAAGCTTGTCTATATCCTCTTTTGCCATACTGCGTAAATCATCATCGCTTTCTGTTTCCAGTACCTCGCGGGCAAATTCCAGGCTATCCAGGCAAGTTCTATAATTCTTATAAGCCAGTACTATCTTCTCCAGTTTTCTATACTCACGGCTTACTTGCGAGAACTTTTTATTGTCATTCACTATTTCAGGGTTCGTTAAAGCAATACCAAGGTCATCAAACCTGGCCTTTATTGCCTCAAGCTTCTCAATAACAGAACTCATTTATAAACGGAATATTTATCAAAAAATTATGGTGTGCGAAGTTACTGATAATAAGATGAAGATTAAAGATATTCAGCTAAACTAACTTATTGTTTTAAAAGGGTTTTCATATTTTTACTACCGTTCATGAAAAAGCTATTAGCACTCATCCTGTTTCTCTTACAAATATACTTTATACTGTATGCTGTGCCTGAAAATCAGGTAGCAAAAGATATAAATCCATTTTGGCTTTTTACGACTTGTTTAGCGTTATCAATATATTATATATTCGCAAATGCAAATTCACGTTTGTCGCATAGCTTAATAAAAGAAAACTCCTGGAAAAATTGGGTGCCAGGGGCATTATTGGGAGGCTTTGCAATGGGATTATTAATAAGTTCAGTAAAACAATCCTTCACCGATTATCCTGATGCATCCAAATTTTCAGATGTTGTACCACAAATAGAAGCCTTATACACCCGATTCGCAGCAGGTAAATTTCCATACTATCCTTTAGAGCAATATAGCTGGCACCCATTCCCTGTTTACATGCCTATGCATTGGCTACCTGCTGCCGTTACCTATATGTTTCATATAGATACAAGATGGATAGGCATGTTCTTATTGATTTTAGCGAGTTGTGTTTACGGCATTTATGTATGGAGAACTAATGCCAACATCATAATAAAATTGTGCTGTCTTGTCTTGCCGGCAATTGGATTATGGAGTTTTTTACGTGGGGCCAGTCTTGATGTTGCTGTGTCTTTCGAGTTGATCATTGCCGCCTACTATCTGATCTTAGCAGCGGGGCTTGCCATGCGTAGTTTACCTATCACAATATTGGGCATTATTCTGTGCCTGCTATCGCGCTATACAATGGTTTTCTGGCTACCGCTTTTCCTTATATTACTATGGCTGGGTGCACCACGTAAGAACAGTTACCTATCATGGGCCGCAATAGCTGTTTCGATACTTGTTATTTATATTTTCCCTTTTTACCTGCACAATCCATCTATACTCAAAACAGGCATAGCCTATCATAATGGGGCTGCTATTGCCGAATGGGTTGGCTATGGTGATAATCATACATCATGGAGTTTTGAAAGCGGACTTTACTTTGCGCCCTACATAAAGCAAATATTCTCAGGTGATATGGAGCACCGCGTATTTATGTGTCGTGTTATACAGGCATCAGCAATGCTGGCCATGATGGGCCTTGGCTTGTTGCTGCATAAAAAATTTAAAGACAGGATAAATTTTTACGACTTGAGCCTGGTAATGCTTTTCTTATTCCTGACCTTCTTTTTCATGTTTAGCCCACTTACGTACAAATATTATTTTATACCATTCATCATGGTATCAGCTGTTGTCACATCAAAGATCATTCTACTAAAAAGAAAGGATAACTAACCTCGCAACAACTGCTTCAAACGCCAGAGTGGCGATTGGTTTTTGATAAGGGAAAGATAAAGCGTCCTTTCGCCACCGAAATTGCGAAAAAACTTTTCGACACCTGTATCCATACTACCTTCAAAATCGAAACTGGTTTTACCCAATTTTTTCGATTCACTGATCGCCTTCCATATCAAAGCCGTCATGGCGCGGTTATCTTTTATTGCCGGATTTTTTGAACCCACAAGGTAATATGCACAGGTTCCATCCCATATATGCCAGAGTATGGCTTGAACTATACCATCTTTTTTTGCTACCCATAAAGCAGCACTATTATTCTCCAGGCAGGCATCAAACACTTTCTGCATCTGCGGCTGGCTGAAGTGCATGTGCACATCCTTTCTATCGAGTGTTGCTTTTTGGTATTGCCAAAGCTCAGGCAATAATGCGGGTTCATTCGTTATGGTAAGTTCAACTTCTGCTTTACGTATGTTGCGCCTGTAGTCTTCATGCAGTCTTGAAAAGAGCGCAGTCTCTTCTTCCAGCAAAGGCATAACAAATGTTTGCCGCGGAAGTATTTTAAAACCGTTTGCTGCGAATAAGCCTACCTGTTTTTGGCCGGGCCGTAAGCTAACATTCCAAACTTTTGCAGTCATCTGCTTGCAAAGAGCTGCAATGATCTCATATTCAAAATTATCTCGCTTACTATCTTTAAGGTCGTGCGGATAAAATATATATGGACCCATGTAAGGAGTGAGTACCGGGTTGCGAATAATGCTTACGCTTGCTTTTTGCTCTATACTATATGGCCAAACTCCTGCAATTTTATCACCATTCCAAACTATTGCAACATCCCAACTATTGCATACAGCATCCAGCCACCAGTCTTTTATAAACAAGGGTAGTTTATTAGGTTGCTTGCAGAGTTCGCGATATTGTTCTTTATTGTTCACTCTATTTGAATTGTAACACCTTTGCAGGCTGAATACGGCGAATATACAACGAGGGAAGCCACATACATAGTATGCATAACCCCAGGGTTGCAGCGCTAATTGATATTGGATGCCACCATATAACTCTTACAGGTACTTGTTGCACATAGTATGTTGCCTCTGGCAGTGTAAGAAAACCTGTAGCTTTTTGCAGCCAACAAATACTTAGTGCAAGAATATTACCTGCCAATATTCCTATTGCAGCAATAAGACCCGCATGGTAAAGAAAAATAGCGCGTATATCTTTGGCCTGCATACCTTGCGTTTTCAAAACCCCAACCATCCTCGCTTGTTCTACTATCAGTATCAGCAATGCAACTGCAAGATTAATGATAGCTACTATCGACATAATGATCAATATGATTCTACCATTCACATCCTGAAATGAAAGCCAGTCGAACACACCGGGAAAGATTTGCTGCATAGTATTGGTAGTGAGTGGTGGTTCGAGATATTTATTGAATATATTTACCGCTACCGTATCCGAGCGCTTATCATCATCCAGCATCAACTGGTATCCATTTATATCATTGGCTTGCCAGTTATTTATCCGTTGTAGCAAGCGTATGTCGCAAACGCCAAAATCATGGTCTACTTCATCCATCCCTGTATGATAAAGCCCGCTTACCTTTACTTTCCTTACACGTGGGAAAGTGGCACCGGGCTCCAGGAAATAAAGCAGTATGTCATCACCTGCATTTACATCTAGCCTTGCTGCAGTAGTTTCAGACAGCACTATATCTTTCGAGTACGATGTATCTGTAAAATCTATCCACTTACCTTTAAAATGTATACTTTGTGGCAGCCTGTATGCATTGTTGATACCTTTTAGCTGCACGCCTTCCATGTACTTATTTACATTTACAATAGCCGGTCTTACCGCAAACGGTACTATACTTACTACATGTGGAGTTGCTGCGACTTCCTGTTCCAGTTTTTTATCTGCTTTTATTGGATTGGGGCTTATTATATTCGATGCATCGGGTGTATAAGGTATAATATGCACATGCCCCCAAAAGCTGAATAATTTCTCACGAATTTCGTACTTGAACCCGGAGATGAATGCCATAGACAATATCATTGTGGCCACACTTAGGGCAGTGGCTACAATGGCCAGCCTGATAATAAATGCAGAGAAAGCGCCCTTTTGGTGGAGCAAATAACGACGGGCTATGAAGAATGGCAGATTCAATCTATTACAATACGCTAATAAGCATCAAATATAACCCAATAACCCTGTCTTAAAAATTAGCCTTAAATAAGAAAGCCCCATTAATGAGGCTTTCTTTAAAATCAATATTTGCGTATTACCATATCCTTACGGCAACATTACCGCCACCCGTAGGGAACCACTGCGTTTTTACAGCGCTACATGTGTTACAAGTAGTAGTTATATTCATGCAGCTACTAATAGGAAGCCCGCTACAAGCTATACCCACTGCGCATACATCTTGGCCACAGGCAGGTGGAGTCCAACTCATAGGGCCGCAACTATTCCATTCCTTAATATAATCCCACTGCCACCCTGCACCCGGCGTACCGCTAGACCATGAAACCGCAGCAAAACTAGAAAATGTAACACTTGAAAATGGCGCGATAGAATACGTAACACTACCTACAATACCCGAGCACGCGGGGCTTGTAGCTGCCAGGTAATAATTGATAGTGCAGGCTGAGCCATTGCTAACTGTTAATGATTGTGCTTTTACTAAAAAGCAACATAAGCCAAATATGGCTGTTAAGAGCATTTTTTTCATGATGATAATTTTTAATTAGTGAAATATAAATTTAAAAATTATTATATAAAAAGTCAACACCCTATAACAAAAAAAATTGCCGGACTAATAATCCGGCAATTAACTTATTTAAAAACAGCAAGTTATTAATCTAAAGCTGTAGCGCCCTCTATCAGTACACTCGCTTTATTATTAATTACTTCCACAAAGCCGCCTGTAATCTCGTACATCTCGGTTGTGTTCTTGTCTTTTATTATTTTCATTTTACCATTGCCTAAAGAAGCGATCATAGGTGCGTGGTTTTCCAGTATCTCGAAAGAACCTTCAATACCCGGTAGCTGTACCCCATATACGTTACCGCTATATACTTTATGCTCAGGTGTTAATATATCTAATTGCATATTGCAAATTCAAAAGTCAAAATTCAAAAAGCTTAAACTAACCTTAGTTTTTAGCCTGCTCCATCAGTTTCTTACCCTTAGCTATTGCATCATCAATAGTACCTACCAGGTTGAAGGCTGCTTCCGGATATTCATCTACTTCACCATCCATGATCATATTAAACCCGCGGATAGTTTCTTCAATTGGTACCAGCACGCCTTTCAGGCCTGTAAACTGCTCTGCCACGTGGAATGGCTGAGACAAGAAACGCTGTACCTTACGTGCACGTGCTACGGTTAGTTTATCTTCTTCGCTCAATTCATCCATACCTAGGATAGCGATGATATCTTGCAATTCTTTATAGCGTTGCAATATTAGTTTCACACGGTCAGCACATTTGTAGTGCGCTTCACCTACTATTTGTACGGTAAGGATACGGGAAGTAGAATCCAAAGGATCTACCGCCGGATAGATACCGAGATCCGCAATTTTACGGCTCAATACCGTAGTGGCATCAAGGTGGGCAAAAGTTGTTGCCGGAGCCGGATCGGTCAAGTCATCCGCAGGCACATACACCGCCTGTACAGAGGTAATAGAACCATTTTTAGTTGAAGTGATACGTTCTTGCATCAAGCCCATTTCAGTAGCCAGTGTAGGTTGGTAACCCACTGCCGATGGCATACGGCCAAGTAGTGCCGATACTTCAGAACCTGCTTGTGTGAAACGGAAGATGTTATCTACGAAGAAAAGGATATCCTTTCCTTTACCTGTGCCATCTCCATCGCGGAAGTATTCCGCCATTGTAAGACCAGAAAGAGCCACACGTGCACGAGCTCCGGGAGGTTCGTTCATTTGTCCGAATACGAAGGTTGCTTTAGATTCTTTTAGTAATTCTTTATCAACTACTGAAAGATCCCAGCCACCATTTTCCATGCTGTGCAGGAATTTTTCGCCATACTTTACAATACCTGCTTCAATCATCTCACGCATCAGGTCATTTCCCTCACGTGTACGCTCGCCTACACCTGCAAATACTGATAGACCACTATATGCTTTCGCAATGTTGTTGATAAGTTCCTGGATCAATACGGTTTTACCTACACCCGCACCACCAAACAAACCGATCTTACCGCCTTTTGCGTATGGTTCGATCAGATCGATAACTTTGATACCTGTGAACAGGATCTCAGAAGCCGTACTCAGGTTTTCAAATTTGGGAGGTTTTGCGTGTATGGGACGGCCGTTAGTTTTATCTGGCTGAGGCAAACCATCGATAGCATCACCTGTTACATTGAACAGACGGCCATGTATTTGCTCCCCTATTGGCATTGCAATCGCCTTACCGGTATCTATTACTTCCAGGCCACGTACCAGGCCCTCGGTACCGTCCATCGCTACGCAACGTACGCTATCTTCACCTAAGTGTTGTTGCACTTCAAGCACAAGTGTATCGCCATTAGGGCGTTTCAGCTCCAATGCGTTATAGATTTCCGGTAGTTTACTTTCTGCACTAAAGTGTACGTCTATAACCGGACCGATAATTTGTTTGATTTTACCAACGTTTGGCATATGACTTAATTATAAGAAAATATTAAATGCTGAAATTTTGCGCAAAGGTAAGCGTAACAGACTAAAAAGTCAAAAAACTATATCGCTATTATTTCTTCGAATGATTTGGGTAACAACGTGGGTACGTACCCCTTATTGTAGGCGGTCAAATTCGAAGGTAGGATTACCTTGCTGGCCTGCATTGTCATAATAATCTAGAAAGTGCAGTTTGAAAAACTCCTTATTATGGCTTTGAATAATGTATGTTTTGTTTTTATCAACCGTGTATTTGCCTTCAGCAATACTATATGACTTCCAGTCAAAACCTATTACATCTCTATATGGTGAAAAGTGCGCTTTAGTAATATAATCGGCTGTAAGCTCCTGAAAAGGAGGTAAACTATCGGTAGTAGCTTGTACCCTTGCCTGTAGGTACTCATCTTTAGCAGGGTTTAGTAATACGCCATTCACCATATATGGGAAATTGTTCAACTCACGGTATATGTACCTGTAGCGCGTAAATACTATATCCCATTCATCTTTACGGGGCTCCGGTTTCACTTGCCCGTCAGTAAATGACAGGTAGCCAAAATTATAATCAGGATCAAGCTTTACAGTAACCGTTTGGGTTTGTTTGGAACGAAGGTCTCCATATGTTATTTCATAATGGGTGGGATCGGCTGCTATTATCTGAATTTTTCTAAATGTATCCTGCTTATGGGCTGGGTTCACTTTTAAAATATAAACCCATTTATCTGATATGCCATTCCTCCCCCATTTGCCAAATGCTGTAGAATCTGTCATTCCTTCCGCTGCATCCCATTTCCAAACTTTATCGTTATAGTCAGGCGCTTCAGTTACTTGTGTTATATCCGTTTTCCCGGTATTATACACATACAGGTCTTTCGCTCCATTAACAAATATCGGGTAACCTTCTGCAGACGAGCCTAAGGCAATGTCCCAACTGTTTATCACGCTGGTTAACACAACCCTTTGGGTTTCAAAGTCATAAAATATCTGGTTAGGGTAGCCTTCCCCCATAGAAATTTGTTCAATCTTGGCTTCCCCCTTTGGTGGCAACGGGATAGGGGTTTCTTCTTTTTCGCAAGATGTAAGAAATGCTGTGAGTACCAGTAAAAAGCAACCAAGTCTATTTAGGCTCATGACGTTGCAAATATCTAATTCTAAATAAAATGTTATGTCAGGTTTTTGTCATTCAACTTGCACAATCAGGAAAATCACTTCAAATATAACCCTTACATTACACAAGCAAATAATTAATTAGGTTTGCAAACTGAAACAAATTCCTGAAATGCGAGTTAAATACCTCATTTTATTTCTTATTGGCTCCGTATGCCTGTCAGCCTGCAATCATTCCGGTAATAAATTTACCGTTAAGGGGAAGATAGATGATATGCCCCAGCAAAGTGTTTACCTGGAAGAATTGGGCATAAACGAGATTGTTATTGTAGATTCTGCCAAAACAAGTAAAGACGGCAAGTTCGAGCTTTCCGGCACCTCACCTGAAGAGGGTTTGTACCGCATTCGTTTTGAAATGGAGCGATACCTGCTTTTATCTTTGGATAAAGGAACGGTAAATGTAACCAGCAACTGGAACCAGTTTGAAAATTACAATGTTGAAGGCTCTCCTTCATCTGCCAGCCTGAAAAATTTCCTCTCAACTGTACGTGAGCATCTGCGCGACTTCAACACCATAAGCATAGTTATGGATTCAATGCGCGTGCAAGGCAACGATAGCTTGCTGGCTGCGGCCAAGAAAGATCTTCAGGAAATGAATATTGGCTTTACACGTTTTATTGAACAATATGCCGATACTACTAAATCGCTTCCCAATGCACTATTTGCTGTTCAAATGCTGAACCCGCAGGTAGAAATGGATTATTTAAATGTTTTTGTACAAAGCATGAACAGCCGCTTTCCGAAAGCATCAATGGCAAAAGAGTTTACCGACAAGTTTAATAAAATGATGGCAGGCATGCAACAACCTTCTGCTGATAATGCACCTGCTATTGGCCAACCGGCACCAGAAATTTCCCTTCCTACCCCTGACGGGAAAACCATAAGCCTGTCTTCGCTGAAGGGCAGATATGTACTTGTAGATTTTTGGGCATCATGGTGTGGCCCATGCCGTAAAGAAAATCCAAATGTTGTTGCAGCATTCAATAAATACAAAGGCAAAAACTTCACTGTATTAGGAGTATCGCTGGATAGCGATAAGGACAAATGGATGAACGCTATTGAAAAAGATGGCCTTACATGGGCACATATTAGCGACCTTAAAGGTTGGGAATCAATAGCTGCGCGCACCTATAACGTAAATTCAATACCTGCCAATTTCCTTATAGATCCCCAAGGCAATATTATAGCCCGCGATTTACGCGAAGAAGCGCTGGACGCAGAGTTGTCGAAAGTCCTGAAATAACTTCAACATAATGTCAACCAAACTAAAGAGGCGTGCAATGCACGCCTCTTTAGTTAAGTCCGGTTCCTTACATCTGTCCCTTAACGTTATCAAACTGCTCTTTGGGTTTCTTATTGTAGTGTATATCCATACCCAAACTAAGCAGTATAAGATTAGTTGTATAACCCGCATAAGGCTTTACCACTGTAGTACCGGCACCCATAGTATAATCGGTATTAAAGAAATTCTGCGGGTAATATTGAAGCTTAAAAGTAATACCGGGTTTTACTGATACACCGGCAAATACATAAGGCATTATTAATTCAGTACGGTCGCTGAACCATTCATTAAATTTTTCTTTATCGCCACGCTTTATAAAACCTTTCTCCCTATAGTTAAGTGCCAGATCTGCACCACCGCCAATAAAGCCCAAAAACCTTTTATTAAGATTACCAAACTTAAGGCCCACCGGCACACCCAAAGTATATACACGGCGTTTTACAGTACTATCAAGCGCAGGGAATTTTTCAATGAACCCAATGTTTTTAATACCTATCCCGGTAAATGCCCCAAAGTGATTGGTAAAATCATAGTTGAAGTCGAAGCCAAAATTGATAAAGTATGTAAACCTGAGTGTTGTAAGCTCCTTATCGGTACCGGGCTTTGAAGATATTGATGTTGAAAAAATCCCCCCATCTAAACTATTACCTATATAAAATTTCTTGGGTGGTAATGGCTTCATATCTTCTGCCAGCAAGCTATCGATATTAGTTTCTTGTGCTATTACCGGGCTGGTTAACCCTATAGTTGCGCAAAAAACTGTAAGTATTGGATAGAATAACTTCATAATTCTTAAAAAAATATCTAACAGCAAATATATAACAGAATAAACTGCAAATATTACCGATAAAATGCCTTTGGCATAAGTATTGACTGCTATATTTACCTTCTGTAAAAAATATTGAGAAGGAAATCTTGTCATAATGTCTGAAATGAAATCGATGATAAATATGTTCCTGGGCCAGTCGGAACAGGAAATGGAGTTTATGCCTATTGTTCCGCTTGGTGAAGATGAAATGGATGAACAGGAGAAGGGGAATTTACCTTCTGAAATACCTGTAATAGCGTTGAGGAATACCGTTTTGTTCCCAAATGTAGTATTGCCAATAACGGTAGCGCGCGAAAAATCTGTAAAAGCAATAACTGAAGCTGCAAAAAACGGTAAATGGATTGGTGTTATAGCCCAGAAAGATGTGAATAACGAAGATCCTATGCCCGATGATATTTACAGTGTGGGTACGCTGGCAAAAATAGTGAAACAAATAAAAATGCCTGATGGTAACACAACCATCTTCATTATGGGCCGTATGCGCTTCAAAGTAGAATCTTACACACAGATAGACCCATACTTTGCAGCACAAATAAAGTACCTGGAAGATAAATTTCCTGTGGAAAATGCAGAGTTCGATGCACTGGTAGCCTCTATTAAAGACCATTCCGAACGTATTGCACAGCAATCGCCCAATTTACCTAACGAAACCAGCATCGTACTGCGCAATATCGAACAGCAATCTTTCCTGGTACACTTTGTAGCTTCCAACATTAGCGCCAAACTTGCCGATAAACAAGCATTGCTTGAGGAAAATGATGTACAGGCACGTGCAGAACGTTTGCTGCAATTATTGCAATCGGAACTGCAGCTGGTAGAATTGAAAAACGAGATAACCAACAAAACAAGGGCCGATATCGACCGCCAGCAACGTGAATATTTCCTGCAACAGCAGATGAAATCGATACGCGAAGAACTGGGCGGCGACCCTAACGAACGCGAGATACGCGATTTGCAAAAGCGTGCTGAGGAGATGAAGTGGCCGGAAGCAGCTAAAGAACTGTTTCAAAAAAACATAGAGAAGCTGGAACGGATGCATCCCAGCACACCCGATTATTCGGTTATATATAACCACCTCGACCTAATGCTTGACCTGCCCTGGGAAACATATACCGAGGATAGTTACGATCTGAAAAAAGCGCAAAAAGTGCTCGATCATGACCATTATGGAATGGATAAGATTAAGGATCGCATATTAGAATACCTGGCCGTTTTGAAGCTGAAAGGCGATATGAAATCGCCAATTTTATGCTTTGTAGGCCCTCCCGGTATTGGCAAAACATCATTGGGCCGTAGTATTGCCAACGCTATCAACCGTAAATATGTACGCTTAAGCCTTGGCGGCCTGCACGATGAAAGTGAGCTGCGCGGGCACCGTAAAACTTATATTGGCGCTATGCCTGGCCGTATCATACAGTCATTGCGTAAAATAAAATCAGCCAATCCTGTCTTCATACTCGATGAAATTGATAAAATAGGCAAAGATTTCCGTGGCGATCCCAGCTCGGCCTTATTAGAAATATTAGATCCTGAACAAAACAACACTTTCTACGATAACTACCTTGAGCTTGAATTTGACCTGTCGAAGGTTTTATTCGTGGCAACAGCCAATAGTCTTGCAGATATTCAGCCAGCGCTGCGCGACAGGTTGGAGATCATACAACTGACAGGCTATTCAATGGAAGAAAAAACAGAAATAGCTAAACGCCACCTGATACCTAAGCAAAAAGAATTGCATGGCCTTACTAAAGTGCCTATGAAATTCAACGATAAGGTAATAAACAAAATGATACAAGAATACACTCGTGAATCGGGTGTACGTGAGTTGGACCGCCTTATGGCCAGCATGATGCGCTCTGTGGCAAAACAGGTAGCTCTTGAAGAAAAAGTAGCGCCACAAGTGGATATTGAACAAGTTGAAAAAGTACTGGGGAAACCTAAGTTTAATAACGATATATATACCAAAGGTCATCCGCCCGGCGTTGCCGTAGGCCTTGCCTGGACTTATGTTGGTGGTGATATATTATTTATAGAAACTAATCTTTCCAAAGGTAAAGGTGGCTTTACACTTACAGGCAACCTGGGTAACGTGATGAAAGAAAGTGCAACTACTGCCCTTTCTTACCTTAAAGCCCATGCTGCTGATGTAAAAATACCGGCTGAAAAATTTGAGGAAAACAACATACATATACACGTACCCGAAGGTGCCGTACCTAAAGATGGCCCAAGCGCTGGTATAACTATGCTCACCGCATTGGCTTCTGTATTTACAGGTAGAAAAATAAGGCCTTACCTCGCAATGACTGGTGAAATAACATTGCGGGGCCTGGTACTTCCTGTAGGTGGTATAAAAGAAAAGGTATTAGCGGCCAAGCGTGCTGGCATAAAAGACATTGTGCTTTGTGAGCAAAACAGGAAAGATGTAGAAGAAATCAATAAGGCTTTTATTAAAGGCGTAAAGTTTCACTATGTAACTGAAATGCTGGAAGTGCTTGATTTTGCTTTAATGAAAAAATAAGGCTTTTTGAATATAAAAGATAAGGCCCTGCAATTGCAGGGCCTTATCTTTTTGTCTTTTTGGGTAATCAATTAAATAAGATAATTCTTATCCTTCGTCAGAGTTAACCAGGTCAACTACGAATTTAGCAACTGAAGCAATGCGTGCATGGTTCAGTGCGTAATGAATGAATTTACCGTCACGCTCAGTAATAACGATGTTAGCACGGCGTAAAATAGCCAGGTGCTGAGATGCTACTGATTGCTCTAAACGCAGTTTAACGTAGATGTCAGTCACGTTCATACGCTTGTTCTCTTCCAACAACTTTACGATCTGCTGGCGTAACTTATGGTTGATAGCCCTTAACGTCATAGCAGCACTTTTTACCGCCATGTAGTCCAATTTAATTTGTTCGTTCGATCCTTCATCTTTGCGAATCACCAATGTGTTAGCTGACATAGTCGTTTCCATTTACTTAAAATATTTACAGAGGTTAATGAATAAACAAGAATTAATATATGGCAGTAAGAAATTACTAAAGAATATCAATTATTGTAGACGCAAACATACACCATTATAAAATATGAGCCAACCATATATTTGTAAAAACTGTTAAATCACAGTTAAAGTGAATAAAATATATAATTAAAAAATTCGTAAGAATATTAACGATAGCTACTTATGCGTATATACTTGTTTTAGATAAAAAGGCTCCGCTAATGATACATTAGCGAATTTTTTTTCCACATAACACTTATACGCATATACCGACCAATAATTCAATTCGATTTTATCCGTTTGCATGTCTGAGCCGATCAAAAAATGTGCTATCTCTGGTTCATCTTTTATTTTTCCTGTTACAATTGTATTTTTTCCGTATTCATCAAAAATATCATTCAATTCAAATTGAAAGATATGCTTAGGCCCATATACATTTTGAAAATCCTTACTATATATCCCCAAATAATATTCCTTATCTCTCGCTTGCAATATAGAGGTTACATTGCTATATATAGATAATTCATTATAACATTCTGGTAACGCTAATAATAATAAACGGTCATGATGTAATAAAGGAATATCCAGTGTATAGCACAGCGCTTTAGCCGTTGACAGGCCAATACGCAAACCTGTATAAGAACCGGGGCCGCCGCACACAGCAACAGCAGCAATATCTTTCAGTTTAATGCTATTTTCTGCTATTACCTCATCAATAAAAGTATTGATAACTGCAGCATGATTACGTGTATCTGTATTTATACGCTCAGCAAGTACTTTACCATTTGCTGATAATGCAATGGTACCCATATCACCTGAAGTATCGATATGTAAAATATAATCCATCTCTTTCCGGCTGTTAACCGTAAAATTTTGTTTGCAAATGTACGTGGCATATTACATTTGTGCCTATGGAAAAAAAGATCATCCGCACTAATAATGCCCCTGCCCCAATTGGCCCTTACAACCAGGCCGTACAATTTGGCAATATATTATTTGTTTCGGGCCAGATAGCCATCGATGCACAATCGGGCGAACTAATAACAGGTGATGTTAAAACCGAGACCACCATCGTAATGCAAAACCTGAATGGCATCTTAAAGGAAGCAGGTATGGACTTTTCAAATGTACTGAAGGCAACCATATTCCTTACTGACATGAAATACTTTGCGCAAGTAAATGAAATATACGGAAGCTACTTTACAGAGAACCCTCCTGCCCGTGAAACCGTAGCAGTAGCAGGTTTACCTAAAGGTGTAAATGTTGAGATATCAGTTATAGCGGCTAAATAAAACAACAACCGGTAGCATGTATCTACCGGTTGTTAGCTATCCTTTTTTTACTTCTTTGGCCCAGCTATCTTTCAGGCCAACTGTTCTGTTGAATATTAAATGTTCGGGGGTGCTATCAACATCGGCACAGAAATAACCTTTACGCAAAAACTGAAATTTATCACCCGCCTGTGCAGCAGCCAATGCAGGTTCTATATATACACTTGGCAATACCTGCATCGAATCAGGATTGATATACTCTTTAAAATCTCCCTCTTCGCTCGATGGATCTTCCACTTTAAATAAACGGTCATACAACCTCACTTCAGCAGTTTTAGCATGTGGCACACTTACCCAGTGTATGGTACCTTTTACATGTATGCCGCTGGTATCGTTACCGCTTTTACTTTCAGGTATGTACGTGCAATGTATCTCAGTTACGTTGCCTGCTGCATCTTTCTTAAAATCGTCACACTTCACAATATAAGCATGTTTCAGCCTGGCCATTAGGCCCGGGCCTAAGCGGAAAAATTTCTTTGGGGGGTTCTCCATAAAATCTTCACGCTCTATCCATACTTCTTTACTAAATGGTATAATACGGCTACCGCTATTTACATCTTCAGGATTGCTTTCACCTTGCAATTCTTCCGTTTGTCCTTCAGGGTAATTGGTGATCACCATTTTTATAGGATCCAGCACAGCCATTACCCTGTTTGCGGTTTTGTTCAAGTGCTCACGCACGCAAAACTCCAGCAGACCCACATCCGTTATGTTATCTCTTTTCGCAATACCTATCGTATCGCAAAACTGGCGTATGGCTTCAGGAGTATAACCACGGCGACGCATACCGCTTATGGTAGGCATACGTGGGTCATCCCATCCTGCAACGTGCTTTTCATTTACCAGTTGCAGTAGCTTACGTTTACTCATTACAGTATAGGTAAGGTTTCGGCGTGCAAACTCATATTGTTGCGACGGGAATATACCTAACTGCTGAATGAACCAGTTATATAGCGGGCGGTGATGTATAAACTCAAGCGTACATATAGAATGTGTTATATGCTCTATACTATCGCTTTGGCCATGTGCAAAATCGTACATAGGATATATGCACCACGCCTCACCTGTGCGGTGGTGGTGCGCGTGTTTTATACGATACATCAGCGGGTCGCGTAATAGCAGGTTAGGGTGAGCCATATCTATTTTTGCACGCAATACCTTCTCACCATCTTTATACTTACCTGCACGCATATCGGCAAACAATTGCAGGTTCTCTTCTATACTTCGGTTGCGGTATGGGCTTTCTATACCCGGCTCGGTAGTACTACCTTTCGTAGCAGCTATTTCTTCTGCACTAAAGTCATCTACATACGCCAGTTCTTTTTTTATCAGTTCAGTCGCAAACGTATATAACTGTTCAAAATAGTCTGATGCATACAACTCATTATCCCATTCGAAGCCCAGCCATTTAATATCGTTCTTGATATTCTCTACATATTCAGTATCCTCTGTTACGGGGTTGGTATCATCGAAACGCAGGTTGCATTTACCATTATATTTTTTTGCCAGTCCGAAATTCAGGCATATCGATGTAGCATGCCCTATATGCAGGTATCCATTCGGCTCTGGTGGAAAGCGGGTATGAATACGTCCTCCATTTTTGCCTTCGGCAATATCTTTTTCTATTATTTCCTCTAAAAAATTCAGTGATCTTTCTTCGCTCATTGCTGTGTCATATTACAGGATGGCAAAGGTAACGGTTTGTTAGCAGGATTGCAGCAGGCTAAAAACGGCACATTACACCCATATCCATGGTCAGTATATGAGGCATAAAGTTTGTCTGCTGGCCATGCAGGTATGTAAATGCATGACTCATAAAATACCTAGCTGTTGGCCCTGCAAAAAAGTGTGTGTTATGGTTAAGGCGATACTCCAAATGAAACCCTACATTGCCTACCAAACGTGGTTTATCATTTTCAAAACGACCTCTAACATTATATAATTTTTTATCGTTCAGGTCAAAACGTTCCCCTTTATAGCTACTGCCCATGTCGAACGCTATTTCCGCACCTATCATTGGTACAAGACTTAGTTTTTGTCCAAATACCGCTTCATAACCAATTTTCAATGGCACCATTAGGTAATAGTTGGTTTCCTTTATATTAGTATAGCTCTTTGGGTATACTACATCTTCCCCCTCTCTTAAGTCCAGGTCTTCCATAAATCTGTAATGATCTCGCTGCCCGCTTGGCGACACATAATTTACACCAGTTTCCAGCCGTATATGATTGACCTTATAGCCTAAGCTTACTCCTAAGCCATATGCAAAACCGCCTTTATCTCCTGCTGCGTTTATAGATGGCCTAAGGTTGCTACAGCCTAAACCTACTGTAGGTTTTACATAAAATCCACGCTGCGCAAACGATTGATAGCTTGCGAATAATATTGCGAATAAGAGTATTTTTTTCATAGTAGGTGTGGGATGTTTTAACTAATAGACGATCTCTCTTAACTAAACGTTGGTTTATACAAATTGAGCACTGCAACGATTGATTAACATTAAATACTATTTAAATTCCGGTATTTACACTTCAAACACTAGTATAGTAGCCATAAATTATTACTTTTAGCAGCGTTTTTTAATTTCTTATG